>JAQVYB010000181.1 GCA_028708815.1 Kiritimatiellia bacterium | reverse complement strand
GATCGGACCCGGTGGTGGATTATACCCTTGGCAATCTTTATCTCGAGACCGGCGATTATACGAATGCGCTGACGGCTTATCAGTCGGCCCTCGGACGGCAGCCGCATTTTTACCGGGCGATACGCGCGCTTGGACGGCTGCATTTGCTGCAGGGAGAAGCGGCGAAGACCATCGAGCTGTATCAGCCTTTGATTCGTGAGGGTGGGCGGGCCGATGCCGATCTCTATTTATTGCTGGGTTATGCCCTCATGGCGCAGGGGCGCCTGATCAGCGCCGAGCAGGCGTACCGTTCTGCGCTGCTTCTCGAACCGGAAAGCCGTGATGCGCTGCGCGGGCTGGGGCAGTGTATGCTGTACGGCAAGCGCTACCGGGAGGCGTATGCCCTTTTTGATGAATTTACGGCGGATCAACTCGAAGGCGCGGAGGTGTGGGACATCAAGGCCCGCGCGGCTCTGGCTCTGGAGGATACGCCTTCGGCCATGATGAATCTGGAATGCGCACACCGTCTTGGGTTTGCCACCGATTCCATGAAATCGCTGCTCGGAGATGTCTATCTGAATGAGAATATGGCGGAGTTGGCACTCCCGCAATATCTCGCGCTGTTGCAGACGACGAATGCGCCGGTGGATCATCTGTTGCAGGCCGTGCGCGTGATGATGGCGCTCGGGCGTTTCGAGGAGGCAGATAGTCTGCTGGAACACCTTGATGTCGCCCCGCTCACCGAGAAGCAACAGGCCCAATGGCAGTTGGCCAGCGCGGAAAGGGCCTGGCAAATGGGCTCGCGGGCGGAGGCAGAGCGGAGATTTCGAGATTATCTGAAGGCCGTACCCCTGGATGCGCAGGTGCTGCTGCGGTTGGGCGATCTGCTGCGCGAGAACGGAAAGGCGGAAGAGGCGCTCATGCAGTATGAGCGGGCGGGGCGGGCCGATGCGGATGTGGCGGCGGAAGCGGCGGTGCGTTGTGGGATGGTGGAGGTGCAGCGGCAGCGGTATCGTGCGGCGCTCGAATGGCTGGAGAAGGCGCAGACGCTCGATAATCAGGTATACGTGGGGCGCTATGTCGAGCAGCTTCGTCGAATGCTTGCGCCGTGAGGGCGCGTGGCCGGTGATGGCTTTTTTGAAAGGATGAATGATATGTCGGTGAATGGTTATCTGATTTTTGTGGTGGCGGTGCTGATTGCCGAATATCTGATTGAACTGCTGGTGGACCGGTTGAATCTAGGCCATCTGAGCGAAATGCTGCCGGACGAATTTGCAGGCGTTTATGAGCCGGAAAAGTATGCGCAGTCGCAACGTTATCTGAAAACAAACACCCGGTTCGAACTGTTGCGTTCGAGTGTGATGCTGGCGTTGACGCTGGGCTTTATCTTCGCGGGCGGGTTCGGTTGGCTGAATCGGGTGGCGTTGGCTACGGGCTGGAGCATGATTCCAGCCGGATTGCTTTTCACCGGTATGCTGGTGCTGCTGGCGCAGGCGGTGAGCCTGCCCTTTGAATGTTGGTCCACTTTCGTGATTGAAGAACGTTTTGGATTCAACAAGACCACGGCCAAAACGTTCATTCTGGATCGGATAAAGGGCTTGGCATTGGGCGTGGCAATCGGCGGGCCGATTCTGGCTCTTGTTCTCTGGTTTTTCTCGAGATTGGGCGTCGTGGCCTGGCTCTATTGCTGGGGCGCGTTGACGCTGATTCAACTGGTGCTGATGATTGTGGCGCCGGTTTTCCTGCTGCCGCTCTTTAATAAGTTCACGCCTTTGGAGGACGGGGAACTCAAGGAGTCGATCGAGGCGTACGCACGGGAGAACCGCTTCACGGTTCGCGGCCTTTTCAAAATGGATGGTTCGCGCCGCTCGACAAAGTCGAATGCCTATTTCACGGGGATTGGACGGTGGCGGAGAATTGCGCTGTACGACACGCTGATTGAGCGGCATACCGTGAAGGAACTGGTTTGTGTGCTGGCGCACGAGGTGGGCCATTACAAGCTGGGGCACATTTGGAAGCAGTTCGCGGTCGGGGTGCTCACCAGTGGCGCCATGCTCTGCATCCTTTCACTTTTTCTCACGCAGTCCAGCCTCTACGAAGCCTTCGGCGTAGCCTATGTGCCGGTCCATGGCGGAACCGCCTATCCCATTTATGCGGGGATGGTCTTTTTCTCGTTCCTCTTTTCACCCATTAATTTCTTTCTTTCCATCCTCGGAAATTACTGGTCGCGTCGCCATGAGTATCAAGCCGATGATTTTTCCAGGCGTACCACGCAGCAGCCCGAGGCGATGATTTCGGCATTGAAAAAATTGTCGGTCGAGAATTTGTCCAACCTGACACCGCATCCGCTCAAGGTTTTTTTCAGTTATTCGCATCCGCCGGTGCTCGCGCGTATCCGCGCCCTGCGGTTCGAATAATTCGAGAAATTCAATGATTGGAAAAATGGTTTATAAGGGAGCGGTGCGCTGTCTGAGCGGCATGAGGAAGGTGGAAATGCGATGATGAAGGGCCTTTTCAGATTGTTTCTTCTGTTGAGCTGGATGGTTTCGGCTTGTCGGGCATCGGATTCGATTCAGGTGGGCGTGGCGTGGCAGGGCAAGGTGATCATGCCCGAGCGGGTATTGGCCGGCGTTCAAAAGACCCTTTCCGAAGAGGCCCCTCAGATTCATCTGGATGTTCGCGCGGCACTGCCGGATCTGGCCGCACTGGAGTCGGCCATTTCCGAGTTTGAGCAAACCAAGGCGGGCATGGTGATTCTGCGCAGTAATGGGGCTGAACTGTTGGGACGGCGCGGGGTGAGTATTCCGACGTTTCTTGGCGGGGTGAATAATCCGGTGGAACTCGGTGCAGCGTATTCCCTGGATCGGGCCAAGATGAATTTGGCGGGCGTCACGTATTATATTCCCAACCGGTTTAAACTGGAGTCCTTCCGTCAGATATATCCGGCGATGAGCAGTATTCTGCTGTTGGTGGAGGCGGGCCATCCCGGCTCGGTGCTCGATGTGAAGGAAACAACGGTGGCGGCAGCGGCGATGGGTCTTTCTTTGCGTACGGCAGAATGTGCTTCGATGAAGGAAGTGCTGGCGGCGGTCCAGGGGGCGGCACCGGATGAAACACTGATTCTCGGGGTGGAGGCACTGATTATGGATCATGTGCCCGAAATTGTGCATGCGGCGGGCGATCATATTGTGTTCGGCTATTCGGAGCAGACGGTGCCGGATGGGGCCTTGGCCTCACTGGCGGCTGACGATGAAAAACTGGGGCGTATGTTGGGACGCATGATGGTGGACGCGCTGGTGAAGGGCCGCCCACTCTCGGAGATGGGTTTTCAGACGGATCCGGAGCCCCGCCTCTTGTTCAATTACCGCATGCTGCATCGTTTCAGCGCGCGCATCCCGTTTGCGATACAAAGCCTCGCCCGCGCCGAGCAGATGCTCAAGAGTATTCTTAGCAGCGCCCCGACCGGCATTGGGTTGGTGGAGGATCGGGTGCTGGTTGACGTGAATGATTATATTCTCCGCCTCACCGGATATGCCCGTGACGAGTTGATTGGGCAGAATACCCGCATCTTGTATTCCGCGCAGAAGGAGTACGAATATGTGGGAAAAGAAACATACCGTCAGATCGCACTGCATGGAACGGGATCGGTCGAGACGCGTTGGCGATGCAAAGATGGAAGCATCCGGGAGGTGCTTCTTTCGGCTACGCCGCTGTATCCGGAAGACCTATCTGCGGGTGTTACCTTTACGGTACGGGATATCACGGCGCGCAAGACGGCGGAGGCGGCACTGGCCCGGCGTACGCGTTGGTTTATAATCGGGACAGGGGCTTTTGCAGTGCTGTTGATGATGCTGGTGGGGTGGCTGGCCATGAGTTTGGGGCAGCGCAAACGCATGCTGCGGGCGTTGAAGGAAAGCGAGATGAGGTATCGCGCGATTTTTGACTCCAACATGATTGGTGTTGGATGCTGGGGGCCTGACGGAGAGCTTTATGAAGTGAACGACGCCTACCTGCAAATCATCCACAAGACGCGTGAGCAGTTCAATAACAAACAGGTGAACTGGAAGAACATTACTCCGCCTGAAAGCCAGGTCAAAGACGAACATGCGATTGAGGTGATGATGAAGCGGGGGAGTTGTGATCCCTATGAGAAAGAGTATCTGCTGGAGGATGGCCGGAGGGTCTCTGCGCTGATCGTGGGTGTGTTGCTGCGCCGTGAACCGGTGATGGGGTTGGCGTTTGCCCTGGATATTTCCGATCGCAAAGCGGCCGAGGAAGCGCGGCTTGTGATGGAACGGCAGGTGCAGCATACGCAGAAGCTGGAAAGCCTGGGCGTACTCGCCGGCGGTATCGCCCATGATTTCAACAATTTGCTCACGGCCATTCTCGGGCACACCGAACTGGCGCTCGATGCCCTCTCGCCCATGGCCCCGGGTAGAGAAAACCTGCACGAAATAGAAAAGGTCACGTGCCGTGCAGCGGAACTGGCCAAACAAATGCTGGCTTATTCCGGGAAGGGGCGGTTTGTGATTGAGCCGATAGACCTGGGAATCCTGATCGAACAAATGGGCCACTTGCTTGAAGTCGCGATCTCTAAGCGGGTGGACGTCAAGTACCGTCTGGCTCCGGACTTACCGCTCTTTCAGGGCGACTCCACGCAGGTTCGGCAAATCATCATGAACCTGATTACCAATGCTTCGGAAGCCATTGGCGATCACGAGGGCATGATCGCCCTCTCCACCGGCAGTATGTACTGCGAGCGCGCTTTTCTGGATGAGGCCGTTCAGGCACTGCACACGAGCAACGACGATCAGTTGCCCGAAGGGACGTATGTCTATTTTGAAGTGAAGGACAGCGGCACAGGCATGAACTCGACGACGATGGCTAAAATATTCGATCCGTTTTTCACGACGAAATTCACGGGGCGCGGCCTGGGGATGTCGGCGGTCTTGGGGATCATTCGTGGGCACCGGGGCTTCATCAGGATCCACAGTGAAGTCGGGCGGGGCAGTACGCTTGGGGTTTATTTCCCTGCGGGCTGTTTGAGTGGCGGGGCGGCTGTGGCTGTGGGTGCGACACCTTCGGCATCGGATTGGCGCGGCGAGGGGCTGGTTCTCCTGGCCGATGACGAGGAGTATGTGCGTGACGTGGGCCGTCAAATGCTCGAACGAATGGGTTTCGCCGTGCTGCCGGCGACGGATGGGCGGGAAGCGGTGGAACTCTATGAAAAGCGCGGGTCCGAAATTTCCTGTGTGCTGCTGGATTTGACGATGCCGCGCCTTTCCGGATACGAGGCCTTTTGCGCGTTACGCCGGATCAATCCAAACGTGCCGGTTTTTTTGGCCAGTGGCTATTCCGAGCAAACCGTGGTTGATCGGTTTGCGGGGAAGGGCCTCGATGGATTCATTCAGAAGCCCTTTTCATTCAGTGTGTTGAGAGATAAACTGGCAGGCTGTCGGGCTTTGACCCGGCATCCTGCCGGGGAATAACCGGTCGAAAAAGAGATTGGGCCACTTCATTCGGAGTGAAAGGCCGGGTAGGAACCGAGTACCCGGTAGGCCTCGACAGACGCGGGAAGCAGGCTGAAGGCCTTTTGCAGGTTGGCGTTCTGGCGGTGACCCTCCAAATCCAGGAAAAAGACGTATTCCCAGGCCTTGCCCGGATAGGGACGCGATTCAATGCGCATGATGTTGACCGATGTGTCGGCAAAGACCTTCAATACGCGGTAGAGAGCGCCGGGTTTGTGTGGGGTGATGAACCAGAGCGAGGTTTTGTCGCTCTCGGTGGGTTCGGAGTCCTGATGCCCCAGCACCCAGAAACGGGTCACGTTGTGTTCGCGGTCGTGAATGTCTTCGACCAGGACATTCAGGCGATACAGTTCGGCCAGCATGGCACTGCCGATGGCGGCGGCGGTGGGGTCGTCCGCTGCGCGGATGGCCGATTCCGCCGTGCTGGAAAGGGCTTCCTGTGTCACGCCGGAAAGGTTCGCCAGGAGCCAGGCGCGGCATTGCAGCAGCGGCTGCGGGTGGGAGTAAATGCGTTTGATATGGCTCATGTCCGAGGCTTTGGACATCAGGGCATTGCGGATGGGCATGGCTGTTTCGCCGCAGATCGTCAGCGAGGTTTTGACGCAGCGGTCCATGGTTACGGAGACGCAGCCCTGCGCCGAATTTTCCACCGGCACAATACCGTAATGTGCCGCGCCGCTTTCCGTGGCCTCGAAAATACCCTCGATGGTTTCGCAGGGGATCAATTCAACCTCGGGCGGGAAACAGTGCTTGGCCGCTTCGTTGGAAAAGGTGCCCTGCGGACCGAGATAGGCTGCGGTGGTTCTGGTGTCAGTCGTGTTGTTTTTGTTCATGGTGGGCTCTGTTTGTTTTTAGCGACGGCATGACTCATACCAGTATCATTTTCAGACTGGAATTAAAGAGGAAAACGTTTGATTTCGAGATTTGGAATGATTCTGGAGGGCGTTAGGCTATGACGCCCTGTGTGCTTGGAGTTATTCCTGTGTAGGGATGTTTTGACGGAACCGCGGGCGGTGGCGGGCTTTGACGGTTGAGGCGTACGAGTGTGCGTCGTTTAGTGTGAGAGATGTATTTCAGCAGGCGGAAATGCAGTGCCGGGTGCTGTGTTCATGGAAAGGAAATACCGTTTGCTCAGTGGCGGTAGCCGCGGGTGAGCAAGATGCGGAGTTTCTTGAGGGATTCGTCCTGGATCTGTTTGATGCGTGCGCGAGTGAGGCCCAGGCTGTTTCCGGTTTCTTCGAGGGTGCGTCCTTCGAGGTAGCGGAGTTTCATGATGTAGCGGGCGCGTGAGGGAAGCTGTTCGATGGCCGTCCATATTTCCGAATTCTGGGCGGCATTGGAGGCCTGGTTTCCGTCTTCTCCTTCAATGAAGTGATAGAGGCTGGTGGTGTTGTCGTTGGAAATGGTGGCATCCAGGGAGATCGGCGGCGCGGGAAGCGTTTCCCACTGCCGGATGAAGGGGAGTATCTTTGCCACGTGCTCTTCCGTGAGCCCGGTCAGTTTGGCAATGATGGCATTTTCCGGTTTGGAATTATGCTTTTCCTGCCAGTCATCCAGGATGGCTTTGATGGCGATCATTTCGCGGGTGGGGCGTATGCCGATGCTGCCGGAGCGCACGTGGTCGCGGAAGAAGTTGCGGAGCCGGTTGCGGATGGCGGTTTGGGCATAGG
>JAQVYB010000027.1 GCA_028708815.1 Kiritimatiellia bacterium | reverse complement strand
CGGGTACGCTCGAAAAGGCCGAGGTGCTCGCCTCGG
Source organism: Kiritimatiellia bacterium (assembly GCA_028708815.1). Taxonomy (GTDB): domain Bacteria; phylum Verrucomicrobiota; class Kiritimatiellia; order RZYC01; family RZYC01; genus JAQVYB01. Next base: position 29,329 of record JAQVYB010000027.1, on the reverse strand, counting down.
ATCCCGATGGCGATTCGCCGGTCTACGCCTGGACGTTGTATAAGGAACTACTGGAAAAGGCCCCGGATGGCTTCTACGTCTCGCGGCTCGAACCGGTTTCAGCGCGGCTTTCCAATGCGGATGGTGCAATGGTTTCGCTGTTGCTGCCCGATGAGCCCGGCACGTACCGGCTGCAAGTGGCCGTGAATGACCAGCGCGGGCGTTCCGTGCAGGCGGGCATTCCGTTTTTGGTGCAGTCGGTTCGCCGGGCGCCGCCCGTACCGCTTGTGGCCGCGCGTGCGGTTTCCCCTTCCGCAAAAAAACCCACGGCAACGCCCGTTACGGTTGCGAACACGAACGGGCCGCGCTGCGTTACCATTGAACCCACGTCGGCGGGCGGTTGGCAGATGAAGGTGGATGGTCTGCCCTATTTTGTGAAAGGGGCCGGTGGCCGAAAACAATTGGAGGAACTGACGGCGGCGGGCGCGAATACGATCCGCACCTGGAGCACTGATGCGGCGCACCTGGTGCTGGATGCCGCGCACCGGCAGGGGCTCAAGGTGTGTCTGGGCCTCTGGATGAAACAGGAACGGCATCGTTTCGACTACACGCAGACGTTTCCCGTGGAGGCGCAGCTCAAAAAACTGCGGGCGGCGGTGCGTCGTTACAAGGATCATCCGGCGCTGCTCATGTGGGCGTGCGGTTGTGAAGTGGAGTGGGGCGAGGGGACCAATACGGCGGTGTATCGGGCCATCAATGACATCGCCGCCATGGTGCATCAGGAAGATACCAACCACCCCACCACCACCGCCTTTGCCGACCTCGGCGCGAACAATATCAAGGCCGCTCTTGCCGCGCAGTATTGCCCGGAGTTGGACATCTTCGGCGTCAATTCCTACGGTGGTCTGGGCACCATGGCCGACCGTCTGCGCGAGGTGGGCTGGTCGCGCCCCTATATGATCATGGAGTTCGGGCCGAAGGGGCAATGGGAATCGCCGCAGACCTCCTGGGGCGCGGAAATCGAGCAAATGCCGCTTGAGAAGGCGCGGTTTTATGAAGAATCCTATCAGCGCAGCATCAGCAGTCAGGAGAATTGGTGTCTGGGTTCCTTTGTGTTCAGTTGGGATTATAAAATGGAATGCACGCCCACGTGGTACAGCATGCACCTTCGGGAGGGAACGCGCATGAACACGGCCGACACCATGTGGCGTGCCTGGAGCGGAACCGAACCACCAAACCGCTGCCCGGAAATCACCTGGATTGGCTCGCCGCTGAATCGCGCCAAAGTCGCCATGGGCAAATCCTATACGCTGGATGTGGACGTGAAAGATCCGGACGGCGACCCGCTGACCTACCAGTGGGAACTGATGAGCGAAATCAAAAAGACGGCGCCGGACTCTACCATTGTGACCGAACTTAAACCGGTGCCCGGACGTCTGAAAAAGGAGAAAAGCGAGCAGGCATTTCTGACCACGCCCTCGAAGCCCGGCGCGTATCGCATTTTTGTCTATGTCTATGACGGGCAGGGAAACGCCAGTGGTGCCAACATGCCGTTTTTTGTGGAAGAGCCGTGAGGCACCGTGAGTCTCTTCAGGGCGCGTTGTTTGTTCCGTTTGTTTCGGCGAACAGATCCAGTGCGGCATTCATGAATTCACCGCCCACCCAGGTATGAGGCATATCGCCGATATAGCCCGGCGTTTCAGGCGGCGCATAAAGCGCCTCGGGCCATTGACGCCAGCCCAAGGGTATGCGCCAACGCATCAGGTTATCGAATAAGCGGCGTGCATCGTTTGTTCGTCCCGCCTGCAGCAGAGCGGGCACAATACGGAATTCATAGGGCGAAAAACTGCCGATCCAATCAGGCCGGTTTCGCTGCGTCCATTGAGCCAGATAACGGTCAAAGCTTTGTTTCAGGGCACGGGGTGGAAGATGCGCCAGCTCTCCGCAACCGGTGATGGCGCCTGCGGTGGAAGAGGCGTCAAAATCACCCAGCTCGGCGCATCCCGGCAGATAGTCGAGGTGGTAGTGCTGCATCGTATTGCTGATGGAGGCATAGAGTGCGCTGCGCAGGGCCGCTTCTTCGCGCTGCATCCACGGGATGTGCGAGTCATCTCCCAGCGCCCGGGCCAGGGCCAGGCCGTCCTTCCAGCCTTTGAGCGCCCAGAAGTTGTCCCAGTAGGAATGATTGCCCGGTTCGGGATAGTAGCCTTCATGGCTGACGGATTTCGGGAGGATGCCGTAGTAGCGTTGTTCGCCGGGCTGCTGGAGATATTCGGCGCGTTCTTCGCTGCGGCGCAGTTCCGCCAGGCAGGTCAGTGCCCGCAGGGTATTGGTCCACTGCGTTTGTAGAAATTCCGTATCGCCGGTGACGTTATAATAGTTGCAGAGCAGGGCCACCCATTCGCCCTGGCTGTCAAACTCCTTCACCGGATTGATTTCGTTTCGATTATGAATGACAATCGCCGGCACGCGCCCATCCTCAAACTGGAAGCCGCTGTACCAGGCGAGAAAATCGCGGACTTCGTTGGTGAATCCAAGGCGCAGCAGGACACGTCCGGTGCCGGTGGCATCGCGAATCCAGGAGGCTTCATAGGATCGGGAGCCGGGCTGAATGGCGGGGCCGTCGCGATTAATCAGGATATACGCGAGATTTGCCTTCAGGGTAAGCAACACATCCTCCGGGGCTGCAAGCGGCGGGATGTTCAGCCGTTCGCGCCAGTGGGTCATGCAGGCGCGTGCGGCCTCTGCCGGATCTTTGGCGGGTACACTTGCCGCATGAAGCGGCAGCGCGAGCGTTACGGTTTTCACGGCGCGTGGTTCCAGGCAAAACGAATAGGCGAGGGCGCCCGAGGCCTGGCCTTGCGGATGATGGAGACTGGTGCGTTGAGGGAACTCCCCCGCCGGCAGGGCATGAACAATATCGCCCTCTTCCGGCTCGGCCACGCCGAAGGCCGAAGGCTCATCGTACGGGACCACCCGGTATTCATTGGCCTGGATGCTTCCATCCGGATTGCGGGCCATCCGGTCAATCCGATTCAGTCCGCCCCATTGCCAGGGCGGATTCACTTCGTACGGGCGTATGGCCAGAACAAGCGTACCACTCAGTGTTTGGGTGGACGTATTCCGGAGGCGATAGGTCACATAGGAGCTTGAAGCGCCGGGAGGTCCCCAGGCCCAGGCGTCTATATTCATCTGGAAGGAAGGATGGCGCCACTTCACACACGGCATCGGCAGAAAACCATCGCGCAGCGATTGATCGAGGTCCACGTCGCGTGCCGTAACGAGTTGATCTTCCAGGCGCACAAAGGGCGTGATGGAGAAACTCTTGTAGATTTCGATGTCGCCATCCTCTGCGAAGAGGCTTTCCTTGATGTCCTCTTCAGCGCCCACCACGGTCCAGTAGCGCTGGCGTTGAGTGAGCCAGGGCGGGTAGCATCCTGCCGGGGTGAGGCGTGCCTGTAGAGAAAAGGCGTGCATCGGATGTTCCCGGCGCAGGTCCATCATACTTTTCCGATAAAGCGCGTCGCTTCCCGCAATCAGAATACCGTTCAGGGCGGGTGGGGTGTTTGTTCCGTCGCATCGCACCTCGAAACGGTTGTATTCCCCGAATGTCACATGGGGTTTCAGCGGGAGTTTCCGGGAGGTCTTCGGGCCTGCGGTGCAGAGGACTTTTCCGTTCACGGAAAGAGAGCAGACGGAGGGGAGGTTATTCAGTTGAATAAAGGGGGACTCGTTCGACCACGCCTCCGGAATAAAATAATCGGCGGTTCCGTTGACAAAGGGTTCGGCAAACCAATGCGGCGATTGGTGGACGCCCCAGGGCGCTTCCGGCGTTTTCAAATCCATCTCAAAGAGAGAATAGCCGAAGTGGGTGCCCCGGCGCGTACAATACAGGCGGATATAGCGCGCCGCCTGGCGGGGAAATGACAGGTTGTCGCGCCCGCCTTTTCCCTCGCGCATGTCGACCACGGTCCGCCATTTTGTGCCATCGTCCGAAAGCATCAGTTGATATTCGGAGGCAAAGGCCGTTTCCCAGTCAATCAACACCCCTGTCAGCTCTACGGATCGTCCCAGATCAATTTGTATCCATTGCGGATCGCGTGCCTCGGAAGCCCAGCGCGTACCGCCATGGCCGTCCATGGCGGATGATGCCGGATACGCTGCGCATTCCGAGGACGCCCGAATCGAAATCGTATCCGCCGGGGTGGATTTCGCCCCGAACAGTGCGGCGAGAAAGACCGAAATACATACCCGTCCTACCCTTTTCATGCCGATCAATCTATGGCATTTGTTCTCTTCGGTCCACTGTATTTCTCCATGCCGAAAAACATCCACCCGCTTCGGCTGAGACGGAAAAAAACAAGGGGCGGCTTCCCATTCGGTAAAAGCGTTGAATTTTTCCGTTGATCACGGTATTTTCCCAGAGCCTTGACTCTAAGCGAAGTGAAGGATGTTGTAGATTGTTATATGAAATACCTGGGAGCCATTTATAAAGCCGCCTGGATTACGTTGGTAATTCTCTTTCTGGTCGGCATTGCCTGCATGTTCTGGCCGCAGTTTGAACAGTACCGCGAGTTCAAACGGCGCGAGGCCCGACTGGCCCGCGAAATCCAGCTCGAAGAGGAAATCATCAAGACCATAAAAACCTGGCAGGAACGCTTCCCATCCGATGCCCGTTTCGTCGAACAGATCGCCCATGAAATGGGCATGGCCAAAACCAACGAAATCATTTTCACCTTCATCGAAGAAAACCCACCATCCTCCACGGGCAACACGCTGCGCCCGTAGCAGCCCGTCGGGCTTCAGCACGGAATATCGCAGAAATCCTGCTTGACCCTTTTTCCCGACAGGAGCATCTTGCAAATGCTGTTTAACCCGTACGTAGGAGGATTGATTCATGAATGTCCTGTGGGTTCTGATCGTTGCCGTTCCCGTTTTTCTGTTGGCTTATCGTTTTTTCGGGCGGTATCTCGAGCGCACCATGGGCGGCGGGGAGCAGCAGGAGGCCCCCTCTGTCAGCCTGAATGACGGTGTGGACTACGTGCCCAGCAAAACGCCGGTGGTGTTCAGCCATCACTTTGCCTCAATTGCCGGTGCAGGCCCGATCGTGGGCCCGACCGTGGCCATGATCTACGGCTACATCCCCGTTTGGCTCTGGATTCTCTGCGGAGCAGTGTTCATCGGCGCGGTTCAGGATTATGCGAGCCTGTTTGTGAGCATGCGGGAACGGGGGCACTCCATGGCCCAGGTGGCCGATCGCACGCTCGGGCGCACCGGCTTCTTTCTGGTGATTGCGTTCTCCATCATCATTCTGCTTTTGCTGACCTCGGCGTTTCTCGGGCTCTCGGCCACGGCGCTGACCTCGCTGGTTCCATTCGCCCAAATGCACATGAGTGCGGAGCAAACCTTCCTGGACGTGGTTCAGAATCCCGATGGCGTGCTGTGCGCAAAAATCGGCGGGGTCGCCTCGATGTCGCTGATTATCATTACGGCCTGCGCCCCGGTCATCGGCTGGTTGGTTCATAAGCGCGGGGTACGTCTTTCTCTGATGTTTCCCGCGGCGATTTTTCTGTGTCTTCTTTCGATTGTTTTCGGGGTGACTCATCCCCTGAGTTTATCGCCGATGACCTGGATGATTGCACTGACGGTGTATGTGGCGCTGGCTTCGGGCCTGCCGGTCTGGGCGATTCTTCAGCCGCGCGATTTCATCAACTCGTTTTTGCTGTATTTCGGCATGTTGCTGCTGATCATCGGGGTCGTTGCGGCAGGCATTCGGCACGATACTTTTCTGATGCCGGCATTTAATCTCAGCGGCGGCGGGAAAGCCCTGGGCATGGTTTGGCCGTTTCTTTTCATCACCGTGGCCTGCGGCGCCATTTCAGGCTTTCATGCCATGGTGACAGGCGGGACCACCAGCAAACAGCTCTCCTCCGAACGGGCTTCGCGCGGTGTCGGTTACGGTGGAATGCTCATGGAGGGTTTTCTGGCCCTGCTGGTGGTCATTGCCATTGGCGCCGGCCTGACGCTGGATGAATTCTCGGCGGTGGTCTTTCCGACGGCCAAGGGCGTAGGCAGCAATCCGGTGTTGGCCTTTGCCCTGGGCATGGGGAATCTGGTGTATCGCGCCTTGGGCATTCCGATGGAATACGGCACGGTGTTCGGCATGTTGATGGTGGAAGGATTCATCGTAACCACCCTGGATACGGCGGCGCGCCTGAACCGCTACCTGCTCGAAGAACTCTGGACGGCCCTCTTCAAAAAAACGCCGCGCCTTCTTGCGAGTCATTTCTTCAACGCCTGTATCGTAGCCGGATTGATGTTTCTGTTTTGCTACACCAACACCTTTAAATATATCTGGCCGATCTTCGGCAGTGCCAATCAACTGATGGCGGCGATGACGCTCGTGGTGGTGGCGGTCTGGCTGGCGCTGCGCTCGCGCCCCGTCTGGTTCGCGGTGTGGCCTGCGGTGTTCATGATGATCACCACCCTGGTGTCCCTCACCGATCTGCTGGTGCATAAATACATCCCGGCACACAATATTCCGCTTATCCTGACGGATGTGCTGCTGATTGTGCTGGCGTTCGGCGTAATCATCCTGGCCATCCGCCAATACATCCGCCTCCGCGCTTCAACCTGAGGGCTTTTCTCTGTTTTCCAATGATTGGAAAAACGCGCCGAAAAGTTTCCAATGGTTGGAAAAACCATGGAAGGCCGCAGCCGCAGAACCACAACCAAAAAATGACCTCCGAATGGCTGGAGTCGAATGCCCGAAGGTTCGGGTGGCAAGAGGCCCCGTAGCCTGAATGTCACACCGCGATGTGGCGCGCCCGAGCTTCCGCAAGGGCGGAAACGATGTCCAGATGCACAGAAACACCCGGAACACAATATCATATCTTAAGGGTTGACCACGATCCCGGCCGAGAGAGAGAACAGGGTGTTTTTCAGCACTGTTCGAAGGTGCGAGGTTTGGGACAGGATTTTTGGCTCCGTAGAGAAGACGCCGGCGGCATGAGTGCGGATTTGTGCCTGTGCGCCGCCCCCATAATCACCTGAAAAGGCCCGAAAACGCCTTTTGGAAAAAAGCCTGTGCAGGGCATTGTGCCGGGGAGTGTGCCAACCGTGTTGAGTACCTGCTTATACACCACAAAGAATGACGAAGACGGAAACGGCGTATCTGTATACAGAAACACGCCCGGCAACTGCAACCACTAAAGTGAATATTTACGGTCTGACCCCGAAGGCTTCGATCGTCGCTCCCGGGACTGCCAATCGCCTGTTTGGCGCGGGGTGCATTACATCGGGAATGCCCGGAGTGGCTGCTATTCTTCGGTATCCACTTCGATGCGGTAGGTGCGCTGGTTCAGGGCGGAGGGGGCGGGGTCGGTGTGATCGCCGGTGTCCTGCCATTCCACGATGCCGCCTGTGCCGGAGATGGTGGTGGTGGCGCGGTGCCAGTCGGACGTAACCAGGCTGCTGTTGTTATAGCTGATGAAGTAGGACTTGCCGGATTTGGTGGGGAAGCGAACCATGAAGTTGCCGGTGGCGAGGGATTCCATGCTGCCGATCTCGAGCAGGTCGTTGGGGTCTTTCGGGTTGGTTCCGGCGAAGTATTCGTTACGGTCTTTGAAGCCGTCTTCATCCCAATCGGAGGTGGCGCTGACGGAGGAGAGGTCGCCGAAGTTCTCCAGTTCCCACCAATCGGGAATACCGTCCTGGTCGCTGTCGGCCCCGGTTTGATCGTCGGCGGAGAAGAAGAGGGAGAAGGTGAAGGAGCCGGTTCCGGAGAGCTCGACCTGCTCGATCTGGGCGAGGTTGCGCATGTTGAGGGTGTGGAATTCAACGCCTTCGCCGGGGTTGTCGTCCACGGCGGATTCATTGATGGTGGCGGTGTGGGTCCCGTTGCTCACGCCGATGCCGGCGATGACATCGGTGATGCCGTCGCGGTTGGACAGGGTGAGCACGCCATTGCTGACGGCGGACCGGGTGAGATAGGTCTGCCCTTTCATGAGCAGATTCATGAGATTGGGCGAGAGGCCGTTGCGGATGTAGATGGTCTGACCGGCCAGGTCACCGCTGAGAGCGTAGGCGACGTCAAAGGCGTTGGTGGCGTTGCCCAGCGTGACGGTTTTGGTGATTTTGCCGTCGGCGGAAACGAGCTGCCAGCCGTTGTCTCCGGAGGCGGTGATGGTGTAGAGATCGTTAACGTAGTCGGAGGTGTTCGCCCACCAGTCTTTCAGGCAGGAGCTGCGGTAGTTACCCAGCACTCCGTTGCTGGTGACGTTGTAGATGCCTTCCTCTTCGGTTTCGGTTCCGGCGTAGTTGACGGGGTTTCCGACGACCTGGTAGACGGCTCCGTTGGTGTGGCGGGTCCAGGCGGCGGTCATGCGTCCGCCGGAGCGTTCGAAGAGAGCGCAGACGTATTGGTTGTAGAGGAGGTATTCGTTTTCGCCGTCGAGGTCCACATCGGCGGTTTGGTTTGTGGTCGCGGCAAGGCCGGGGGCGGCGGCGGCCCAGGCATCCACGAAGGTGTAGAGGGCGGCAAAGCGGCTTTGAGCCTGCGCGATCTTGGCGAAGTCAATGAGGACGCCGGGGTCGGTGGCGGGATAGATGTATTCGCCGGTGCTGAATTTCTCCAAATTGTTGTTGTCTTCGGTGTGGAAGGCGGTTTCAAAGACGGAGGCGTGAATCACGCTGCGGGCCAGGAAGGCCACCTGCGTATTGACGATGGATTCGACCGCATCCCAGGCGTTGGAAATGATGCCGCCCGAATAGAGCATGCCGTAGGCTTGAGGAACGGGGACGCCGCTGCGGATGTCGAAGATTTTTGCCTGCAGGCCTTCTTCCTGGGCGCTGCCGCAGTACCAATTGTCGTAGTTCATCTGGGTGGCATGGTTGATCCAATCGTGCCCGAGTTTGGTGCGCGATTCGGAGCCGCGGTCAATCTGATACCAGGCGTCGCCGGAGCCATCGCCGGAGACGTCTTCGTTGCCGGCGAGAATATCATCGAGGGCGACGATGCGGGTCCAGGGGCGGTTGGCAAACCAGCGCAACACGCTGTCGTAGGCGGCGGCTTTTTCGAGATCGGTGGAGTCTTCCCACATGTAGAACATGGTGACCACCTGGTCCTGGGTAGTGCTGCGGGCGCGGCGGTTGAAGAGGCCGCGGAGGGCCATGGCAATGCCGCCGTCATACACCGTGTATTTATATTGGTCCACGCTGTTGTTGATGACGAAGCAGGAGACGTCATTGATTTTGTTGATTCGGTACCCGTCATCGCCGAGGGCGGTGCTGCGTCCGAGCCAGAACCACATGTGGCTGTTCTGATCAATAATGGTGGAGCGGTAACCCATGCTCAGAATTTTGCTCAGCACGTCATCGTCCAGCACGCGCTCGGGCGTCCAGAACACGGAGTTGGTGGTGAATTCCACGCCGTATATGCCGCCAAGAAACTCCGCCGCGAGTTCGGCATTGTCGTTGTTGAAGTCGGTGGTGAAGAACGGAAGGATGTGGTCGGAGAAGGTGGAGGCCAGCAGATGGACCGTGCCGGTGGCGGCCAGTTCGTTGATCCAGTTGTTGAATTCCGGGCCATCTGCGTAACGGGTGCGGCGCCAGGAATCCGGGTCATCCGGATCGGTTTTCGCCCACTGGAGCGCCGAGGCGAGGGTGGGGGTGATGTGCAGGTTCAGTTTGCTCTGATAAATATCATGCACGTTCAGCGAGCGGTGCAGGCCCGCGCCAGTGCCGGTGTTGATCAGGGCCTGCATGACACTGCCGGGCTGGACGTGCTGGTTGCCATGCATCAACAGGGCCACCTTCGCGCATTTGCCGCGGTCATTCTCCGCATTATGGCCGACCCATTGATTCAGGTAGCCGTTCTGCATGATCCAATCCTGGTCGCGCCAGTAGTCGGAACAGATCCAGGCATTGCGGATGGCGTCGCGGAGGTCGGAGCGCCCGCCGATATCGCCCTCCCCGACCGGGTCATTGGAGGTGCCGTCCTTGGTGGTGTAGACCTGGAAGTTGAGCTGCCGATAATCCAGACCGTTCCAACTGGCATCAATCAGGGCCTGACGACTGATGGAGAATTCCACGGCGTCGAGTTCGGAATTGAAGTGGGCCTGTTTGAATCCATCGGCGGTGTGCTGGTCGCGAGCGACCACGCCGAACTCGGCAAGATCCTGGGCGATGGCGGTGGAGTTATGTGCGGTATCGGTATCCACATAGACGCGCCCGTCGTTATAGCCGTAGACGGCGACGACGGCTTCCCAGCGCATGTCGGTTCCGGTGTCTACGTCGTCCGGCAGGTTGCGCTCGCCGGCGGAGGGACTGTTCATATCCACCACGACGTAAATGTTCAGATAGCCGTCCTCGGCGTTGGCCTGAAGGTCGTGGAAGTCCACGCGGAAATAGAAATTACCATCGCCTCCGTCGGCCACGTCACCGCCGTCGTGGATATAAAAGGCGGTCATGTCGCGCGAGGTGTCGTAACCGTCCCAGGCGCGGTAGATGTCCACGGCGGAGTTTTGGGCCTCGGTGTTGTAGTCATCCAGGGCGATGAGATCATCCTCGACCCAGTCGGTGAATTCGACGTAGTTGGTGACGCCGTTGATCACGCCGATAGGGTCTCCCCGCCCGATCACGATGCTTCCCGGCGGAGGCGGTATGCCGGTGTCGGCCACCCAGGGATTCGTTCCATTGGCATATTCCTGGGCATTACTGAACCCATCCTCATCCGGATCGGCGGAAGGCCCGTTGACCGGATCAGGCGTTCCGCCGCTCAGGCTGACCGTTCCACTGTCGAGCGGATCGAGATTGTTCCAGACTTCCCATCCATCCGGCAGTCCGTCGCCATCGGTGTCGGGGTTCAGCGGGTCGGTTTCGGTCCAGACCTCGCCGGATTGCCAGTAGCGGTCTTTGTTGGTGTCGCCATCGATATAGCCGTTGAAGTTCTTATCTTCGCCGTATCCGTCGTTGATTCCATCCTCGTCGGTGTCGGAATTGTTCGGATCGGTTTCGGTCCAGGTTTCCTCGGGGTCCATAATGCCGTCGGGCCAGTCGCGATCCAGCCAGGGATTGTAGTTGGGCGGAATGGACGCGCCATCTCCATCCACCCATCCGTTGCGGTTGGCGTCTTCGATGCCGTCAGGCAGCCCGTCGTAATCCGTATCGGAGTTGGTGGGATCGGTGGTGGTTCCGGCGAGTTTTTTGGTGCGGTCGCCGCCTTTGGAGATGCTGTCGGCTCCGGGGACGCGTCCGTAATTGGAGTAGGGTTCTTCGCCGTATTCGCTGCCCACGGTGTTATAGAAGGGCGGGTCGAGATCGGCGAGAAAGTTGGGCCATCCATCGCCGTTGGTATCGGTGTTGGTGTCGGTTTGACCGCTGTCGGTGGGGAGGCGCCAGCCGAGTTCGAGAGCGTCGTGCAGTCCGTCGCCATCGGTATCCGGGCCGGTGGCGCTGGTTTTCCCGTAGCTGTAGTATTTGAAGATTTCGGATTGTTTCCAGAGGTCGGAATTGGGGGAGCTGACGGCGTTGGTCAGTGCCAGGGAGGTCACCTCGTCGAGGTCGAGAATGCCATCGTCGTCGTCATCGAGCGAGTTGGTGGAGGCGGGCACGGTTTGGCGCAGGATCACGTAGCAATTGCGTCCGGCGCTGTTGCTGGTGCCCCCGGACGTCTGCACGGCGGCGGTGAAGTGGAAATAACCCGGGGTCATGTTCGACCAGGCGTAGTCGATGAACTGGACGCCTGCTTCGACCCAGTTGGAGACGAGCGTGACGCTGCCCGTGTAGCCGGAGGGCGAATTATCCATGGTGATGGAGGAGCCCGTCACGTTGGTCACGGTGCGCAGGCGGACCCGCATGGTGCGGTCTTCGGCTGTCGGGGAGGGCACGTCGGGCAGGATCAGATCAATGCGCCGTCCGTCTGAATCGTATTCCTTGGGTTCCACGATTTCCAGATTCGGTGCTTCTGCGGCCTTCTGGGCCTTGACCAGTCGGGTCCCCACCAGATCGCCGAGCCCTTCGCGATCGAAGGTCACCTCGATGCCGTGGAGCCAGTCGGTCTGGCCATTGTAGAGATTGGGCAGGGTGTAGGCCAGGGCGTGGTACTCGCTCGAGGCATCCCATTGGATGGAGTACCCGCTCTTGCTCTGAATGACACCGCCCGAGGTTACGCCGGAAAGGTCGCTCTGAATCCGGACGGTCAAACGATCAATCAGATCATTCGAGCTGAGTCCATCGGCCAGCGACTTGCTGAAGTAGGCTTTCATTACGTAGCCGGCGGCTACCTCGTCGCCATCTTTTTCGGGCCAGGCCACAAAGAGTCGTACATCCGGCCCATCGGTCCAGACCTGCCGTTCGAGCGTGGTGAAGTGTCCGGCTTCATCGGTCATGCTTGTGGTCCAGGTGGCCCGGTCGGCGGAGGACCATTCGCAGAGGCGGGCCTTGATCACCGCATTGGATCCGCCCGAGGGGATGTTGTCGTAATTGAATCGCCATTCATTTTCATAGCCGTCCGCGCCGGGGAGGTATTGCGATTGAGCATAGGCGGTCTGCCAGGCCTCCGGCAGGAGAGCGTCCCGCTCGCCATTGCCGTTGATGTCGGTGAAGGGTTCGCCGAGATCGTAGGTTTCGTTGTCGTTCTGGTCTTCAAAGGGCTCGAATCCGCGTCCGTTGCCGTTGGCCACGCCGGTGGCATAGTCATCGTTTTCCGGATCGCTGTCGTCGATGTGATACCACATATTCCGGGTGGAGGCATCCCCGTGCACGACCGCGCCATACTGCTGGCCCCCGACCGTATCGCCGTTGGCCGCCGGCCAAAGGATCAGGCCGTCCGGGGTTTCGGTGTCGTAGTAGAATGTTTGCTGGAAGGTGTTGTAGACGGACGCTCCATCGCTGCGCCCCAGGAAGGCGCGGGCCTGGATGAAATGGAAGCCTTCGGACAGGCCTGTTTGATAGGTGCTGAAATCGTTGTGCGGGTAGTGGCCGACCGTTTCGCCGTTGAAGTTGGTGATTTGCCAGACGCCCATCATGCGCAGTTTGCGGGTGATGTCATCGGCGCTTCCGGGCCAGGCGATGTCCCAGCCGTTGCCGTCATATCCCTGTTCGCGGGAAGAAGCGATTTTATAGCGGAAGGTGGTTCCGGAAGCCATGGCCGGCACAATGATCTCCCACCAATCGGAGGTTTCTGAGCCATCGCCGACCCAGGAGGCCTCAACGGTGAAGGTGTCCGTATTACCGGGCGTTCCGCCTGCGCCTTCGGGCCAGGCGATGCCGTTGGTGGTGTAATAAATAAAGAGTCGGTTGCCGGACATTTTAGGGGTTTTGACGCCGAGATAGAGGGTGGAATCAGCGGTGTCGGTGGTCGTTGGGGAAGGATAGAACTGCGCATTGCCTGCACGCGGTCCATCCTGCTCGCCTGTGGGATTGTGCCAGACATAGGACACCGTTTGCTCATTCCACGACTCCGGTTCTTCGCAAATATTGGTTGTGACGGTTCCCGCGCCGATGTTCACCACATACGTCTCCGCGCCCGCTGAGCCGATCTTGTTGCGTTCGGAATCGGCGGCAGCGAATTTTTCGGCCCAGATGCGCTTCACGAAGCCGGCATTTTCATAACCCAGGAAGAGGTCGTCCACCTTCGTCGGCGGGTTATCGCGCAAGGCGATGTCCCAGGCATATTCTACCGGTACGGTGCCGTTGAGGTCCACGCCGCCGTCGAGTTTCATCAGGACGTTTCCAGCGGAGCCGTCCACGCGGGCCACGAAGCTGACGTTGGTGCCGGAGGTAATGCGGGGCACCCACCAGGTATAGGCGTAGTCGGTGGTGTTGCTGTCGGCTACACCGTGCGGATTAAACGCGGGGTCGCCATCGGGGCCGTCGCGGCGCACATAGGGCATCCAGGAGGCTTTTTGTCCGTTTTCATAGAGCGTGAGAGGCGAGCCGCCCGCGCGAGACCAGAGGAGCGAGGGGTCGGGGTTTTTCCAGGACATGGCGAGGTAGCCGCCCGGCGGTACGCCATGCGGCGTGGTCCAGAGTTCACTGGCGTAGCAGTATTCCACGCTGGATGGGTAATCGCCGTGCGCATAGTTGTAGAGATAGGCGTTTTCGTCGTCAAAGGACATGCCTGCGGCGGCGCCGTCGTTGATGTATTGGTAGTCGGAATAATTATCATTGATCAGCATGAGCAGGGAGGCGGGTTTGTATTCCCCGGTGCCGGAATACTGCCGCCAATCGCGCCGTTCATAGCCAATCAGGTCACTGCTGCCCCAGAAGCCGGACTGATCCCAACTGTAGCCGCGTGCGAATTGATTGTGGATGTAGAGCAGGTTGGGGATGCGGTTATCACCCCACTGGCCGAGGAAGGCGGTGTTGGCCCAGCGCGGGAAAGCGCCACCGCTTTCGCCGAGGGTTTCGGCGTGGTGATTGCCGTCGGTGTAGAGCAGGCCGAGACCGGCGCGGGTGAAGTAGATGGCGTGCTGGAGTTCCTTGCAGGCGGCGTAGTCGTTGTCGTGGCTTTGGGCGTGCATGACGCCGAGATCGGCGGAGAAGCCGCCCCAGCCGGCGTGCTGGAGTCCGTCAATGCTTGCCCAGGGGTTGCCGAGCACACCGTTGAGTTTGGAGCGAAGATCGTTGTCCACCAGGCGCATCCCCGTGGAAAAATAGCCGTCGTAGCCGGGTGGCGACCCAAGGTGCTCGCCGAACATGATGGCATCGTCGCGCGGGATTTCGGTGTTGAATACGGAATTCCGGTGATTCTCCCAGTCGCTGATGCCGCGCGAGAGATTGTACTGCACCTGGGCCTGGCCGGTGTAGCCATCGCTACTGGTATCGCTGCTGTACGCGCCGAAGAAATAGTCCGGCACATGCTTGACGGCATCAAGCCGCAGGCCATCGGCCTTGGTCCGGTCCATCAGCCAGCGCACGGCGCGATTCAGGTAGCCACCCACGTCCTCGACGGTTGGGTTTCCCATGTTGTAAATGCCGTCACCGTAACCGCGCGCTGCCGTCTGCCAGGGCTCGTAGGGACGCGTCGGGTCCAGGCCGGTATCTTCAAACGGTTCGCAGGCCTCGCCGAGACTGTGCTGCCCGTCGCCATTGGTATCTTCCCAGTCGAATTTTCCGTTGCCGGCCGCCGCCGCGACATAGACGGCGGAACTGTTGGTATAGCCCACATCCTGCCAGGGTTCCTTGTTGGCAAAGGTATATTCGCTCCAGGAATAGGTGTCGTAAAAGGCCGGGATGGGCAGGTCGGTGTCGAGGTAATATTCCGGATTGTCCGGATGGCGTACCCCGCTCCATTTGGGGTGGTCATCGCCTTCGCTGAAACCAAAATTATCGTTCGGGGTTTCGTGGGCGATGTCGATCAGATCGGAGAGCCCGAGATTCATGACTTGCCAGGCCGACTGCCAGTCGCGGCAGTTGTCCCATTTGCGATAAAAGCCTTCCTCGGTTTTTCTCAGATGGAAATCTTCAGGCACCATACCCGGATAGATATTGATGGAGGTGCCTTCGTTGTATCCGGGGATGTCGAAGGCGCGGTGATTCATGATGTTGTCGAAATAAATGCGAATGCCGAACCGGTGCGCGATTTCGATGAGGCGCTGCAGTTCGGGCTCGGTGCCGTAGCGTGTGCGGATGGTACTGCGCTGTTCGCGCCCGCCGATGTCCAGCGGGTCCCAGAGGTCATAGCCCACGGAAAGTCCGCCGCTGCCCTTTGTCGGAGGGGGAAGCCACAACGAATCGTAGCCTGCTTCCGCCAACTCCGGAATTTTGTCGGCAATCTCATTCCAGTCGGTGTTGAAATACTGCAGCATGGTCTCGGCCCAAGCCCCGTGCGGCACACTCAGGAGAAGGGAGGCGGAAAGAATCCACCAGCCCGTGATTTTTTTCAGTGCGTTCATTAGGTGTCCTCCAGCCCTTGAATATAAAACGTTTTACCAATCGCAATATAGCCCTTTTTCAGCCCCTTGTTTAGACTTTTCAGGCAGTGAAAAGGTTTATTTTTAAGCCCTCGTTTTAACCATGTATCAATGTATGCCTTTGCGTGCATGCCGTCAAGCGCACGAGCATCGACATACCCGCCCGCAAAGCGGATGAAAAAGGGTGGTATCAGGTTCCGCGTGAGCCATGGTGCTTGGTGAGTACCATGCGATTCGCATGCCTACGGTCATCATGACGGATTGTATTCTACAAAGAGATCCGGCGTCCCGTTCAGCTATGCAAATAAGGCCTGTTCCACCTCGTCCACCCCGATGGAGGCGGTTTGCTCGTCTGCATGTCGGAGAATCGTGACGTGCGGGCCCCTTGGCCCCCAAAGATCGGGTCGGGTCGGACCGAACAGGGCCACCATGGGGCATTCGAGGGCGGAGGCCAAATGGGTAATGCCCGAATCATTGCCCACATAGGCATCACAGACCGACAATACCGCCGCCGTTTCAACCAGCGTGACTCCGGAAAGAATGGCCGCGTCCGGCAATTCGTCAAAAATCGCTCCCGCCAGAGCGCGATCAGCTTCCCCCAGAATGAAGAAGGGATTCCAATGGCGACGGCAGGCCCGCTGATACAGTTCGATGAAGCGTTCGCCCGGCCAATTTTTTTTCGGGCTTCCACTGCCGGGGTGAATGGCGAGCACCGGGGAGTGCAGCTCGTTGTGGTTTAGCCAACGGCGGCCCTTCTGCTGTTGCAGGGTATCGTCAAGCCGTAATCGCGCCCGGGCCTCCGGAACTGTAATGGACAGCTCCTTAAGCGGTTGCAGCAGATGTTCCATGGCGTGTACCGTCTCAACCAAGGGGGACCCCTGGATAAATTTCCGGGCGCCCAGGCGCCGCATGTTGGCGGCCAGAATCTGCTCGGGGTCGTGCAGATAGGAGAGAACAACATCGAACGACTGAACGTATGTGCTGTCGTCCGCGGAGAAGTTGGGGTTGGAAGAGAACAATTGGGCCATGGAGGAATCTTCGAGGGACCGAAACTCATTCACCATCTTTGCAGCCGTCATCAATTCCCCCACATGCGGGTAGCCAAAAAGGGATATATGGGCCATCGGCCAGCGGGTTCTAAGGGCTTGCAAGGCCGGAAGCGTCATCATGAAATCACCAATGGCGCCCCCGCGCAAAACCAATAAACGGGGCTCTTCGGTCATCATCTGCCAACTCCAAACAATAAAGGGAAAACCATGAATTACAGCCTTTGACATACGTCGTTGAGCGCTCGCTGTTAAGGCCTTTCAATGGCAAGGCTGTTAAGTGAATTGAGCCGGATGTTGTATTCTTCCGGGAGGCAAGGACAAGAGGAGGAGAAAAAAATCGGGGACCGGACTCTTTTTTTAGATGCCGAAGGCGCTTTCGGTGGTGAAAGAACGAGATATGCCGCCTGTTTTACCAGACATACTCGTCGTCCGCACCCGCGGATTTGTTCTTTCGGCGCCCCTCCAGGATCAGGCGGTTTTGAGCCGCTTGGACGGTTCCGTAGACGCTTCGGCGGGGTCGGCCCTGCTGCTGCTTTGACAAGCGTTTCATCCAGCGCAGGCCTTCCTTTGGGAAAACGACATTGATTCTCCCATTCTCACTGCCCAGCTCCGTGGTATAGGTCTCGGCGTCGATCTGACGTATATCCTCCCGGAAGCGGAAGCGCAGGCGAACCAACTGGCCGTCCAGGCGGATATATCCCTCTTTGATTTCGTTGACTTCATATACATCGAGCAGGGTATCCATCTCCTCCTCGTCATCCGCATCGGGGAAAAGCGGTATGGGGGTTGGAAGAGTTCTGATTTCGGGCGCCGCCACAGGGTCCGGCTCCTCCGGCACATCAGCCAGCCGCTCCCGGATGGCCTCCCATTCGTCTTTTTTAATGCGCGAAAAGACGTTCATATCCGCATATTGCTGCTCCACCATATCGGCCAGTCGGCGGGCCTCCTGCCAGCGTCCCTGCGCAATTTCCATTTGAATCCGGTCCAGAATTTCAAGCGCCCGAAGGGTTGAAACCATTCCACTCCAGTCATACCACCAGTCGATCAAATCCACCTGTTCCGGTCCGTCAGGCAGGCGTTGCCGTGCCGCTTCCGCCTGGTTGAACTGCATTCTCGAAAGGGAGCGGCACACGGTGATCCGGTCTGCCTGCCCGGGGTTGGCCGCCCGGATCAATTGATCCACACTCTCATCCAGCACCCGATTCATTGGTACCGACACAATGGCCTCTTTTCCGCCCGCCGTGGAACAGAGTACGGAGATGGTATCCTCTCCCACATCGGCCAGCGTACCCGAAATACTCGGTTCCGCCCGTACGGGTTGTCCCTTCAGGGCATGACGGTTGTGCACCAGGCTCTGCTGCTGCTCCTGCAGCAGCCGGATCCGTTCGGCGTCCTGTTCCGCGCGCCTCCGCAGAGCCCCCTCGCCGGTCCCGGCAATGACGGCGTCCAATACGGCCAGAGCCGCCCCGTATTGTCGTTTTTTCAGGAGCGGGATAAGCCGTTGAAACACGCGTGAATACTCAAGCAGGGCCTGAGCCTGCGATGGGTCGTTCAACTCCTTCACCACCGGCGGCGGCTTGCCTGGTGCCGGTTCCACTTCTTCGGCAAAGGGTTTCGGTGCGACCGCCGGAATGATCTGTATCGGTTCAGGCGGGAGCGGAGGGGGGGCCAAGGCCGGAGGAAAATATACCTCGCCCTGCTCCACGGCACCCGCCTCCTCTGTGTGCCCCAGGCCGAACCAGTCCGGCAGCCAGCCCACCAGGTGCAGCCAGAAAAGCGCCACAGCCACCAAGGCAATAAGAAAGCAGAGGATATATGCCGCGGATCGGATGTGGGCGCCGAGATCATCCCGATGCTGAATCGTGTCGCAGGCATGATGCATGGCTTGATCACTCGGGATGCTGATGACCCCGCTCTCCCGTTTCGCACAACGACCGACCGTGCTGCTTCCCGGCAGCGGCAAGGGGTACGTCGGCATGCCGCCCTGTTTGACGCGCCGTACATCCTCCAGCAGTTCCTGCCAGCTTCCGTAGCGCAACCGGGCATTTTTCACCATCATCTTTTCAATCAGCCAGGCGCATCCTTCGGAAAGCTCCGGGGTTAGTTCCTGTGGATCGGGAATAAAATCAGTGATTTGCTTGCGCATCGTCTCGCGCGGGGCGGGCTCTCGTTCAAACGGCATGCACCCGGTAACCAAATGATAGAGCACCGCGCCGAGTGCGTAGATATCCGTGTGAAAATCCAGGGTTCCGACGCCGCGTGCCTGCTCGGGCGACATGTAATTCGGGGTTCCGACCACATGTTCGCGGAGCGATTCCGGGCGCTCGGCGCCGCCGGGCGGCGTGAGGGCCAGAAAGTCAGCCAGCTTGATGGTGCCATCGCCATCCACCATGATATTAGCCGGCTTGATGTCGCCATGCACAATCCAGGCCTTCTCCCAGGCATAGGCGAGCGCATCGGCCACGCTTTCCGCCACCAGCAAGGCGTCGGTTTCGCTGAGTCGCCCGCTGCGTTCAACCCATTCGGCCACCGTATAACCCGTCACCCATTCCATGACGAAAAAATAGTCCTCGCCGGATTGGCCCGCCTCATAGACCTGGATGATATTGTTGTGTTTCAAGGCCGCCGCGATACGCGCCTCAATGAGAAAACGCTCAACACTGTCGGAATCCTGTACGACGTGGCGCGGAAGAATTTTGATGGCGACCATGCGGTCGAGGGAGA
The DNA here is from genome assembly GCA_028708815.1 of Kiritimatiellia bacterium. GTDB lineage: Bacteria > Verrucomicrobiota > Kiritimatiellia > RZYC01 > RZYC01 > JAQVYB01. The sequence goes on along the minus strand of JAQVYB010000027.1, from coordinate 9,660 downwards.
TCTGTCTGGCCTTGTATACGGCCCCCATACCGCCTTCGCCGAGCTTTTCAATCAGCTCAAAGCCTTCTATGAACACGTTGTCCATTGAACCGCCTATGGTTGAGGTTGCCGAATCACCCGTGCAACATGCGTTGCAAGGTGGCACACAAGGTAACCGTTTCCATGGTGTTTGACAAGTCCAGGGTTTGCGCGGACAGGGGGCGCCCGCAGACCAAAGAAAAAAGGCGGGTCATTACCTCGCGTACGTTGCACACCGAGGGGCACGCCTCTGCGAGAATCTGCTGCAGCGAGGTCACCGGTTCGCTCAGGCCGCAGGGCACAATGGTATCAAATCCGCTCAGCGGCAGGTTCACGTTGAAACTCATGCCGTGGCTGGTTACCCAGCGCTTTAAATGAAAACCGATCGCCGCCATTTTCCCCGCATCGGTCCACGCCCCGCTTTTGCCCTTGCGGCGATAGGCCTCCACGCCGAATTCCGCCGCCGTGCGAATCGCAATTTCTTCGAGATTGAACAGATACCCGTGCGCATCCGCCTCGTGCTCGCCCAGACGGATGATCGGATACATGACGAGTTGCCCCGGCCCGTGATAGGTGACGTCTCCCCCGCGCGAGGCCTGATGCAGTTCTATCCCGCGTGCAGCATATTCCGCCGCATTGAGCTTCAGGCAGGCATCCCGTCCGCGGCGGCCGAGTGTGACCACCGGGGCGTGCTGCAGAAAGAGGACCGTATCGGGGATGGCATCGTTTATACGTGCCTCCAGGAGTTCATCCTGCACGTGGCTCATCAGTCCGTAGGGCACCGGCGATTCAATCCAGACGGCATACGCGCTCATCGGACGGCCGGCAATCGTTCGTTTGCGGTATGCCGTACTGAAGACGGAACAGAGTGTAACAAACCTCGATACGGTCTGGTCAGGTTCATTTTTGCGTATTCCTGCCATTAAAATACTATCAGGCCAAGACACCACAGCGTACCCGCTGTGGTTAACTGGAAGGCGATAGCCTGCCAGCCTGTCAGTCGGCCTCCGGCGCCACCTTTTCATACTGCGCAGCGGTCATCAGGGCCTGCATATCTTCGAGGTTTTCCGGTTCCAGTTTGAACATCCAGCCGGAGCCGTAGGGATCCTGGTTGATCAATTCCGGCTGATCATTCAGGGATTCGTTGATTTCGATCACGCCCCCGCTGACCGGCGCGTAGATATCCGAGGCCGCCTTCACCGATTCCACCACGGCGCACTCTTCGCCCACGGCAAGCTGGTCCCCCACGGAAGGAAGCTCCACATAGGTCACATCCGAAAGTTGATCCTGCGCAAAATCCGTAATGCCCACAATCGCCACACCATCCTCAATGCGCACCCATTCATGCGTACGCGCATACCGCAATTCAGCCGGAAGATTCATTGGTTCTCTCCATCGTTTGGTTTCAGTTCACTGCTCAACACAACGCTCCCTGTATACCAGTCGCGTTGAACAGGACAAGGATGTTTTTGATAAAACAAAGGAATGCCGGGACGTTCGGAAAATCAAACCGTTGCAACCGGGATGTACGCGGGCACTTTTCTTCGCCACGCCTCTGCCAGGTCGTGGTGGGTAATGATTTCATATCCCGGGAGCCACTGCTCCATCAGGGCGGTTGAATCCGCCGGACGCGTCACCAGGTCCAGACAGCGAAGTCCCGTGAATGCCCAGGCAAAAGGCAGTATGCCGCCATTCAGCATCACGAACCCCGCCGCCGCGTGAGCGGCCGTCCACAGGGTACGTACATCCATCGGCTCAATCTCGGGGAAACGCAGGGTTAATCCGCGTTTCTGCTGCAGCATATCCAGGAAGGGCGCCGCCGCCGCCCGCTCGCCGGGTGGAATAATGACCAACCATTCTTCGCTGCGCGGAGCCGACAGCGGGCGAAGTTCCAGCAGCGCCGGAATCAGTGCCGCCGTTGAAAGCTGCGCCGACAGCCAACGCTCCCGCGCATCCAGCGCGCGTGCCTGCAAGTCTTTCAAATCCCGGTCGCGCCGCCACAAATCCAACATACAGCGCACCTCCGCCGCGAGTGCCGGGTTTTCCGCCGTGTGCAGAAGGTCGCCCAATCGACGGTGATGCGCCATCAGCGCGTTCGGATCACACCGCTCCGGCTCCGGCGGCGGCGGGTTGTGTGCCTCCCGAATAAAGGCCGTTACGGCCTTCGTCATTTCCCGCGCGAATTCGATGTAGGCGGGGTGATCGGTATTAAACGTCGAGGGTTGGACGGGCGGTATTTTCTGCGAGGTGTGCGGCGGGCACTTTTCCACCGCCTGATGCAGCGGCGCGCGGCGCGCCCCGTCCATGCGCGCCCCCCCGGTGGTCACATTCCACACCGGTGTGGGTGTGGCGGCAATCTGCTCTTCAAAATTGCGCAGATAATAGAACATGGAAAGGTCCGTCTTCATGGGATTTCCATCGTTTCCGGTAATCGTGCGCAGATTGCTTTCCTGATGCGGGTGCTCGTGAAACTCCGCGCTCGAGCGATCCGCCGGATGATACCGTTCGCCCTCGAAACCGAGATTGAATCCGGTCAGAATGATCCGTTCGGCGCCCATCCAAAGCGCCAGCTCAAAGGCGGCGTTGCCCACGCATTTTCCGGGATTCAATTCAGGAATGGGCGAGCCGAAAGCCTGCTCGATCAGTCGGTCCAGCGGCCAGTCCTGACGGAAAAAACAAATCGGCCCCGGATAATGCCGAACCACCGACCAACTGCCGCACACCGGCATGACCAGCAGCACGCCCGGCTGCTCGCGGCTGCCGCGCTCGATGTGCTGCCACGTGCAGTCGCGCGTATCCGTACACATCACCACGTCCGGGCGCACCCCGTGACGAATCAACGTGTTCCAGGCCGCATCACAGGCAATCACCACGCCGCGTCGGCGTTCCGCCGCCAGGAGCGGCGCGTCGGTATCCAGCGCCGGCCCCGCGCCCACCACCACCACCGGTAAATCGTGCGCGCACCCAAGCAGCGGCTCGATGGTTGCCGATTCCACAACGCGCGGCAGATTCCACAGCGAGCCATAGAGCATGTGCCAGCCCTTGGTGGCACGGAAGGCCGCCTGTGTTACGGCCAGGCGCACGGCCTCCAGCAGACTCTCCATCAGGAGTCCCGCCTGTTCCGGGAAGCGGTGCTGGATGCCTTCCTCGATGTGACAACCCACCCGGCCCTCAAACAGCAAAAATCGGTGTTGGAAAAAAAGCGAAGCCAGAAACGCCCGGGTCACCTGATCGGGACGAATGGTGATGCAGGGAATGCCCCCTGCGGAGAGTTCTTCCCCTGCGTCCGATACCACCATAAAGGTATGCAGGTCGGGACAAAGCCGTGCGATGCCCGACAGGCAGGTCTTCGCATCCTCCGCCCAAACCACCGCCACGCGTGCATGCGACGGGATCATCGGCGCATCCGTTTGATCGGTCATGTCAAACCCCCTCCGGCGTGGCCTCCCTGCGGCGCGCCGAAACGCCTTGACTTAATAGGGACTCTCCCCCGTCCAAATCGGTCTATTCGTGCTGTAATTCGCATATTCCAGAAACTCGGAGTGCCCATCGAGATACACGAAATTCGCACCTTCCTCGTGAACAAAGGTCTTGCGCCCTTCCACGGGGTCGTCCGGGTAGTCGTCGGGATATTCACCGCGACTGAACGTCATCCCGGCCCACCAGTTGGCATCGGCAACACCCCAGTGTCCATCGGCCATCATGATGGTGGCGGAGGTCCGGCTGAAACTGCTGATGCGTTTGGGAGGGCCGGCAGGGTCCTCGTTTTTCATGAGATCGGAATTCATTCCATAGGAGCCGTGCTCGCCCACATACGTTCCCGGGTGATGCTTCATGGCGTTGGGACAGAAGAAAACCGGACGGTCCTTGGCCGGGGAGGTCGGTGTCCAGCCTTCGTATTTTTTCCCCAGATAAGGAATGACCTCCGCAGCCCATTGGGTGTCATTCTGTCCTGGTACGTTGTAGCTAAACTGCACCGGAAACTCACCCTTGTGATCTTTGCAATAGAGGAGGACGGCGGCGGAAAGCTGTTTGAGGTTGCTGGCGCACTGAAGCCGTTTGGCGCGATTGAGGGCTTTGTTGGTGGCCGGGAGAGTGATGGCAATCAGGATGCCGATGATGGCAACCACCACCATGAGCTCCACCAGGGTGAAGGCGCGACGTGACTTCTGCATGACGGCAACTCTCCTTTATTTGTTCTGCGTGGTTGCTTCCCACGCCTGGATTCGGCTTTCCTTCACCTTATCCCACCGCTTGTTCACTCTGTCAAACTTCGATTGCGAGCGCTGTTTGACCTCGTGCAGTGCTTCGGCGGGCGTGGCGGTCATCGTTTCCACCCGGTTGGCCGCCACCGTCAGCTCATCGCGGTATTCCAACCAGATGCTCAGGCGCGGACAATACCGCACATTCGGGCTGCGGGCCAGATTGATAAAGGTCTCGATGTATGGGTTCGGATGCCGGGCAATGTAATCCCCGCTGAGCTTCGCCAACGGACTGAATTTTTTCTGACCGAGCGTGAGCTTTTCCATCGGCTCCTGCGTATTGACGTAACGGATGAATTCAAAGGCTTCGCGCGGGTGGCGGGCCCCCTTGGGAATCACCAACGTATCGCATTCCACCAACGTCACGTTCGGGAAGCGCTCCGGATCCGAGGAGGGGAACGGCGCGCCGGCCGCCCAGTCCAGATCGGGCGCGTATTTATCGATAAAATTCTGCATCCAGACACCCTGAATGCACATGGCCACCTGGCCGGATAGAAACGGATTCTGCGGCGAAGCCATATTCCCAAAGGTGGCGCCGAAGGCCATGATGTTATCCACTCCGAAACGCTCGGGATCACTCTGCACCCATTCATAGGCGGCAATGTTCTCGGGGCTGTCCGGCGTCAGGGTGCGCTCGCCGTCCCACAGTCTCCCGCCGAACCAGAATCCCCACATCTGATTGTACCAGCCCGGAACACTCGGCAGATGACCGGCCTGAACCAGATCAAAGTCCTTCGCTTCCTTTTCTTCCGGAGTCAGATCCTGGTAACGGACCTTTTCGCGTTTCCCGTTGCGTTCGATGCTCACCACCGTAAGCACGTCATTCATGGCTTCCATTTCCGCAATCGAACGCGGCGGCTTGTTTGGATTCAGCCCCGCCTCCCGAAACATCTTTTTATTCCAATGCAGCGCCAGCGTGGCCGGCGTCGAGGGCAGACCCCACAAAAAACCACGATAGGAACACAGATCCCAGAAGGCCGGAATATAGTCCTCCCGGGTCACCCCCGCTTCGCGCGCATAACCATCCAGCGGAAGCAGCGCGTTCTTATCCGAAAAGCCCACCAGCGAATGCGACCACAGGCCCGCCACATCCGGCGGGTTGCCCCCGGCCGCAGAGAGCATCAGCTTGTTCTCAATTCCGCTCACCGCCAGCATGCGCACGACAATATTCGTTTGCGAGGCGTTGAAATCATCCACCACCGCCTGCATGGCATCCTGCTCGAAGCCGGTCCACTTTTCCCAGTAATCCACGATGATGCGTCCGTCCGGCGTACGGTCGTTCGGCTTGCGAACGCAACCGGAAAGCAGGGACAGGACCAGGACCGGACCGAGCAGGAAGAGAAGAGCAAGCCGACCGAAGGGCCGAAGAGAATTTCGATGGGTGAATACGACGATGTCGGTGTAAGCGGTTTTCATTTTCATGCGCGCATTATATAGGGCATGAAAAATTCCCGCAATGAATAATGTGCAGGGTTACATTTTGCGTCCCGCGAACCCCTCGCGGGAAGAACGGCCACCGCTGCGAGGGGGCCTTTTGGGGTTGCAATAAGGCCTCCCGCGAGCCGAAGGTTACAGAATCGCCCCGCAGCATTTCTTGTATTTTTTCCCGCTGCCGCAAGGGCATGGATCGTTGCGTCCGACCTTGGGTTCATCGCGGTGGACGGGGGTGGCGGCTTGATTCAGCGCAGCCTTCATGGCGGCCTCGGCGCCCGGAGGTGCGGCGTGCCCGGCCCGTGCGGCTCCCGCCTGGCTCATGGCCCCGGCGTTTTGCGCGTTCTGATGAATATACATGGCCGGCAACGACCGAATGAACGATTCCATGGCGGCGGACGAGGTTGAGGCACGAAACATCTTGTGCACCACGTCGCCCTTGATCTTCTCGATCAGGTCCGAAAACATTTCGTAGGCTTCTTTTTTGTATTCCACGAGCGGGTCGCGCTGCCCGTAGGCACGCAGGCCGACGCCCTGGCGCAGGGCATCCATCCCCCGCAGATATTCCTGCCAATGCGTGTCACAGGCTTGCAGCACAATAAAGCGTTCGATGGATTCGAGCGCGCGGGGCTCCTCGTGCCCGGCCTTCATTTCATAGGATTCGCGTATGCGGCGCGTGATCAGCTCTGCGAGCTTTTCGGGGTCATCTTTCAGGCTTTCTACATCAGACGGGGTCAATCCGATGGGAAAGGTCATATTCACCCAGTTGATGAAGCTGCCGAAAAGCTCATCAATCGGTTCTTCGCCCATCTGGTCGATGCGCGTCTCAATGACATCATCCACAATTCCGTACAACTGCTCGCGTACGTTTTCGGCGGCAACAATCTCGCTGCGCAGCCCGTAGATCACCTCGCGCTGCTTATTCATCACATCGTCGTATTCCAGGGTACGCTTCCGGATCGAGAAATTCTGCTGTTCCACGCGGCGCTGGGCCGTCCCGATCGACCGGTTGAGCCAGGGATGTTCGAGCACCTGGCCCTCTTCCAGACCCAGACGAGCCATAATGCTTGCCACGCGCTCGGAACCGAAGAGCCGCATGAGATCATCCTCAAGCGAAACATAAAAACGGGAAGATCCCGGGTCGCCCTGACGCGCGCAGCGCCCGCGGAGCTGGCGGTCAATACGGCGCGATTCGTGACGCTCGGTGCCGATTACATGCAGACCGCACGGCCTTTCCTGCAGGAGTTCCAGCAGGGTACCGCCCTGTTCCATTTTGTCGCCCAGGGCCAGTTGGGACTGTACGGTTTCGCGCGGGAGGTGCACCACCCCGTCACCGAGCTTGATATCCGTACCACGTCCGGCCATGTTGGTGGCGATGGTTACGGCCCCCGTATGCCCGGCCCGCGACACGATTTCGGCCTCCCGTTCATGATTCTTGGCGTTGAGCACGTTGTGCGGGATGTTGCGGCGGCGCAGCATCCGGCTGAGCAGCTCCGAGGCTTCCACCGAAACGGTACCCACCAGGATAGGCTGCCCGCGCCCGTGGCACTCCACGATTTCATCGAGGATCGCGTTGTATTTTTCGCGCTGGGTCTTGTAGATGCAATCATTCCAATCCACGCGGCGTACCGGGCGGTTGGTGGGAATGACCATGACATCCAACTTGTAAATCTCGTGAAATTCATCGGCCTCGGTTTCGGCGGTACCGGTCATGCCGCCGAGTTTTTCATACATGCGGAAGTAGTTCTGGATCGTGATGGTGGCGAGGGTCTGGGTCTCGCGCTCGATTTTGACGCCTTCCTTGGCCTCGACGGCCTGGTGCAGCCCGTCGCTCCAGCGTCGGCCCGGCATGAGGCGCCCGGTGTATTCATCCACAATCATGACCTGATTGTCCTGCACCACGTAATTCACATCCCGCTCATACACGCAGAAGGCGCGGATAAGCTGGTCCACATTGTGAATCCGTTCGCTCTTCGATGCAAATTCATCCTGCAGCTTCTGCTTTCTGGCAAAGCGCTCTTCTTCGGTCAGCTCGGTTTCATTGTCGAGATCGGCCAGCGAGGTAATGAGATCGGGCACCACATACGCATCCGGATTTCCGGGACTGAGGGCCTCGCAGCCTTTCTCGGTCAGGTTCGCATCGTGACCTTTTTCATCAATCGTGAAATACAGTTCCTCGCGGAGGGCGCGCGCCTGCTCCTTGCGCATGTCCGTGAGCATCGCGTTATCAATTTTCTCAAAGAGCTTGCGGTTGGCCGGTTCCTCGAACAGATGCAGGAGCTGCTTGTTTTTGGGCATGCCCTGATTCACCTGATAAAGGAGCAACTGGGCCTCTTCCTCTTCTTCGGCGTCGAGATGCGCCTTGGCTTTGGCGAGGAGACTGTTGCAGAGGTCGCGCTGTTTTTTAACGAGCCGGTCCACCATGGGCTTGAGTTCCGCATACTGATTGGAGGAGTAGGGCGCCGGTCCGGAAATGATGAGCGGCGTACGGGCCTCATCAATCAGAATACTGTCAATTTCGTCCACGATGGCAAAATAATAGCCGCGCTGGACCATTTCTTCGGGGCGCATGGCCATGCCCATGTCGCGCAGATAATCGAAACCAAACTCGCTGTTGGTGCCATACGTAATGTCACAGGCATACTGCTTGCGCCGCTCATCGGGGCGCATCTGATTCTGAATGCACCCCGTGGTCAGGCCCAGATAAGAATAGACCGCCCCCATCCAGGCCGCGTCGCGGCGGGCCAGATAATCATTCACCGTGACCACATGCACATTGCGTCCGGTCAGTGCATTCAGATACACCGGCATCGTCGCCACCAGCGTCTTGCCCTCGCCGGTCTGCATCTCGGCAATCTTCCCCGTATGCAGCGCAATCCCGCCGACCACCTGCACATCATACGGCACCATATCCCACGTCATCTCGTGCCCGCACACATCAATCGTCTTGCCGCAGAGCCGTCGGCAGGCATTCTTCACCACCGCGAACGCCTCACACATCAGATCGTCCACTGTTTCCCCGGCCGCCAGCCGTTCCCGAAACTCAACCGTCTTGGCCTTGAGCTGATCCTCCGAAAGCTCCTGAAGCTTTTCCTCCAGCTCATTGATGCGCGCCACCACCGGGCGTATCTTGCGCACATCGCGATCATTCTTTGTCCCGACTATTTTCTTCAAAATCCATTGCATCATAAGGGTTCACCTGTCTCTACGGCAGTCACCGCCGAATTCCCATCCATCACATTTTCCACCCATTGGAAGGGTCGTGCCGACCCCGTGTGAAACGTTTTCCAACCATCTTGTCCCGCCATAGCCTTGGCGACGGCGGATGGAAACTTTTTCACGCCATTTTTCCAATCATTGGAAACTATCTATAGGATTTTTCCAATCATTGGAAATTCTTTCCATGTTTTTTGCTGCCCCCCCCCCCCCCGCCACATGGTCCCGACGCACAACCCCGATCCGGCGGACGGATCCACCTACAGGGCTTCAAATGGACTGCATATTCCAACACCGGTATGTTTGGCCGTGTGCAGATAGATTTGCGTCGTGGATATATCCGCATGACCCAGCAAGTCCTGCACATCGCGGATACCCACGCCGCTGGCCAGTAGATGCGTGGCAAAACTGTGGCGTAGCGTGTGAGGCGATACGCGCTTGTCAAATCCGGCCCGGCCCACCGCCTCGCCGTACACCTCCTGCCTCCACCCGTAGCCCGATGGCGCCTTGCAACGAACAAACCATCTCACACACACAAAACACTTCCTCCCCATTCATCCTTCTTCATTTTCCACTTCATCCAGCCGATCCTTCAGCGACTGATCTGTGGCATGCTTGCTCACACCAAAAAATTGCCGGACCCATCGCACCATAAAGGATACGTGATTTTCCGGAACCAACTGCTCCTTTAAGAGAAACACCCCGAAATCCGCCAAGCTGCGTTCCACCTCAT
>JAQVYB010000026.1 GCA_028708815.1 Kiritimatiellia bacterium | reverse complement strand
CAACCTTTTCGGAGGATGTTGCGGAACGAGTCCGGCGCACATCGCCGCCTGCGCGGAGGATGCCGCCGGCTTGACTGTTCAGCCGCCGAAACGGAGAGGGATCAGTGCGGTTTCCTCGGCACGCGGTATTTGTCGTGTTGGATTGGACGAACCCTTTACCATTATCGGTGAGCGTATTAACCCCACGGGTAAAAAGGCCTTGCAGGCCGAATTGCGCGAAGGAAAGCTGGGATTGGTCAAACGGTCTTCGCAGGAGCAGGAGGACTGCGGCGCCGGGATTCTCGACGTGAACATGGGGCTTTCCGGTACCGATGATCGGGAGATGATCCTCAAGTGCGTGGCCCTTCTGTCTCAATCTTCTTCGCTGCCGCTTTGTCTGGACTCCACCCGTCCGGAGGTTATCGAGTCGGTTCTGCGGGTTTATCCGGGACGTGCGCTGATCAATTCCGTTTCCGGCGAACGGGAACGCCTCGAACGAACGCTGCCTCTGGCGGCGCGCTATGGGGCGATGTTTGTGGTTCTTCCGGTGACGGATGAGGGCATCCCCGAAACACTTGAAGAGCGCAAGCGGGTTGTGCTTGATATTCTGCAACGTGCGGAAGCCCTTGGATGCCGGCGCGAAGATGCCGTGGTGGATGGGCTGGTCATGACGGTCAGTTCGAATCAGGAGGCCGCCCGGCTTACCCTTGATCTGATCGAGTGGTGTACGCGGGAACTCGCCGTCAATACGGTTTGCGGTGTTTCCAACGTATCCTTTGGTCTTCCTGAACGGGCTTGGGTCAATGCAGCCTTTCTGATGATGAGTATTGGGCGCGGTATGAGCATGGCGATTGCCAACCCCGCATCAGAACTGATGCGCTCATTGATCCTGGCTTCGGATACGCTCAATGGACGCGACAAGGGTCTTCGCAGGTACATCCGGCAATTCGGCGGCGAGTCGACAGAAAAATCCGCTCCCTCCACGGCACCAACAAAGAAGACGCCGGAAGCGTTTGTGATGGAAGCTGTGCTGGAGGGCGACGCAGATGGCATGGAACAGCATCTCCTCCGCGCGATGCAGTCCGGCCTCGATGCGCGCTTCCTGGTGGATAACTGCCTGATTCCGGCCATCGAAAAAGTGGGGGCTCTTTTTGAGAGCGGCGAGTATTTTCTCCCGCAACTGATTATGAGTGCCGATGCCATGCGGACAGGTTTTTCCGTGCTCGAGCCGCATTTGGTAAAGGAGGAAAACGAGGCCCATGCAGGGACGATTGTGCTGGCCACCGTCAAGGGAGATATTCACGACATTGGGAAAAACATCGTGGCCCTCATGTTGAGAAATTACGGCTATGAAGTGATTGATCTGGGCAAGGATGTGTCTGCGGAAACCATCGTTCAGGAGGCTATTGACCGCCGTGCTTCAATCATTGGTCTCTCAGCCCTCATGACGACCACCATGGTGCACATGAAAGAAGTGGTTGCCCTGGCGCGGAGCCAATGTCCCGCTTCCCTCAGAATTATGATTGGCGGAGCGGTGGTCGATCAGCTCTATGCCGATGAGATTGGTGCCGATGGTTATGCCCCCGATGCGATGAGTACTGTACGCATGGTCAATGCCTGGTTGAAATAGGGGAAAGTCCATCCTTCTCCTGCGTGCCTGGATACAAGGGGCTCACGAAAAAGCCTTTTTCAGGAGGTGGGTGGAGACATGGTGGATTGGCGGATAATCAGGCGGGTGGGTAATTGAATATCGGCAGCAGTGAGCGATGTTTGAGCGATGCGGTCCAGCAAAAGACGCATGGCCCATTCCCCCATTTCAATTCGGGGAATACGTAACGTGGTGAGCGGAGGCATGGCATGCTCGGCCCAGGGAATGTCGTCAAATCCTGCGAGTGAAATATCCTCCGGCACGCGCAGCCCATGCTGTATCAGAGCCTTGGCTGCCCCCAGAGCGGCTTCATCGTTTACCGCAAGAAAGGCCGTGGGGAGTGCGGAAGTGCCGTGTTGTTCGATAAAGCGGCTCATGGCGTCACTGGCTGTAACCACGCCGTATCCCGTTTGAATGACGTATTTCTTTTCCAGTCGTAGTCCCTTTTTCGCCAGTGCCGCTGTGAGGCCTTCTCTTCGCAGATGGTTTACAGGATCATCTCCGCCCGAGAGATAGCCGATGCGGCGATGGCCCAGCGAGAGCAGGTGCTCGCCGGCCAGGCGTGCTCCTCCCTCGTTGTCGGGCATTACCGAGGGAATGGAGGGGTATTCCGAGGGCTTGTCCAGCAGGACCACCGGGATGCCGGCCAGTTCATAGGCTTCCGCCAGGGAATCGGGGATGCCTCCGAGCAGAATGACGCCGGCCAGGTCCTGCCGGATCAGTTCGGTGAGATTTTTCGCTTTGCCGGAGCAATCCCACAGGTCGTCGGCCGCTAACGGCATGAAGGTCAAATCATATTCACGCCGTGTGGCTTCGGAATGAAGCCCCTCGAATATTTCCGAGAAATAGGGACTGAGCGCAGGACTTCCTTTGGTGCGCAGCATGATGCAGGATACCACCCGAGCGCGATTCTCGGGGCGTGTGGATTGGCGGACCCGGTTTCCGGCTCCGGGGATGTTTTCGATCATTCCCTGTTTGATCAGCGAGGCAATTGCCTTGCGGAGTGTGAGGCGGTTGACACTCAGATCCGCACTCAGCGTTCGCTCGGGCGGAAGAAATTCTCCCTCCGCATACTTTCCGCTGGCAATGGATGTGTATAAATGTTCCTCGCACTGAATGTACAAAGGAACCCGTTTTGATTTGTCCAGAGGCGTGCCCATAATAAGGTCTTTCTTTGACGTTAACTCTATAGTCCTTTCAAGACAATTGATTTCAAATCTCATATAAAACGGTTTTTGATCTCCAGTCCAAACAATACTTGCTGGAATTCAGAAGAACAACCTGTACAATGTAAGCATTTGCAACTAGTCTATCCAATTATAATTAGCTCGTTTTTTAATGGTTTCGTGAACCAAACGTTCACCCAAGGTGATGTGCTTCGGATAACACAGGACGGGGAGAGGGTGTGCAAATAGATAAAACCGTTCGGATGGATATGGAAAAGTCCGAGGAAGAGGATGCCCCCCGCCCGGCCCCTGCCGTTGCGGCTGTCGAGGACGAGGCGTCTCGCCTGTTCCGGGATTGTACGGAGCGATATCGGGCCGAGGGCCTTGTTGCTGTGGGTACCATGGGCACGGTCTATATGGTCAAAGATCTGCCCTGCGATCGGACGGTTGCTCTCAAGCTCATTTCCGAAGAGGGTCTCAATGACGAGGAGGAATACCGCCGGTTTATCAACGAGGCCAAGATCACTGCGCGACACGAGCACCCGAACATTGTGCCGGTTCATGAGCTGGGTATTAATGAAAACGGCTCTCCATTCTACACGATGAAGCATGTGGCGGGGGTGCCGTTTTCAGAGATCATTGCCGGGTTGCAGCAGGGAGATGCGGAAGTGGTGCGTGATTATCCGCTTGGTAAATTGCTGACGATTTTTCAGAAGGTATGCGATGCGGTGGCGTTTGCTCACGCGAAAGGAGTGATCCATTGCGACCTGAAACCGGCAAATATCATGGTGGGCGAATATGGGGAAGTGCTGGTGCTGGATTGGGGGCTGGCAAAATATCTGTGTGAGATAGAAGAGGCACTGGACCGGACCGATGAAATGCCGCAATACATCCCTCCTGACGAAGTGCTCGAAGGGCCATCCGCGGATCGCTCTCTGAATACACTCGAATACGATACGGCGAAAACCACCCTGCGCTCTCGAAAGAAAAAAACGGTCACCGGAACGCCGGCGTTCATGGCGCCGGAGCTGATTTTATCACTCGGATCTCAGTTTAGCGTTCAATCGGATATATATGCCCTGGGTGCCATTCTGTATTTACTTCTTACACTGCGCCCCCATGTGGACGGTGCTGATTTAAAGGAACTGCTGGGCAATATCGTCCATGCCGACATCACCGCGCCGATGGCCTTTAACGAACGAGCTTCCGCGGATAGTGGCCCGCACCTTCTTCATTGCCCGGAGAAAAAGATCCCGTTCATTCTTTCGGATGTGGCGCTCTGTGCGCTCAGGCGTGAACCGGGCGAACGGTTTCCCTGTGTACGGATACTCCAGCAGGAAGTGGAACAATATCAAAACGGCCGAATCTGGCATCCGGTGGTAAGGGAGGATCGCTTTGATGAGGGTGTGTTGGAGCGGTGGGATGTGCTCGGGGGACACTATGAAATGATCGATGGGAAGCTGCGGTTGTATGGCGGCGAGCCCCAGATTCTGCTGTTGAAGCAGGATGTTCCCGGAGATATACGAATCGAGTTCGAGTGTGTAATGAGCGGCGAGTATCTCAACGATCTGGCCTGTCTGGTCAACGCCATCCGTTCCGAAGATCCCTGGATGACCTCGGTGAGCGGTTATGCCTTTAAATACGGCGCCTACACCAACTCTTTCAATGTGTTGACCCGACTCGACAACAAGCTTTTCAGCGAGCGGGCTGCTTCGCTGGAGAGCGGGCGACGCTACATGGTACGTGTTGAGCGGGTGGGGCATGAACTCAACATGTGGGTTCAGCATGAACTGGTTTTTTCTGCATATGACCCGCATCCGCTTTCCGGCGCTCAGCATGCGGCGGCGGGATTGCTCGGATGGCTTGCCGAAACGCTGTATTTCAATGTCAAGGTATACGCATTGAGTACTCCGACGAACTGCAATATTCTTGATCTGGCGGATCGGCATCTTGAACACCGGCGTTATTCCACTGCACGCGATCTCTTTTCGGATGCCATGCAGGGCTGCACGGAAATGGATGAGGATCAACGGCGGCGCGCATCGGAAGGCTATCAGGCTGCCGCCCGCTGTGAAGAGATGCTGAAGTGGCTCCCCGAATGGTATGCCGGGTTGCAGGCCGCCTGGCCCGAAGCCGCCATTTCCTTGCTGGTGGAGCGACATGGTCTCACGCTGGATATCACCGGTGGACAGGTCGCTGATCTCTCCCCGGCGGCGCATCTGCCTATTACGCATTTGCAATGCGCGATGAACCGCATTGAAACGTTGGAACCCTGTCGCGCCATGCCGCTGGAGGTTCTTATATGCAGCGGGAACCCCATTTCCAGTCTTGAGCCGGTTTCCGGCAAGGCGTTGAATACGATTTTGTGTGAAAATTGTGCGATAGACTCCCTGGAACCCATACGTGGAATGCCGTTGCAGGTGTTGAATTGCTCTTGGAATCCGATCGAAGGCGGCCTGGAGCCGCTTCGTGGGATGCCTCTGACCTGGCTGAGCTGCGGTCTGGCCAATGTGAAGAGTCTGGAGCCTCTGCGTGGAATGTCGTTGACGCAGCTGTATTGCGAAGGGAATGGGGTGAAAGAAATCGAGCCCTTGCGCGGCATGCCGTTGGCTGAGCTGATCATTCCAGGCAATCAGATAAGCGATCTCGCGCCGCTGTGCGGTATGCCGTTGACCAATTTGAATATCGGTAACAACCGGGTGGAGGATTTGGCCGTGCTGGCGAACATCCCGATAAGCACGCTACGTTGTTCGGCCAACCGTATTCGCTCGCTTGAGCCGTTGCGTCACGTGGCACTTAATTTCCTGCTGTGCGGGGGGAATGCGCTCACGTCGCTTGAGCCGCTGCGGGAAAAACCGCCCACTATTTTTTCCTTTGCGTGTTCTACGCTCCCCACCATGGAGCTGGAGCGCGTGCGCGAATACTGGATCAATCAACCCGGGCTTGAACGGTATGCTGCGGAGGTGGAAGTGATTCTTGCCGCTCAGGAAAATCATGTGGCCCGGTTACGCGAATTGAGTCAGGAGTTTAACGGCCATCATTATCTCTACATTCCTGTTCCGATGGAGTGGGATGCGGCCCGTCGCTGGTGTGAGGAGCATGGGGGGCATCTGGTGACCATCACCTCCCAGCAGGAAAATGCCTTCATTCTCTCCATGTTTCCATGGGGAAGCTGGTTTTGGCTTGGGCTTTTCACCAATGATTCCGGGCACCACTGGGTTACGGGAGAACCGTTTGAATTCAAGACTTATTGCCACGTCCTCGACGAAAAAGCGCATTGCCCCAAAGTTTTTTCCGCCGGAAATTGGAGGAAAGATGCCATTCCAAACGGCTGGAATCCCTTCGTGATTGAATGGGATCAGTAGTCTTTGCGACGGGCCACCTTTGGAGGGCGTGCTGCAGACGCAGAAAAGAGACGGTGTTGGGCGGACGGTTGTTTTTGACGACCAATTATTGAGGTGGGTTCTCGCCGGGGGAACGGTGTTCATTTATCAATAAAAGAGGCTTCACAGCACACGGTCTTATCCCTATACTCCATCCAACATAGTGCGGGGTGATGCGCGTAGGACAGGCCGCGTTTTGAATTCAACAACGGGGAGTTTATCTATGAATACAGGTCGTCGTTTTTGCAGAGGGGTGTTGCTGCTTGCGCTGGCGTGCGTCTGGTCCGCCCAGGCGGATGACCGCTTTGAATATCACGCCTACATCCGCTCCGGCGTGCTGGAAGGAAGCACCGGGGGGAAGGGGGTTCCTTTTCAGGCACCTGGCGCACCCGCAAAATACCGTTTGGGTAACGAAGCCGAAACCTATGGCGAAGCTATTCTGGTGAAGAATTTCAACATGGATGAACCCAAAGGCCCTTCCGCGAAGGTGGAAACCCTGCTGGCCTACAAAACCCTCAACGACAATCAGTGGTCCTCCCAGACCGACGAATTCACGGTGCGCGAAGCCTACGCGGAATTCGGTAATTTTGACTTCTCGAAGAATGTCACCTTCTGGGCGGGCAGCCGGTTCTATCGTCGGCAGGATATTCATATCAACGATTTCTACTGGCTGGATACCAGCGGATACGGCGGCGGTATGCAGAACCTGCCGTTGGGGTCCGATAAGCTCAAGCTGCACTTGGCGTATCTGCGCGGTTCGCCGGATAACGCGGTGGATCTGGATAACGTGGGGCTGATCACCAAGCAGATGATTGACGCGCGGCTGGAAGGCGATATGGGCAAAGCGGGGACGCTGGAGTTTGTGGCGCTGCCGTCCTACGTGCGCGGTGGCGACTATGAGACCACGTTGAAAAACGGGGATGAAGAGCAGACCACGACCACCAAGGTCGATTCCGAAACCGGTATTGGTCTTTGCCTGATCCACACCAAAAATCATTCCATCGGATTCAACAAGGCCGGTGTTCAATGGGGTAACAGCGTGGCCAAGGATTTCGGTTCATCCCTCTGGGCCACGCCTGATCCGGTGGTGGGTAGTTCCAGCCGCCTGCGCCTGTTGGATTACGGGGTGATTCAACCCAACGATAGCTGGTCGATGATGTATGTCGGTATCTGGGATCGTTATGACAACGGTCAGCATACGGATGCGATTACCGACTGGTATTCGGCGGGGCTGCGTCCGCTCTATTCCTTTACGAAGAATTTTGCGTTGGCGGTGGAAGCGGGCGTGGATTACACCTGTCAGGAAGGCGCTGCGACGGATGGCGGCGACCTGAAAGGCGCCGTGGGCAAGCTGACGATCTGTCCGGAAATCCGCCTGAGCAATGATTTTTGGGCGCGTCCGGTTCTGCGGGCGTTTGTCACTGTGGCCAAATGGTCCAGCGATTTCGAGGGGTCGGTCGGCGGAACGCCGTATGCCGATGATACACGTGGCTTGAATTACGGCGTGCAGATGGAAGCCTGGTTCTGATCCCCGACCTGAATAAAAAAGCATGAATGGGGTGGCGGGAGAGGAACAGAGCCTCTCCCGCTCTCTTTAGTAACGGAGGCAACGATGGGCAAGGTTACGCTGGAACATGTGTTCAAAATCTATCCGGGCAATGTGACGGTGGTGGATGATGTCAATCTGGAGATTCAGGATAAGGAATTTCTGGTTCTTGTGGGACCGTCCGGTTGCGGAAAGTCCACCACCTTGCGCATGGTGGCCGGATTGGAGGAGATCAGCCGGGGGACCATCAGCATTGATGGTCGCGTGGTGAATGAAGTGCCTCCGAAAGACCGGGATATTGCCATGGTCTTCCAGAATTATGCGCTCTATCCGCACATGACGGTCTATAAAAACATGGCCTATGGATTGATAATGCGCGGCTATCCGAAAGAGGAGATCGATACCCGTGTGCGCGAAGCCGCGGAGATTCTCGGGATCACGCCCTATCTGGATCGCAAGCCCAAGGCGCTTTCCGGTGGACAGCGTCAACGTGTGGCGGTTGGGCGCGCCATTGTACGCAAGCCCAAGGTGTTTCTGTTTGATGAACCGCTCTCCAATCTCGATGCCAAAATGCGCGTACAGATGCGCGCGGAAATCAGCAAACTGCACAAGAAGCTGCAGGCAACCATTATTTACGTCACGCATGATCAGGTGGAAGCCATGACCATGGGCACCCGGATTGTGGTGATGAAAAACGGTATCATTCAACAGGTGGCCGCCCCGCTGGATCTGTTTCACAATCCGAAGAACAAATTCGTGGCCGGCTTCATCGGAAGTCCGCCCATGAATTTCTTTGACGGGCGGATCCGTAGCGAGGGATCACAGGTGATTTTCGACGAAGGCGTCTTTTCGCTGACTCTACCGGACCGCCAGGCCGAGGCCCTGCGTGCGTACGCGGGGAAAGAGGTGGTGCTGGGGGTGCGTCCCGGGGATGTGCATCAGGTGAAAAATGCCCCGGAATCCGCAAAACCCTACAAGGTGGATGCCCGCGTCGAGGTGGTCGAACCCATGGGCGACGAGGTATACATCTATCTCGACACCGGCAAGCATTCCTTCACGGCACGCAGTTCCGAATTCGACAACATCAAAATTGGGGAAGAATATCGGGCCTGTTTCAATATGGCCAAAACGCATTTTTTCGACCGCGAGACGGATGCCACGATTATCTGACCGGTTGTTGGAATCACACGATAGCGCAGAAAGGAAGAGGGATATTATGATGCAGAAGAAACAATGGATTATGCTGGTTGTCTTGCTGACCGCTTATGCGGTTCCGAAGGTGCAGGCGGTGGAGGAGGGCAAGCTGCTCGTCTGGATCAATGGAGACAAACCCTATACCGCTCTGCAACAACTCGGCGATCAATTTGCCAAAGACACCGGAATTCCTGTGACCGTGGAGCATCCGGACCATCCGGAAAATAAATTCGCTCAGGCGGCTCAGGCCGGGCGCGGACCGGACCTGATCATCTGGGCGCACGACCGGTTGGGCGGTTGGGCGCAAAGCGGACTGATTCAACCCGTGAGTGTGGATGATGCCTACAAAGCCGGATTTTCCCCCAAAGCGTGGGATGCCGTAACCTATGGCGGAAAAATGTGGGGCTATCCCATTACGATGGAATGCGTAACGCTGATCTATAATAAAAAGCTGATCAAATCCGTGCCTGCTACGCTGGATGAGGTTTGTGCAATGGCCAAAAAAGATCCGACCTCTGCGGTGCTGCCCATTCTCTGGGCGTATGACACCCCGTATTTCACCTGGCCATTTCTGGCGGGCGCCGGCGGGTATGTTTACGGCCGCGATGCATCGGGCAATTACAACATGAACGATATCGGGGTGAATACGGACGGCGCCGTCAAGGCGTTGCAGTATGTGGCCGGGATGATCACCCAGGGCATTATGCCCCGTTCGGCCACCTACGATGTGATGATTTCCAAAATGATGCAGGGGACGCTCGACATGATGGTGACCGGCCCCTGGGAATGGAACAACCTGCGCAAAAATAACATCGATTTCGGCGTGGCTGTTATTCCCGGCGTGGGTGGTCCCGCTAAGCCGTTCGTGGGCGTGCTGACGGCCATGCTGGATGCCAAAACGCCGAATCAGGATCTGGCCGAGATGTTTCTGAAGCAATATGTGCTGACCGTGAACGGGTTGAAGGCGCTGAATGATGATACCTTTGATGGCCCGCCCGCCCTGATTGAAGCCTACAACCAGCAAAAGGCCGACCCCAATGTCGAAGCCAGCATGAAGAATGTCGACCTCGGCGATCTGATGCCGAACATCCCGCAAATGGGTGTTTTCTGGAGTGCTCTGGAAGCGGCGGTAAAAACCGTCACGTCCGGACAGTCCGATGCGAAAACGGCACTGGATAATGCCGCGGCCAACATGAAAAATGAAAATGCGAAATAATCCGTTTGATCAAGCAGGCGCGACGACGAATAGGCAGCATTGAAATGGTGCTCCCCGGCATGGCGTGAACGTTGCCGGGGTGGGCCTGAAAAGAGGAAGGTCATGTCATGATACGGAATTCATATATACCGAAGGTCCTGTATGCGGCGATCATGCTGGTGTTTCTGTATCTTGATTACCTGATTTACCGCAGCGGGCATCCCGTCCTCGGGGTGTTGATTCTGGCGGTGATCGGTCTGGCGGCTTTTGTGTATGCCAACGGGAAAACCTATGCATGGCGCTATCTCTTTCCCAGTCTGCTGGGCTTCGGCATGTTCGTGATCATTCCGCTGATCTATACCATTTATGTCGCCTTTACCAATTACAGCGGAAACAATCTGCTGACTTTTGAGGAAACCAAAGCCTATTTTCAGCGCGAAAAAACCGTGGATGCGAACAAAAGTTATCCATTGAAGGTGTATGCTGGAAACTCTGCCGATGAATATATTCTCAGCGTGGAAATTGCCGCCGGTCAATCTCAGGAGACCGTCTATCTGATTTCAGACCCCCTCCGGGTTCCGCAGGATAATCCCGTGGAGTTGTCCGTTGTGCAGGAAAAATCCCCGCCGTCGGGCACGCCGCTTCTGGTGCCGCAGGTGATTAAGATCAGGACCAGCCTGAAAAACATCACCCTGATCGATCCGGTCACCTCCTCCGGTTTGCGCATGAACAGTTTCACCACCTTCGCACCCACGCTGAATACCTGGAGCTATGACCCGAAAGACGAGTCCTTTAAAAATGTGGAAAACGGACAGATCGTAAGGCCGGACTTTGCGACCGGATTCTACATGGATGATCAGAAGCAACCCATCGGTCCGGGGTTTCGCGTGCAGATCGGCTGGGGAAATTTCACGCAGATATTCACCAATGAATCGGTGCGCGGTCCCTTCATCACCGTCTTTATTTGGACGATTCTCTTTGCGTTGTTTTCCGTGCTGCTGACGTTCATACTCGGTTTTCTGCTGGCGGTGCTGCTGGAGTGGGAGGCCATTCGCGGCCAGAAAATCTGGCGGTCGCTGATCATTCTTCCGTATGCCGTCCCCGCGTTCATTTCCATCCTGATCTTCCGCGGGTTGTTCAATCCGCAGTTTGGCGATATCAATGCGTTTCTCAACATGCTGTTCGGCATTCGTCCGGATTGGACCACCGATCCGTTGCTGGCGCGCGTAATGGTATTGCTGGTTAATCTCTGGCTGGGCTATCCCTACATGATGATTCTCTGCACCGGCATTCTGCAATCCGTACCGAAAGACATCTATGAGGCCTCCGCCATTGACGGGGGAACCCCGCTCAGTGATGTGTACCGCATGACGCTGCCTCTGATTCTTCCGCCGCTGAAGCCGCTCCTGATTGCCAGTTTCGCCTTCAATTTCAATAACTTCCTGCTTATCCAGCTGCTCACCGGAGGTGCTCCGCAAATGGTGGGCGCCTCCACATCCGTGGGATATACCGATATTCTTGTCACCTATACGTTCAATCTGGCCTTCCGAAACGCCGGCGCGAATTACGGATTCGCCAGTGCGATTGCGACCATTATCTTTGTGATCGTAAGCATCCTATCCTATGTGAATCTGAAGGCTGCCACTCGAAACGATGCGAAAAACAAACGCTGAACAGGGAGAAGACCCCATGATTAAAGGTAAATTTCATACACTGGGTTTGACACTCACTTATCTTTTTCTGGCCGCGTTCGTTGCGCTGACCATGTTTCCCTTTCTGATGATCATTTCCATTTCATTTCGACAGGGAAACATGTCGCTGGGCAGTCTGATTCCGGACCCGGTGAGCCTGGAGCACTGGAAATACGTGCTGGGTCTGACGGCGGACAAGTCCTACGTGTTGCAATGGTTCGGCAATTCGATGCTGGTGGCGTCGGTCTCCTCCGTGATGATTTTACTCCTTTCCGGAACGGGAGCCTATGCCTTTGCCCGGCTGCGTTTCAAGGGGCGCGGACGCCTGCTCACCGGACTCATGATCCTCCAGATGTTTCCGCAGGTTCTTTCCCTGGTTGCGATTTATGCCATTCTGAATGTGATCAGCAAATATGTGCCGGCCCTGGGGCTCAACACGCATCCCGGATTGATGCTGGTGTATCTCGGCGGCGTGGCTATCTACATCTGGATGATCAAAGGGTATTTCGACACGATTCCGGCCAGCATCGAGGAATCCGCCATGATTGATGGCGCAACGACCTTCCAGACTTTTCTCGGTATTCTGCTGCCCATGAGCCTGCCTATTTTTGCGGTGGTGTTCATTCTCTCCTTTATTTCCTATATGGGCGAATATCCGGTAGCCAGCGTGGTGCTGACCCAAACCGGAAGCTGGACGCTGGCCGTCGGCGCCAATTCATTTCTGTACGATCAGAATTATCAATGGGGGCGTTTTGCCGCGACTGCCGTGCTCAGTGGCATACCTATCTCCATGATGTTCCTGGTTTGCCAGAAATTCCTCGTATCCGGTCTCACCTCAGGCGGCGTGAAAGAATAGTCGCGCTGAAGCAAATCGATCCCGAGGCCGGTTATTTATGGTGGACACGAATCAAATGCGAAAAAGGGGAATCTGCTTTTCCGGTTGGTTGCTTGGGCTGTTGCTGTGGTTTGGGTTCCAAGGGGTTCTTTTCGGGGCGGTCTCTTCGAGCCCGGATCCCGTGATTCATTTTGTGTCTACGGCCCATCTGGACACGGAGTGGCGATGGACGGTGCGCGACACCATTGAGAAATATCTGCCCGATACTGTGCGCCGCAATGTAAAGCTTTTTGAGAAGTATCCCGACTACGTATTTAATTTTGAGGGAGGATTGCACTACCAGTTTATCAGGCAGTATTACCCGGAGCTGTTTGAGCAGGTGAAGGAGTGGGTTTGTGCAGGCCGATGGAATATCAGCGGGCCGGGACTGGTGGCCTTCGATGTCAACCTTCCGGCGCCGGAATCGCTGATTCGCAGCATGCTGTATGCGCAGAGCTTTTATGAGCAGGAGTTCAACACCAATGCGCTGGATTTATTCCTGCCGGATTGTTTCGGGTTTTCCTTTGCCCTTCCGACTTTGGCCCGGCATTGCGGGATGATTGGATTCAGTACGCAGAAATTGGGTTGGCACAGTGCGGCGGGTATTCCGTTTCGGATCGGCTTCTGGCAAGGGGTGGATGGTTCCGTGCTGCCTTGCGTCCTGCATGCGGAAGTATACACCAGCATTATCCGCAGTGACTATTCGCAGAATCCCGACTGGTTGAACATCGCTCTGGAGACGGGTCGTGCGTGCGGCCTGCCCCGCGCCTATCATTACTATGGCACCGGCGATCAGGGAGGCGCTCCGGATGAAGCTTCCGTGGCCTGGCTGGAGGGGTTTTTAACGTCCGACGGCCCGTTGAAGGCCCGCATGTCCCGATCGCAGGATCTTTTCTATGAACTCGCCGGGCATTCCATTACCCAGCAGCCGCGTTATCGGGGGGAACTTCTGCTTACTCGACACGGCACCGGCGCATACACTTCCAAAGCACTGGCCAAACGGTGGAACCGCCAGGCCGAACAGTTGGCTGCCGCAGCAGAGCATGCCGCCGTAGCGGCCTATCTTTATGCAGGGGAGGATTATCCTTCATCGCTGCTGAATAAGGCCTGGCTGCGTGTGCTGTTGCATCATTTTCACGATGGCATTACAGGCACAAGCAATGATGAAGTCAGCGATATGATGCTCAATGATTTCCAGATCGCACAGAACATTTTTGCGGGAGTTCTTGATCATGCGGTCACGACGTGGAGTCGCTTCCTGGATACACGAGGCGAGGGGATTCCGGTGCTTGTTTATAATCCGCTGGTCGCCGAACGGGACAGTCTGGTTGAGCTGCGTGCAAAAAATCTAGGCGGGAAGGCGTCCGCGTACCGCGTGACCGATCCCGAGGGCCGTGAAGTTCCCAGTCAGTGCCTGTCCGGCACCCAGGGCGTACCCCGTATTCTTTTTGCCGCGCAGGTTCCATCCCTGAGTCTTTCCGCTTATCATATTCAGGAATCCGAAAAGCCGTATGCGGCAACGAATGAGCTGCGCATCTCGAAAAACATCCTGGAGAATCAGCGTTATCGGGTGTCGCTCAACGAAAGAGGGGAGATCGCCTCCATCTACGATAAACAGATCGGAACGGAATTACTCGCGGCCCCCATCCGGCTGGAGTTGCGGAGCGATCATCCGCAGGAGTGGCCGCAGTGGGAAATTGATTATACCGAACTGAGCGCACCGCCCATTCTGTTCGAAGGTACGGCTACGGTCAGCATTATCGAATCAGGCCCCGTGCGGGCCACGCTTCGTGTGGAACGCGAGTATGCGGGTTCCACCTTCAGGGATGATATTTCGCTCTGCGGTGCAGGTCCTGTGGATCGCATCCACGTTCACTCGATCATGGATTGGCACACGACCGGGACATTACTGAAAGTAGCCATGCCGTTTTCCTTTGGAAATGAAAAGGCCGTGTATGACATCGGGGTGGGCACCATCGCCCGGCCGACGAATTCGCCGTCGCTTTATGAAGTGCCTGCTCAGCAGTGGGTGAGCCTGCACGATGCCGTCCGTCCAATGGGTGTGGCGGTCTTGAACGATGGAAAGTATGGTTGGGATCATCCCGACACCAATGTGCTGCGCATGACGGTGGTACACGCCCCGAATGATGTCCTGATCGACATGGGCCGTCATGAATATGCCTACGAGCTGATCAGTCAGCCCGATGGATGGACGAACGGTGTGCGACGGGCCGCATCCGTATTGAACCAGCCCCTGTATGCCTTCTGTGCCAGTTCGCACAGTGGGATTCTGGGCCGTGTGAGCAGTCTCTTTTCGCTGAATGATCCGGGCATTGACGTGCTTGCCGTGAAAAAGGCGGAACGGGACGATATCATCATCGTGCGCGTTACCGAAGCGGTCGGCAAAGTCCATTCGAACAGCATCCTGCGCTGCGACCTTCCGGTGAATCGAGCCCTTGACGTGAATGGCATGGAACAGTTTCTCGACACCCTTCCGGTTACGAATAGGACGGTCAGTATCCCCATGACGCCCTATTCTTTAACATCCCTGGCGCTGGATGTGGTGAAAGCGCCGCCACGTCCGCCGGACGTGTTCAACCTCAATCGTCTTGAATGCCGCGATGATGTTACGCGGGTTCCAGCCGGGATGGGAGAGGGCAGCTCGACTGGACGTCGCTATTTCGCATGGAATCTTATGCGTTCCAAAATCACCGCGCAGGGCATTCCACACGAGCTTTCCCGCGTTGGTGATGGACAGGCCGATGCCGTAGGGTGCCGGGGCAATACGTTGAATTTTAATGCTCATGATGATCGCTACAATGCCGTGTCGATTCTGGCCGTGTCGATGAACGGGGATCAATCCGCAAAATTCCGCCTGAACGATCAGTGCTATGAGTTGTTTGTGCCGGACTTTACGGCACCCATTGCCCGTGGCAACGTGCCTCGTGCAGGGCTTCATCCCGTCGATGAAACACAGCTTCGTCTTCCGCCTGAGATCAAGAATGGTCGCATTGCAGAAGTGTATGATTACTGTGTGGATGAAGCCGGGCGCATCATGCCGTATACCCCGACCTTCGTTTTTCAATACATTCTTCCCTGTTCCAATGCTCCTTCGAAGCTGGTTCTGCCGGATTGTCCGGAGATCAAAATTCTGGCTGCCACACTAGTCAGCCTGCCGGATACAGCGCACTTGCAAACGGACCTGCCCGTGCCCGATATGAATCGTTTCACCGTCGTCACGCCTGACCTGAATCCCGGGGCCGCCTTTATCGGGCAAACGATGGTCAGTCTGACCTCGGAGCCACGGGATGGTGCAGTCTTTTACACGCTGGATGGTTCGCGTCCGACCCGAGCGTCCATTCCCTATGAGGGGCCATTTTTCGTTTCCACCTCTTCGGTGCTGCGTGCCATTGCGTTTCATCCCGATTACGCCGATGAGTATGAGCTTAAACTCCTGCTGCGTCGGCATATCGTATTGCCGGCCTGTTCGACGCCCCCGTTGAAACGGAAGCTGGACTATGCGATCTATCCGGGGGAGTGGTCGTTGCCTCTCCGGACTTCGAACACCGTCCCGGAAATAAAGGGACACTTAGCGCGTCTGGAACTTCCGGGGTCGGTGCCTTCCGGTCACTGTGCGCTGAAGATCCATGGGTATTTGCAGATTCCCGATGATGGGATATACACGTTCTATATAACCTCTGCCGGTGCCTGCCGACTCTACATCGATGGCGTGCGCATCGTTGACCATGTCGGGTCGCATGCACAGGAACATTCCGGAACGGTCGCTCTGGCAACCGGAATGCATGCCATCAGCATCGACTATGTGAAAAACACGGATGGAGATAGGCTGGATATACAAATGGCCGCCGATCAACAGGCCCGGAAACCTGTGCTGGAGGAGCAGCTTTTTCATGCCCGCTATGTATGGCTGTATTCGATATTCGACAAGTTTGGTTTAACATCCCGGGTGAGAGAATGATTGTAGACCATCGGGAAACAAGATTGATTCTTATCAGAAAACAGGTGCATAATCAGTCATGAGCATGGGGAAAGAGATTCGGAATCCGTATATATGGTTAATCGTGGCGGGTATTGTGATGCGCGTGGGCGGGGCCTTGCTGTTCAGTTGCAACTACAGCGGCGATCACGCGATCCCCTGCATGATGAGCAAGCACATCATTGAGGGGAACCCTATTCCGGTTTTCTACTATGGGCAGCCGTATATGGGTAGTCTGGAGCCGCTTGTCAGTGCGCTGCTTTATCGGCTTCCTTTTTCTCCGAACTTCAATTGCAATCTGGGCACGGCCCTGTTCGGTATTCTGTTACTGCCGCTGATTGCCTGGTGGGGCTGCCGGGTGGGGGGGCGAAGCGCCGGCATCATCGCGTTGGCGGTGTCGGTCATTGGTCCTCCCGTTTACATGCAATTCATGAATTGGTCATACGGAGGGTACGCCGCTGCCACGTTTTTTGTGGTGGCCACCACGCTTTGCGGTTTGCGTTTGATTGAGCTGGAGAGGGAACGGCGCGGCAGTGCGCCGCTCTGGCTCTGGACGTTGTGCGGGATTTCAGCCGGATTGGGCTGGTGGACGAATCCGCTGATTCTGGTTTCCCTCGGCACCTTGTTTTTGCTGGGGGTGTTTGTGCTTCGCGGAGGCTGCTTCCAGTGGAAATTGATCCCGGCGCTGGTTTGTTTTTTTCTGTTCGGCCTGCCGTTCTGGATATGGGATTTGACGCACCATTGGGGAGCCGTACGCTTCATCTTGGCAGATACCGCAAATGACCTGCCCGGTGGTCTGAGGCGTTTTGCCTTCGGCCTCACGTTTGCGGTGATGAATCTGGATCACTCCTTGGGGGTCGCGCTTTTCCTTTTGTTTCTTTTGCTCTGCTTTTTCATTTCCGTGAAAACATGGCGTGGGTGCCGAAAAGAAGCGGTGGGTTTGTATCTGGGAGCGGCCTGGTTGGTATTGGTTTGTACCCTGCTTTTGTTTCTGCGCAAGCCGATGCGTATTGGTCCGTCGCGCTATTTTCTCCCGATATTGCCGGTGGTTGCGGTACTCTTCGGCTATTCCATGGCGGAGTTGAATCGCCGCCTTCCCTATCGCCTGGGTTGGCTGCTGCTCCTGTTGGTGTTGGGCCTGCAGGCGCGTTTCATCCCGACGCCCGTCCGCTGGTATGCGGATCGGCATGCCTATTACGAGGAGTTGGAAAGCCTGCGCCCCTATTTTGATGCGCTGGATTCAGATGTTATCTTTGCCGATTATGCCGGGGATCGGAAATACGGGCACGGGTTGAATCTGTATTATCAGGAAGCCTACTGCTTTACGGACGTGCCCGAGTTTGAGCGCTGTCCGCATTACGTGCTGAAGGGGGAACGGGCTGAACAGGTGGGCGTGCTGAACAACAAGAACGCCATGGCGAGCACCATGCGTACCGCCGGCTATACGGCACGTACGACGATCCTGCCCAACAGTCTTCCGCTGGTCGACCGTTTTGTTCCGCCTCCTGCGGAAGCCTGTGTCCTGATGGATGGTTTTGTGATTCGTGATGTGGCACTGGATGCCGATTTGACCGAAGTGCTTTCAGATGGCAACAGCCGTACCGGCTGGCGTAATATGCGGGGGATGACCAACCAAGAGATCGAAGTCCGATTTCAAGCACCGCAATCCGTCCGAAAAATCCGCCTGCTCTGTGAGCGTGGAAAGTGGCCGGAAGGGGTGACGGTGCTGGTGCAGTATCCAGGGCGGGATGACTGGGAGCAGGCCGGATCCCGCCACATGATGATCGATTGGTATTGGCCTGATGCCGCAAGGCGTCCGTATGCCGGCGGGGCCTACTACCGCCAGGAAGTCTTCACCGATCTGACGAATGCAGCAGCCGTGCGCATTATCCTCAACGACAATCTGGCGCACAGCGATCTGGAGCTTTCAGAGCTCCAGATGTTCACCGGGGATGATCGCGTCCTGAACGAACCGGGACAGGTGGAGGTGCTCCTGCAGGCCCTGAAGTCCAACGGGGTTGAGCGTGTGTATTGTGATCGATGGACCGCTAATTTGCTGCATAATCGGTGCGGGGAAACGATGGATTGGCGCCTTTCGCTGGAGCCGCATATTTTCAAAGAGGATGCCCTTTGTTTGTCCCCGCAGATGACGTTGGATGAGGCGTGCTGTCTGGTGGTGCGCCCGGAGAATGCCGCTCTCTGCCGCCAAATCTGCCGGGTGGCCGGGGTGTCATTCCGGGAGCAACCGGTGGATCGCTGGATTCTGTTTCTGGTGGATCCGTTGCCCGGTGTCGCGGATGCATCCGTGTTGGTTTGGCGTGGATTCGGGCCGCAGTGGAGCATAACGGATGACGCGGCGGAAACGTTGTGCCGGGAGGCGGAGAGGGCTCTCGAACGCGGCGATGAACAGGAGGCGGAAACGCTGATTCGTCTGGTAAGGGCCGCCTGGCCCGATTATCTCCCCGTTCATCGGCTGGATTTGGCCCTGATGAATCGTCAGGGGCGCGGGGGGGATGAAGGCTCCGAGGCCGCCCGGCGTATTGCCCGGCTCGAGGGACCGGAACAGGCGCTTTCTGTGCGTTATCGAAACGGAGTGGAGCTGGAAGGCGTAACGCTTTCAGATCGGACGCTTTCGGCGGGAGCGGAATGGGTCCTTCGCTATTACTGGAGGATTCCTGAAACATTGGTTCGGCATGGATGTGCCGTGTTCTGCCACCTGAAAAACGAAAAGGGAGAAACCGTGTTCAGGGATGATCGGGTATTGCTGGATGACTATCGGGGCGTGGCACACCCTCTTCCGGAGCGGTTCATTGAAACGCGGACGATGCGCTTGCCGGATTCACTTCCGCCGGGCGTCTATTCGTTGCACGTTGGCCTGTATCAATCCAATCCGCCGCATGAGCGGTTTAAGCCGAAAACAGCGCTGCCTGTGTTTAACCGGGCCATTCGACTTCCTGTCGAAGTGACGGTGGGTCGTGCTGAAAAATAGAGCCGCGTGAAACACCTTGATGAGGCAAGTATTCCTTGCGGTACTCTGCGGCATTTTCTAGTATGTGGACTATTAACTGACAGGAGACCACTTCCATGAAGAGATATCCTTTGCTTGCCGCGCTTGCTCTATTGATCCTGTTTTCCGGATGTGTCCGCATGACGGTGCGAAAATCCACGATGAAAACATGTGCGCCGGTTCCGGGTGATCAGGTGGTGGTCTACAATTTAATGGAGGACGTGCCGGAAGGTTATCTTAAAGTGGCTGTTATTCATGTGCAGGATGCTCTTGTGCATGACAGTCGTGCACGGGTCCTCGGAAAAATAAAGGCCCGGGCCGGCAAGTTGGGCGCCAATGGTATTGTGTTGGGTACGGTGAATGCTCCGACGGTTCCTGCGGAATTTTCCGAAGATCCGGAGAACTACCACGAATTGCCGCAGCCCGTGGAAGGGGCCGATCCGGCCACGCAGGATGCATGGATGGATGTGGTTGCCGTCCGGGTAAAAACATCGAATTAGCACTTGTCACCGGGGCGGCGCTGCGGTACAAGGACGACTCCCTTTCAGGAAGATGAGGGGCCGGTAGCTCAGTTGGTAGAGCATTTGACTTTTAATCAAAGGGTCTCGGGTTCGAACCCCGACCGGCTCACCATTTTTCCGCAATGTGGCTCCTATGCCCATTCGCCTTTTCCCACAGAAGATATTGGACAGATCGTCCGTGCTGCCTTCCCCCCCCCCGTTGATTTGTGGGGGTTTTTTTGTTTTCACGCCTTTAGGACAGGGGGTCGGAGGCGTATTTCCAGCAGGCGACGCGGCGCCCGTAGAGGTCCAGGGGTTCGGGATGCCTGGTGGTGCAGCGGTCGAATCGGAGGGGACATCGCGCGGCAAACCGGCAGCCTTCGGGCATTTGATGCGGGGAGGGTACCTGGCCTTCAATGACGGGGAGGCGTTTTTCATCGCGGTGCAGGGAGGGGATGGAGGCGAGAAGAGCGCGGGTGTAGGGATGAAGCGGGTTGTTGAAGAGTTCGTCGGCGGTGGCGGTTTCAACGATTTCGCCGGCATACATTACGGCGACGTGAGTACACATTTCGCGGATGACGCCCATGTCGTGGGTGATGAGCAGGAGCGAGGTGTCGGGCTTGCGCATGGAGCGCATAAGATCAAGGATTTGGGCCTGAATGGTGACGTCGAGTGCGGTGGTCGGTTCGTCGGCGATGATGAGGCGTGGTTCGAGCATGAGGGCCATGGCAATCATGACACGTTGGCGCATGCCGCCGCTGAGTTCATGGGGCCAGGCCTCGAGGCGGGCTTCAGGGTCGGGTATGCCGACTTTTTGCATCCAGTCGAGGGCGGTTTCACGGGCGTTGCGTCGGGAGATGGCGCGATGGAAGCGGATGGTTTCGATGAGTTGCCGGCCGATGCGGTGAAGGGGGGAAAGGGCGGTCATGGGTTCCTGGAAGATGAGGCTGATTTGTTCGCCGCGCAGGGGCCGGAGTTGCTCCATAGGGAGGCGGAGCAGATCCTGGCCCTGGAAGAGGATGGCGCCATCGGCGATGCGTCCGGGGGGCGAGGGGATGAGGCGAAGAATGCTCAGTGCGGTGACGCTTTTGCCGGAGCCGGATTCCCCCACGAGCCCCCAGGTTTGCCCCTGCTGCATATCGAGGGAAATGCCGTCGACGGCGGTGATGAGGCCTTCGTCGGTCTCGAAGCGCACGGTCAGATTTTGTATGGAGAGCAGGGGGTTCATTCGGTTATTCCATGCGCGAAACGGGTTTGGGGTCAAAGGCGTCGCGTACGCCTTCGCCGATGAATACACCGAGCAGCATCACGATAAAGAGGGCGAGGGCGGGATAGAGAATGAGCCACCAGGCCCATCGGAAGGTCTGGGCCTGAGCAAAGAGTTCACCCCAACTTGGGACGGGTGGCGGGAGGCCGAAGCCGAGGTAGTCGAGGGCGGCGAGCGATCCGATGGCGCCCACGAGCGAGAAGGGGAAGAAGGTAATGATGGGAGTAATGGCGTTGGGGAGGATATGGCGGAACATGATGCGGTGGGCGGGGAGACCCAGGCAGCGTGCGGCATCGACAAAGGCGCGGTGGCGAAGGCGCAGAAATTCGGCGCGTATGTAGTAGGAGATGCTGATCCAGTTGAAGAGGCCATAGCAGATGAGCAGGAGGATGAAGCCGCGCCCGTAGACCGATCCGATGAGGATCATGATATAGAGAAAGGGCAATGCGCTCCAGATTTCGATGAGGCGCTGCATGGTCAGATCGATTCGTCCCGCGAAGTATCCCTGTACGGCACCGGCGAGCGTCCCAAGAAGCATGGCGCCAACCACGAGGAGGAGCCCGAAGGTCATGCTGGTGCGCAGGCCGTAGAGGATGCGGGCAAGGACGTCGCGTCCGGCACTGTCAATGCCCATCCAGTGTCCGCGTATGGGCGGATAGGGCCACTGCACCGTGTTGGGTACGGCCTCTATGCTGTAGCGGGTTCCGGCAATGAGCAGATCCGGCTCGCGAGGCCGCGAGCCTTCCAGCGAGGTGGAGGAGGGGAAAGAGGCCTGGGCGAGTGAGCGCAGATGCGATTGTTGTTCTTCGGTGAGGGTGGAAAAGAAGGGGGTAGAGCTCTTTTGCAGGATGCCTTTGGCGTCGAAGAAGAGGGTTTGGCGTTGCAGGATGGAGGACGGGGAATCGTCCTCCTGAAGGGTAAGGCGTACGGTTTGGGGTGGGGCGGATCGGGGGGTGAAGGTGGAGAGGGTGACGCGAGCAGATTTTTCCGGGTCGGTGCGGTGGTTGATGGTTTGAGCGAAGCGTTCGGCGGGTCGGTTGGCGAATCGTTCGCGTATGGCGTGAAGGAGGGTTTTGGGGAGGCTCCATTCGTTGGTGAGATGGAGGCCGGCGACATCGGTATCGGGTGTGTTGAAGAAGAATCCGCAGCCGGTGGAGCGGCGTATGGCGAAGTCGGGGCCGATGTTCAGGGTCCCGGCGTGGCGTTCGGGGGTGAGCGTGACCACCGCCCAGTTGCTTTCCGGGATGCTTTCGGGGCTGAGGGATTCATAGGGGCCGAAGGGAATCGGCGGAAAGATCATGCGGTTGTCGGGATTATCGGCGAAGAGTGGATGGCACTCGAGGCGTTTGTAGTCGGTGCGCGTTTGACGCCCGTTGTTCAGAAAGAGGTCCGCTGGATAGAAACGAAAAGCGGGGAAATAGGAGTGGCCGTTGAATCGGAGATAAAGCGGGCGATCATTGCAGAGCAGTTCGGATGCGAGACTGAGTGCGTAGAGCAGAATCATGATCCAGAGCGCGTACCAGGCGCGTTTTTTGCGCCGGAAGCGCCGAAGGCGTTTCAGGGTGAGGGGGTTAAGGTGTGCGGCAATGAAGGAGAGCATGGGGCTACCGTTCGAAGTGGATGCGTGGATCAATCAGGACGTAACAAAAGTCGGAGAGGACGTTACCGAGGAGGCCGAGGATGGATGTGAGCGAGAGGATACCCATGAAGACGGCGTAGTCGCGCCCGACAATGGCTTCGAGGCCGAGGCGGCCCATGCCCGGGATTTCAAAGACCTGCTCGATGATCACGGATCCGGCGAACATCACGGTGAGAATGCCGCCGAATCCGGTGGCGATGGGTATGAGCGCGTTGCGGAAGGCATGTCCCCAGACTGCGCGGCGCATGGTGCCTCCTTTGGCAAGCACGGTGCGCACGTAGTCGCTGCCGATCTGCTCAAGGAGGGAGTTTTTCATCAGGAGAGTGAGGATGGCGAAGTTGCCTAGCGTGTAGCAGAGGACGGGCAGGAACATGTGCACGAAGAGATCATGCGCCTTTTCGGCGAAGGTGAACGCGGCAAAGGCGTCGGAATGGAATCCGGCCACGGGGAAGAGGTCCCAGAGACCGTCCACGGTGCCGCAGAAGAGCATTTTAAGCATCATGCCGAAGGCAAAGGGCGGAATGGCATAGCCGATGAAGACCAGGGCGCTCGAGGCGAAGTCGAAGGCGGTTCCGTGGCGGAGTGCCTTGGCAATGCCGAGGGGTATGCAGACGAGGTAACTGAGGAGAAAGCCGGTGATGCCGAAAATCAGGGAAACGGGGAGTCGGTCGCGTATGATCTGCCAGGCGTTTTTATTTGGATATTTGTAGGATTCCATACGCATGCCGAGTCGGTCACGCACCAGCCATTGGAGGTAGCGTCGGTAAAAGGGTTGGTCGAAGCCGAAGTGGATTTCGAGTTGTTTCCGGTATTCTTCGGAGATGGAGGAGTGTTCGGATGCGGCGGCATCGGGGCGCCCGCTGTTGATGCCGCGCATGCGCTGGATCATCTGTTCGACCGGTCCGCCGGGAATGACCTGGGTGAGGGCAAAGCAGAGCACCGTGATTCCGAGAAAGGTTGGAATCACCAGCAGTAGACGTTTGATGAAATAGTAAAGCCGTTCCATGGTGGCGCGTTTCTGTGCGGTACGGCTCCTGATTTAGCGTATTGTCCCGTTCGGGACAATCGAAATCGATATCGGTATCGAATCCCTGTTCGCCTCAGGCCGCGGGAATTCCGGCGGCGCGGACCATGCGTTCGGTGATTCGATTGGCGCGGTACACGAGATCGGATTCATCCAGTCCGACGAGTATGCCCTGATCCACGAGAATTTTCCCGTTGACGATGGTATAGTCGGTTCTTGAACCGGCCCCGCAGAAGAGAATGGCGCTTTCGGGGGATTGCATGGCGCCGGCAAATTCCACTTTGTTGAGATTGAAGATGGCCAGATCGGCGGCCTGTCCCGGCGCAATCGAGCCGATGGCCGGTTGATCAAAGATCTTCGCCCCGCCGAGGGTGGCCAGCTCCAGGACGGTTCGCGCGGGCATGGCATCCACCGCCGTGCCGACCCGGTGGACAAGCAGGGCGAGTTGCATTTCGCGGACATAGTTGGAGGAATCATTGCTGGCACTGCCATCGACGGCCAGACTGACCTTAACACCTTTTTCAAGCAGTTCGGGAACGCGGCAGATGCCGGAACCCAGGCGCAGATTGGAGGCGGGGCAGTGGGCGATACCGGTGCCGGTTTCGGCGAGACGCGGAATTTCATCGTCATTGAAATAGATGCCGTGGGCATACCAGACATCGGGGCCGACCCAGTCGCAGGATTCCATGTAGTCGAGCGGGCGTTGTCCGAACAGGTCGAGGCAGAACTGTACCTCGTCTTTTGTTTCGCAGAGGTGGGTGTGCAGGGCCACTTTGTTGGCGCGGGCGAGAGCGGCGGATTCCTTGAGCAGGTCGGTGGTGACGGAGAAGGGGGAGCAGGGGGCGAGAATGACGCGGCACATGGAGTGCGGCGATGGATCGTGCCAGGTGTCAATCACGCGCTGGCAGTCTTTGAGGATGACGTCCGGCTGCTGGACGACGTCGTCGGGGGGGAGCCCGCCGTTGGATTTGCCCCGGCTCATACTGCCGCGCATGGGATGAAACCGGATGCCCATGTCGCGTGCGGTTTTGATTTCGATGTCGAGAAATTCGGCGGGGGCATTTTGCGGGAAGACGTAGAAATGATCGGTGGTGGTGGTGCATCCGGAGAGGAGGAGTTCGGCAAAACCGATGCGTGCGCTGACATCGATGGCCTCCGGAGTGAGTTCGCGCCAGATTTCATAGAGGTTGGTGAGCCAGTCGAAGAGTTTCACATCGTGGACGAGAGGGATATTGCGGGTGAGGGTTTGATAGAGATGGTGATGGGTGTTGATAAAGCCGGGGTAGGCCACGCGGTTGCGTCCATCCAGAATGCGTATCGCCGCCTGCTCTTCAATGTCGAGATGGCGTCCGATACGTTGAATTATTCCGTCTTCGATCAGCACGTCCACATCATGTGCAATGCCGTGCTCTTCGTTCATGGTGACGAGTGTGTGCAAATGCCGAATCAGAATGCCTGCCATCTCAAACCTCCATATATCGTCTTGTGACCCGCCCCATTGTTACCCAAAGGAGCGCGGTTTGTAAACGGATGGTGGGAAAGTATGCCGTGGGAGGTCTTCAGGCGGGCGGGGGCTCGGCGTGCCATTCGCGATAGGGATACAGCAGCAGGTTGGAGTTGTGGTAGCGCGGATCGCGGGTGACTTCATGACCGATCCAGTCGGGCAGTTCCAATTCCTCGCTCTCTCTGCTCAGTTCCACTTCGGCCATGACCAGCCCTTCGTTTTCTTCATGAAAGATGTCGACAGAAAAGACGTGGTTTCCGACGGGTACTTCATAGCGGGTTTTGACCACGGTCCGACTGCCGCAGAAATGTTCGAGCAGCTCGGAGGCGTCGGGCAGCGGGATGGGATATTCAAATTCGCGGCGGGTCATGAGGCCGCGCCCCTTGATGGTGAGAAAGGCCTGTTCGCCGGCGATGCGTACGCGGACAATGCCCTGCTCGACGGGCATGTAGCCCTGGGCAATCGGTGTGCCGCTGAGCCCATCCCGCCAGGCGTTACCCATCACCAGAAATTTTCGTTCAATCTCAAATGCCATGATTTGCCTTTTGCACTGTTTCCAATCATTGGAAGGATCGTGCCGGCCTGTTTATAAAAGTTTCCAATGGTTGGAAACTTTTTACACCGTTTTTCCAATCGTTGGAAACTATTTGAATGGTTTTTCCAATCATTGGAAACTTTTCAGTCGGATTTTCCAATCGTTGGAAAAGGGCGTTAGGGCGAAGGCCCCGCGGAGGCGGGCGGGGGTATCCCCGGTCTTTTCACGCCCTTCACGGGCCGACGTATCCGAGGAGGCCGAGGCGTGCTCCGAAGGCATTGTCGACGTCGGAATCGAGGAGGGTTTCGTCGTCGTTTTCAATGGTGATGGAGCGGCGAAGGGTGGTGCCGAGGTCGGCCACGAGGCTCCAGCGTTCAGTCAGGGCGTATTCGAGGCCGACGCCGAGACGCCAGCCTTTGAATTCAAAGGTGTATTCTTCGCCGTTATTACGGTTGCTGCGAATGTCTTCGACGTTCCATTTTCCACCGGCGGGGGAGGCGCCAAGTTGGAAGCGAAGGCGTTTGCTGAAGGTGTAGGAGATGCCGGGGCGCGGGAAGATGAGGTGTACGGTCCAGTCGGGAGTCGGGGTCCAGACGAGGCCGGCGGCGGGGAAGAATTCGTCGTCGCCGAAGATACGGCTGTAGGCGGCGCCGAGGCTGAGTTTGAGTTGTTCGCTCCAGGTGTAGTTGGCGAGGAGCATGGAGGAGGTGTTAAAGGCGTTGTGATCGACCTTGTTGAAATCGGAGTGTATGCCGGGTGCGACCAGGGCCATGAGGGACCAGGATTCGTTTACGGGAAAAATGGCATTGAAGGGGATGGAGACGTCGAACGTATCGGTATCGTCGAGCCCGACATCGGAGAAGAAAAAGCGATGCCAATTCAGTTTGACGCCGCTCATCAGGTTCATGTGGTCGGAAAAGAAGAGAGGTGCGGTGAATCCGGATTGTATCTCGTTGACGGCGACCGACGGGTCTTCGCCGTCCTCGCTTAAATAGCCGTCGGCGTTGAAGTCCGCGCGTGATTCCCACGTATCAAGGAGCGTGAAGGCCGGTTTGCGGGCGCGTTTTGATTCGTTGGTTTGCGCGTGCAGAAGCGCCGGGAGGAGTGCGCAGAGAAGCACGGTGGCGATGGGGAAAGAAGATGTTTTCATGGGGGAAATCAACTGGATTTTCGCGCGGTATGCAATCTTAAACGTGCGGGACGACGGCGCAGGCGTCCTGTTGAATCCAGCCGGTTTGCGGTCCTGCGGCGATTTGCATCCATTCGCCGGAGCGGTCGATCAGGCGTACCACGGAGCCTTCGGGGAGTTTGAAGAGGGGTGTGGAACCGGAGAGGGGGGCGGAGAGGGCGGATTGTCCGTTTGCGGTGACGACGGCCTCGGGTTCGGATTGCAGGCGCACCTGGTGCAGCGTGGCGGAAAGAGTGAGGAGCAGGGCCACGCCGAAGAGCAGCATGAGTCGGTGGGCGAGGGGTGCGTTGGCGGGGCGAAGGAGGCGGAGGATGTACGCGGCGACCAGCAGCCACCAGCAGAGCAGGGCGAGTGCGAGCCATTCGTTGAGGGTGGCTTGTTGCGAGAAGGTGTCCAGAAGGTTTGATTTGGGTGCCAGGGCCCCTGCGTTTTCGAGGGCAAAGCGGAGGTTGGCCTTGATGTCGTGATCGCGCGGGGTCAGAAGGAGGGCGCGTTTGAAGTTCAGAATGGCCTTGCCTGTTTCTCCGCGCCGGAAGCAGGCGTTGCCCAGGTTGAAATAGACTTCGGGATGGAGAAAGCCCTGCTTGAGGAGGTTTTCATAGAGTGCGGCGGCACGGGTGATGTCGCCGTCATCATAGGCCTTGCGGGCGGTCGCGAATTGTTCTTCGGGGCCGGCCTGCACCTGGATGGTGGTGGGTTGCTGCGCGTACAGGGCCGATGCCGCACTGGTCAGGAGGGTAATGAGCAGAAGGAGGATATGGGATGATTTTCGTGTCATAACCGAATCCTTTCCGTCGCCTTCAGGAGGTTGGGTACGGCTTTGAGATCGGAGGCCATCAGGCTGATATCCGTTCGGGCGTAGGAGGCGGCGCCGAAGCGGAATTCATCGCATTCTTCAAAGAGACGGCGCAGGAGATCGAGGTGTTCGGCGGGTAGGCCGCCCTGCCGGCAGTGTTCGATCACCTGGTGGGCGGAGACTTCGCCGGGGGCGAGGTTGAGACGATCACCGAAGTAAGAGGAGAGGGCATTCCAAAGGCCATCGTGATAGGCGGCGGGTTGATTGTTTTTCAGGGCCTGTTCCGCTTGACGCAGTCCGGCGCGCGCACTCTTCGGTGCGCGGAGTCGGCGTGCTTTGGCGCGATTGTTTTGCAATTCCGTTTTTCGGCGCATCAGAAGGAATGCGGCGGCCAGCGCGCAAGGCGGGAAGAGGGTGGCGGGCCAGAAGAGCGGGCGGAGGTAGAGCGGACGATGGGTTTTGCGCGACCAGTCGGGGGGCGCGGATTTCAGATAGACCAGGTCGGCCCCGAGGAGTTTGGCTTCGGACTCGCTGCCGGGTGCGCGTGCCTGGATGAGTTGGGCTTCGCTCTTGGAGGATTTGCGTACGGTCAGGGGGAAGGGGCCGCGTCGAATGGTTTCATATTGTGCTTTGGCCGGATCGAAGAAGGAGAGTTTCAGTTCGGGGAGAGAGGTGATGGTGTCGCTTTTCGGAATCACCACTTGTTCGAATATTCTGCGTCCCGTGCCGTTGGCGCCCTGGGTGTCCGATTCGATGCGGCGCATTTCGTAGGCCTTGAAGAGTCCATTATCCTGATAGGCGGGTGGCGTGAGGACATCCATGTTGCCCGAGCCGGAGAGGAGGATGGTGACGGTGATCGGCTCGCCGACTTCGAGATCCTTCGGTTTGATGTTCACGTCCATGTTGAAGTTTCCAACGGCGCCGGAGAAGCCGGCGGGGCGTCCCTTTTCGGGAAGGGATTGGATGTCGAGAGTGAGCGGTTCCGTGGTGACATCCACGGGCTGGGTTTGCCTGCCTCCGAAGAAATCGCCGAAGGGATCGCCGAAGAAGCCGCGCTGATCCCGTTTGCGCTGGACAATCAGGGGGATGCGCAGGGTGGGTTGCAGGGTGAACGAACCGGCGGTGAGGGCATTGGCCTTGCAGCGGAAGCGGCGTACTTCGAAAATTTCATTGTTCACCACCTCGCGGGACGGGCTGATTTCTTCGAAGGGCTGGAGGCTGAGGCCACTCGGGGGCATGTTCAGGAGGTTGATCTCGCGCCCGACATTGATGTCGCCCCGATAGTATATTTCGATAAAGAGGTCGAAGACTTCCTGATTGTAGAGGGTGTGTTTATCGGTGGAGAGTCGGGCGAAGAGGGCGGATTGCTGATTGGCATTTTGCACCTGACCCTCGGAATCCACGGCACGCGGACTCAGGGCTTTCATCGCGATCGCGGGCAGGGCGACGCTTTCTTTTCCGGCGCGATACTCATAGGGCCCGATGGCATAATGA
>JAQVYB010000180.1 GCA_028708815.1 Kiritimatiellia bacterium | reverse complement strand
TTCCCATCTGGCTCGTGGGCATGACCCTCTATCAGCGCATGTTCGCCTGCAAAGGCGCCAAAGAAGCCAAACGCGCCTGGTTCATCGCCGGCCTCTTTGAATATCCCATCATGGCCTTCACCGGCGTGATTCTGGGCATGTGCGCGCGGGTCCTCTTCCCGGAACTGGGCGTGGACGATGCCGAACGCGGACTCCCCATGCTGATTCGGGAAATTCTGCCGATCGGCATCACCGGAATCGTCGTCGCCGCCTACTTCTCCGCCATCATGTCCACCGCCGACAGCACCCTCATGGCCGCCTCCGGCAACCTCATGACCGATCTCGTCCAGCGATTCCGCAAAACCCCGCTTCAGGGAACCACCCTGATGCGCCTCTCTCAGGTGACCACCCTCGGCCTCGGCCTTCTGGCCCTGCTCTTCGCCTCGCGCTTCACCACCGTGCTCGACGCCATCATGTACGCCTACGGCTTCCTCGTTTCCGGCCTCTTCTTCCCCACCCTCGGCGCCTACTTCTGGCCGCGCGGCAGTTCCGACGGCGCCCTCGCCGGCATGCTCGCCGGCGGCGGACTGACCGTTCTCCTGCAACTGCTGCCCGTCAATCTGGGCGGTTTCGATCCCACCGTTTTCGGACTCGCCTTTTCTGCGCTGACCTATGTCATCGTTTCCCTGATGCGCCCCGACGCGCCACGACCCAAGGAGACCGCCACATCATGACCACCCCAGCCCTCACACCTGACACCATCGAAAAACTGGGCGGAAGCCTCATTCAGCACGGCCCCGCCAATCAACGCATCTACCTGATGAAACTCGACCAAACCGACCTCCCCGATCTGCCTAAAACCCTCATCGATTTCGCCCAGGCGCGCGCCTACGGAAAAATCTTCGCCGTCGTTCCCGAGGAAGCCACGCCGTCGTTCGCCGTCCTGAATTATCAGGTCGAGGCCCGGATCCCCGGCTACTTCCACGGCGAGTCAGCCGCCGATCTCCTCGCCTGCTACCTCACCCCCGAACGGGCGCAACGCGATGAAACGGAAACCCTCTCCATCCTGAAAACAGCCCAGAAAAAGGCGGCGGATCAAACCCCGCCGCCGCCCCTGCCCGAAGGCGCAAAACTGCGTGCCGCCACCCCGGACGACACCCCCGAGATGGCCCGCCTCTACCGGCGCGTCTTCGAAACCTACCCCTTCCCCATCCACGACTCCGACTACCTTCTTCAAACCATGAAAGATCACATCCTCTACTATGGCGTGTGGCGGGACGACCGCCTACTCGCACTCTCCTCCGCCGAGACCCGCCCCGAAAATCGTTCCGTGGAAATGACCGACTTTGCCACCGACCCCGACGCACGCGGCGCCGCCCTCGCACGCCACCTGCTCGCCCACATGGACCACGAATTGCCCGCCGCCGGATTCCGCACCGCCTACACCATCGCACGCGCAGCATCGCACGGCATGAACATCACCTTCGCGCGCGCCGGCTACAACTTCGGCGGGACCCTCTGGAACAACACCCAAATCTGCGGACGACTTGAACACATGAACGTCTGGCACAAACCCCTGTAGAAACAGCCCCATTCACCACAAACATCACAGCAGCCCTCATAGAAAGAGACTCATCCCCAACCGGAAACAGCAGAGCGTTCCCCGAGCGCCTCGCAGGGCATTCCCGCCGGATGAACCGAGCGGAATTTCCAATCAGCATGCGTGAAGCAGACGGGTATAGATTTGCGCAGCGAGTTCAA
The DNA here is from genome assembly GCA_028708815.1 of Kiritimatiellia bacterium. Lineage (GTDB taxonomy): Bacteria > Verrucomicrobiota > Kiritimatiellia > RZYC01 > RZYC01 > JAQVYB01. Next base: position 5,614 of record JAQVYB010000180.1, on the reverse strand, counting down.
CCTGTGCGGACGAAACCGATTCATCCCGCGTATGGGCCTTGGCCAGCAGGCCCGGGCCAAGAATCAACGGCAGGCATCCGGCGGCATACAAAAGATTGGCATCCGAGTGGCTTTGGAATGACGCCCCATTCCAAGGCAGGCCCATGGCGTCATAAATTTTCCGAACCCTCTGCGGCCAGACCTCGTCCGGAGCGATGCGATAGCCATCGGTCTGGGTCGGAAACTCTATTTCATGCCGGGATGCGCCGCTTTTCATCAGCTCTCTTTCTACGAAAGCAGTGAGTTCGGCGGCGTATGCGGCAGAGCTGCTTGCTGGGGGAAGATGAAAATCAATGCCGGCGGCACAGCGGTCCGGCACCGCAAAGCCCGACTCTGAGCTGTGCAGATCTCTGATATTAATAACGGTCTCAGGCTCCTCGTTTTCCACCCGGTTTTCCAATTGCAGGAGCAGTCGCAGCATGGCGCGTATGGCATTGGTCTCTCGCCCGGACATGGCCGCATGTTTTCGGCTTCCGAAGGTCCGTACGAGCATTTCCACATAGCCATAATGATTCAGGCAGGGCTGCAGATTCGTCGGCTCGGCCACCAGGGCGTGAGTAAAACGGCGGGTCTCCAGCAGGGCCTGTGTTCCATCGCCGCTTTCCTCTTCACCCACAACCAGTGCGAGGAGTACCCGCGGAGAAAGGAAGTGATGAGCCTGCGCCGTAACAAACGCTTCGATCATCGCCGCGCATCCGCTTTTCATATCGGCCGTTCCCAACCCGTGACACTGCCCATCGCCCTCTTCATAGCCGTAATTTTCATAATCAAAGGCGGGCACGGTATCCATATGTCCGAGCAGAAGGGTGTCGGGGTTCTCTCCGCCGAAGACCAGCAGATTGCAACGGCTTTTATCCACGGGTTGACGCACGACGGGCAATCCATGCGAACGAAGATACGCATCAAGAAATTCCGTCACTTCCTCTTCCTTGCCGGAGGGGCTGTAGAGGTCCACCATGTTCCTGAAAAGGTCAAACAGGCGCGGGCGATCGATTACTGCAACGGGTTCAGCCATCAGTCCTCTTTCTGAAGATAAAGGGTCATGTAAAGATGATCGGTGGGATTCTCAAATCCCTTTTTTTGGAAGAATTCAATGGCTGGGGTATTATCCGCCTGCGTATCCACCATCAACAACCGAACGCCTTGCCGCTGCATGATCTCCCGAAATTCTTCAAAGAGCAGATCGCCGACTCCCTGCCGGGAAAATTCCGGCTCGACGGCCAGCCACACCAGATGCCCGTAGCTCCAGGCCGAGCGTGCCTTGTTAATTGTGGTACCCATGGCAAAACCGGCCATTCGCCCGTCTATCTCCGCTACAAGCATATACTCCGGCTCGCTGTTGAACAAACCCACCACCTCATACTCATCCCAGGTGCGATACAGATTGGATACCTCCTGCGAGGTGAACACCTTCTCGCCAAGATGAAAAATCGCCGCCAGATCATCAATCCCTGCCGCACGAATCAATACATTTCCTGAAATCTCACTCATGAAAACCACCCTCTCCTGACACAAAACCGCTTTTCAACGGAATGGGCGAAGCCTAACTGATTTTCCTCGTCGATGCACGACAGAAAAGAGAGCCGCCTGATTCGCCCGACGCTTCAGAACTCCATATGAAGCCGCGCTTCTCCAATATCGGCATTTCCTGCGCCATTGAGATGAGAATGAACATAATTGAACATGAGCCGCGTGGTGGAATTCCAATACCAGTTCAGTCCCGTTGTGAAGGTAGCCATTTCTCCTCCCTCGATATTGGCGTCATTGAGCATCAACCCGGAGTAGCGGGCGGCGAGCTGCCAGGCGCCCCAGGTTCCATCCTGGAGAGAGAAATTGTGGAGGGGACGGGCCCGGCTGTCGAATGCGCCCCAGCCGGTCATATACTGATTTCCGCGCCGTTCACCGGTAAGAAACCAGGAGCCCGTGAGATAATAACCGTGGAAGAAAAGATCATCGGGGTCGCTCAACTCCGCCGAGGTCTTTTGTTGAATATAAACGGCATTGTACTCGCCTTCGAGAGAGAAGGGGCCGAGGCAGAGGGCAGCGTCGTACCCCAGTACGTTTTCCCCGCTCATTCGGATGTCGCCCGTATTTACGAAGTAGGGGGCGAGGTGACTATCCGGCCGCTGCTTATAACTCAGGGCATCGTTTTCATCCGCATATTTATAGGAGAGGCCGAGGTGGAACATCCGCCGCCCCTTATCCTCATACCAGGGCAGCCCGGTCAGACGCAGATTCAGGTTGGGTTCGGCATCGGTTTCCAACCCATCCCCATCGGTATTGCCATAGAGCTGAGCCGCCCAGGACATCCGATTCCGGAGGATGCCGCCACCCACCGCTAAACCAAGACCGCCTCCGCCAAAGATGGACAGCGCCGGACTTTCCATGAAGATTTGGTAATTGCTGCTTGGAGTATCCCCCAGGCCGAATGCGCGGGAGGCCTTGCCGATCAGCACTTGATCAATCACCGGCAGACTGTTCCACTGCAGAAAACAATCACCGAGAGAGCCGCCGCCCGAAAAATTGTACTCCATTTTATAGTAAAGATCAGTATAGAGCGTTCCTTTCACGTGCAGTTGAGCACGACGGATTTCCGAGCCGTTGTGCAGCCCGGAACCATCGCGCTCGGCAAGATAGCTGCGCAGTCCGGCATCCCCGCTTATCACGGCGGCATCCAGATGCAGCCGCCCGCCGATCGAGATGTCAAAGGCCTTATCGGCCGAGACGATGTGCAGGCCTTCGTGCCAATACGGGGAAAGGGCGATGTAGTCCTTGGGGCCTTCCTCCGGCACAGCCTTAAGCGGAAGAACGGCGTTTGCCTGCTCGTTCGTCTGCTGCTGCGCCTGCTGCTCAAGGACTTCCAGCCGTTCGGAAAGCCGTTGAATTTCGGCGCGAAGCTGGGCGATTTCATTCGGCGCATTAGATTGGGCCAGACAGGAAACAGCCCCGGCGCTATAAAGAAACAAAAAGATAAAAAGGTAAACAGAAGGTCTCATTGCAAACTCTTTCTCCGGTATTCAGGAAACTCAGGGGATGAAGTAACACGGATTCGGCAGCTTGAAGGTATACTCCGCATACCCCCCGGCCAAGTCACTCTCCTGATCGCCCATATTAACGACAATGGTATGCCCCATTTCCGTAATCTTTTTACGTTCCGCCGTCTTATAGGCATCGGCAGAGCGTTTGTCGCCATCCGGCTTCATGATCAGGCTGGTCCAGTTGGTATATCCGGCGTGCAGCAGATTCTTCTCTGTGATTTCGCGCAGGTTTTCAGCACGACCAGTGATAAAAAACACCGCCGTATCCTGTGCGAGAGCCTGATTCACCAACGCCAGCGTGGGTTCAATGGCCGGCGCCACGGCCTGAGACGCCCAGGCATTCCAAACCGTAGGCTCATAGGCAAAATCTGCGGCCAGCACCTGCTGATACGTGGAGAGCGAGGTATCATCGATATCCAGAACAATGGCGGCATGCGCCTTGTCCGGGCAGGCCTTCAACCGAGCCAGCGCTTCTCCTCCGATTCGGGCGGCTTCCTTCTCATAGTCTCCATCCGAATAGTAATCCTTGATTTCGTTTTTGAGTAATCCCAAGTTCGCCGGCTCCACCCGCGTACTGGCACAACCACTCAACAGGAGCGCACAAACCGCTAAAAACAGACCTGCTTTTACATTAAACCGATTCTTCATAGGAATCCCTTTCCACCCCATTGCGGGGGTACTGTTTTTGTACGTTGCATTTCCCGAGTAGCAGGCCATCATCCATACACGCCCTCAGCCCTTCGATGAACAAGACAAACGAAATTACACGGTTTTCGCATGAAAATAAACTGTTATTAAAACCGGAAACACCCGGGGTCCGACAAGACCCGCCCAGCCCCTCCGATTTGCGCCGGTTTCCGATAAGTCTTTTTTCCCCGGCACATATCGCAAACGAAGGGATTGCCCACGGAGCCGTACCATTTTTTACTGTGCACACGCACAGGAAAGGATTATCAATCGGCAGACACCATAACAACTTGAAAGGAATACCCATGCCTGAACTGATCGTTGCACTGGACCTCCCCTCCTCACAGAATATTCCCGCGATACTGGATCACCTTCCACCCGAACTCACCTTTTTCAAGCTGGGCCTTGAACTCTTCTGCGCCGAAGGCCCCGACGCCCTCAACCCCCTGCTCGAACGGAAAATGAACATCTTTCTGGACCTGAAACTCCACGACATCCCCCACACCGTGGAGCGTGCCGTACATTCCGCCGCCGCACACGGCGTGAAACTCCTCACCGTACACGCCTGCGGCGGAAAGGCCATGCTGACCGCCGCCGCCAAAGCCGCCGCCGCCTGCGGCGATCAGGCCCCCGCGCTCATCGGCGTCACCACCCTCACCAGCCTCAACCAGGACGACTTCTCCGACCTCGGCATTTCACGAACCCTCTCGGAACAGGCGCTCGCACTCGGGCGCCTCGCCCGCGACGCAGGCATCGACGGACTTGTCACCTCCGTACACGAAGCCGCCGCCCTGCGCGCCGCCCTCGGCCCCGACATCCTGCTGGTCACCCCCGGCATCCGGTTGCCAACCGACGACATCGGCGATCAGAAGCGCATCGCCACCCCGTTCGCCGCCGTACAGGCCGGCGCCGATTACCTCGTGGTCGGGCGCCCCATTCTGAACGCTCCTGATCCCGCCGCTGCCGCACGCGCCATGCTGGAGAACATGAAACGGAAGCCATAAAGAGATGGCAAGAGAGTGTAGACCATAGACCGGAGACCGGAGACCATAGACCGGAGACCGGAGACCGGAGACCATAGACCGGAGACCGGAGACCATAGACCATAGACTGGAGACCATAGACCGAAGAGTTGAGACCATTGCCATGAACATTCTTTTTTTAATGCAGGATACGGGCCGACTCTACGGCGCGGAGCAGGCCACACTCGACCTGGCCACACGCCTGAAGCAGGAGACGGGCTGCAACCCGTCCTTCCTGCTGATCGGGGAAGCCCGCCTGAATCTGCACGCCCACGACCTGCAACAACAACTCGAACAACGCGGCATTCCGTTGTACACCCACACCATCGATCATCCCTTTTCCATCAGCCTCATACGGGCCATTCGCAACCAGCTCAAAGCTCAGACGCCCTGCATCCTGCACTGCACCGGCTACAAGGCGGATCTTCATGGACTCCTCGCCGCCGCAGGCAGCAACATTCCCCTCGCCTCCACCGTACACGGCTGGCTCAACCGGCCCGACCCGAAAGAACGCTTCTACGCCTGGCTCGACCTCCAATGCCTCAAACGATTCAATCGCATCATCGCCCTCTCCACCTACTATCGCGATTTTCTCATCCAGCGCGGGATCCCCTCCCAACGCCTCCGCCTGATTCATTCCCCCCTCCCCGCCTCCGGGAGAGCCATAGCCCCCAACAGCCCCTCCTCCTCCCCCGGGAAAGACGCGGCCCCCGACATCCTCACCCTTGGAACCCTGGGCCGACTCAGCACCGAAAAAAATCAGCGTCTCCTGCTTCGGGCCTTCCTCCTTCTTCGCGAACGCGACCCCACCTCCGCCTCACGCATCCG
>JAQVYB010000179.1 GCA_028708815.1 Kiritimatiellia bacterium | reverse complement strand
CAGAACACCGGGGCTCATTGCCCCATCCAGTCCCCAGACCGGGCAAAAAATTACCGGCAGTTTCAGCTCCAGCAGTTTGGTGAAAATCTCTTTCTCCATCGTGGAATGGAAGCCGCTGAGATAGACATCGGCCTTTGGCACGCTTTTCGGGCGTGGCGTATTGCGTGAACACAAAACGCCCAGCTTCTCCGCGTTCCATAATGCCGGGTTGCCCATGCCGCGCAGGCCGTTGCCGAAATCCATCACGCAGCGCCACGGATTCATCCGGATATAGTGCGCGATCTTCTTTTCGGCCTCCGCATCCCGCACAATCATTTCATAATAATTGCGGTGCCAGATTTTTCCCGGAAACCGCGGCCACTTTCCTGCCTTCACGCCCTGAATATAGTTCTGCACCACCCGCGATTTGAATGCGCAAATCACATCGCCCAACGATTTTCCCCCGGCGGGCATTTCGATCAATGCATGAAAATGATCCGGCATAATGGCGTACGGGCGGGCCTTGTGTCCGCCCTCTTCCCGGCGGGCCTTGTGCCCGCCCTCTTCCCGGCGGGCCTTATGCCCGCCCTCTTCCCGGCGTGGGGTGGACACAGGTGGGGCGGACACAGGTGGGGTGGACACAGGTGGGGTGGACACAGGGGGGGTGGACACAGGGGGGGCGGACACAAGGCCCGCCCCTACGGCGGATTCCCATTCCCGGGCCACCATGTCTTTCACATCCTCTGCCGCAAAAACAGTACCCGCATCCCGATGCGCGCAAATCGTCACAAAATACAACCCGCCCCCGGCATAATCATGCCCCTTCAGCCGGATCGACCGCCGATGATGAATTTCTGGGTTGTACCGGCTTTGAGTCATGGGGGTTTGATTTTAGATGGATATTCGCCGGAGTTGTTCGGGGATCCAGGCGTGGAAGTCTTCGCGGGGTTGGGCGAGAAGGGGGCGTTGGGACAGCCAGGCGCTGAAATAGTGGCCCCCGTCGGCCAGGAGAGTGGGGTCGGTGGCGAGGGCGGCGCGCAGGTGTTGTTCGGCTTCGGGACGACGGCTCAGGCAAAAGAGGTAGCAGCAGATTTCAAGTTCAATCAAGGCGCGCAGGCGCGGATGGGCGAGGTGTCCGGGATCGGCGGGGGCCTTTTGCCGGAGGGCGTTCATGACGGCGAGGCGTCGGGCGAGTTCTTCTTGCATGGTATGGGCGCCGGTGATGTTTCCCTGGTGGCGTCGGTGCAGGGCGGTGACTTCGGGCAGAAATCCCACCGAATGGCGCGAAGCGATGCGCACCCAGAGTTCCCAGTCGCCGTGGATCAGTGTTTCATCGAAGGCCTGCATATGGCGCAGGGCGTCTCGGCGCAGCATGATGGTGGGGTTTCCGATGTCGCATCCGAGGATGAGGCGGTGGGTGAGGAGAAACGGATTTTTGCAGTCGTCGCGTAGGTCGGGTGCGGCTTTTTGGCGTATGATTTCGTTGTGTTCGTTGATGAGATCGTAGTGGGTGGCCATGAGGGCGATTTCGGGGTTTTTGCGCATGAAGTGAAGGCGTCGTTCGAGGGTATCGGGCCGCCAGAGGTCGTCGGAATCGAGGATAACGATGAGTTCGCCGGAGGCATGGTCGAGGGCACGGTTGGTAGTGGCGGAGATGCCGAGATGGGCGTGTTCGGGATGCGTGAGGGCGGTGATTCGTTCGGGATACCGGGCGGCGTATTGTTGGTGGATGGCGGGACTTTCATCGGTTGAGCCATCGTCCACGATAATGATTTCGAAGTCCTGAAAGGTTTGTGCGAGGGCGCTGTCCAGTGTTTGGGGGAGAAAGCGTGCCTGATTGCGGGAAGGCATGCAGATGCTTACGGTCGGCATGGCGGGGGCTCCTGTTTTAGGGATGTTTCATCGGGGTAAATCCTGCGCGGTTGAGCCCGCGTTGCACATCGGGATCGGCCATGAAGAGATTCCAGAAGAGGCCGGTTCGGTGGTTTTCAATGAGACAAAGAAGGGCCCCTTTGTTGAGGGGTTCATGGTTTGGGTCGAACCAGCCGAGTTGCAGATTCATGCCGTTTCGGAAACCGTATTCATCGTACATTTCCGTGCCGTAGCGATCATAGAGATAGCGGAGGAAAGCCATGGATTCTTCGGGGGTGAAGGCGATGCAGGCGCCTGCGGCGGTGATGCCGATGGTGCCGTCATCCATGGCCGGGCCCTGCACATCCCATCCGAGTCCGTGCTCGCCGAAGCCGGAGGGATGCAGCGGGCAGGCACAGTCCGTCAACCCCCAGAGCGGGCCGTATTCCGGGAACCCGTTTGGATTTATTTCGGCGTAGGCTTTGTGGGCGAGGGCGGCGCGGCGGGCGTTTTCAAAATAGGTGATGCCTTTTTCGCGGGTGTAGCGGTCCTGTAGGTTTCGGAGGTCGAGCCAGACGAGGGAATACTGGTAAGGGAAGAGCGAGGGGCAGTAGAAGTATTCATAGCCGTAGGCGGATTCCCAACGGTAGCTCGAGGCCCAGCCGTCCCAGCTTTCGGTGGGGGTCGGGTGCGTGGGCGAGGCGAGGCCGAGAAGGTAGGTGATCATACATTCGTTGTAGCCCATGATGCGCAAGTCGTCGAAGCGTTGTTCCTCGGCGTTGTAGACCCAGGCGAGGGTGTTGGGGCGTCCGCCGCCCTGCATGAAGAAATCGAATTCAGCCCGCTCGAAGAGTTCGGTGGCGAGGGTGCGTATAAGGTGTTCCTTTTCGGTGTCGTGGTTGAAAAACCGGCGGCAGATGATGGCGCCTGCGCAGATGTAGGAGGTCTCCACCAGGTCGTAGGTTCTGCCGAACACATGGCGGGAGGCGTTTTCGGCATCCATAACCCAACCGAAGACCCCATGAAAGGTGTCGGCCCGGTAGCGGAAGGTTTTGAGCATGGCGAGGACGCGGTCAGCGGCTTGTTCGCGGGGCATCCAGCCGCGTTCGGCGGCAAGACAGCAGGCCATCATCCCATACCCGTTGCTGCCCATGAGCGTATTTTCGCCATCCTCGGTCACCAGCCCGCTCTCGGGGTTGATCCGTTCGAGAAAGTAGCGAACGGAGTCCCGCTCGATCATGTCGAGGAAGGCCTCCTCATCCATGCCGACTGATTTTTCCGGTTCGGTACTCATGGCGGGTGGCTCCTGTGGGGTTTCACGCGGTCCGGTCGTGCAGGCAGCCAACGCCAAAACAAGCCCGAGCAGACTTATTCCAAACATATAGGGGTGAATCATCTTTCGTTGATTGCGTCTCATTTTTTTTGTGCCTCGCTCCTGCCTGCTGATGGATGTGGGCATCATGGGGATCTCTGCGCACACTTCAAGCCCCAAAAGGTGCAAGAAGAAGTGTTTTAAGGGCGGGATGCTATGAAATTCCCGCTTGCAATGCGGGAATTTCATGGTAATGTGATGGGCATGATTAGCCGAAGCGCGTATTTAAGCAAGCTACAGGAGGCCTTGGGCCGAAGTCGGATTGTGGTTTTAAGTGGACCGCGTCAGTGCGGGAAAACAACCCTTGCCAGGGCCTTGCTGAGTGAAGATTCTGTTAATTATTTTGACATGGAAAACCCCGCCGATTTGTCGCGTCTGGATGAACCTATGACCGCCCTTGCGCCGTTGAAGGGATTGGTGGTGATTGATGAAGTGCAGCGGCGTCCGGATCTTTTTCCTGTTTTACGCGTTCTGGCTGATCGAAGGGATAATCCTGCGGTTTATTTGATTTTGGGCAGTGCCTCCGGCGATCTGCTCCGGCAAACATCAGAAAGTTTGGCCGGACGGATGGAACAGGTAACACTCTATGGTTTTTCGTTGGCGGAACTGGGCGTGGAGGTGGAACAGAAACTGTGGCTGCGCGGTGGTTTTCCCCGGTCATACCTGGCGCAAAATGATCGAGACAGTGCCGTCTGGCGGAAGCATTTTATTCAAACCCTGCTGGAACGTGATTTTCCCCAGTGGGGAATTCGTGTTCCCGCCCAGGCCTTGCTTCGATTCTGGACGATGCTGGCCCATTACCATGGTCAAACATGGAACGCGGCAGAACCGGCGCGTGCGTTGGGAGTGAATCAGTCCACCACGCGCCGGTATTTGGATTTACTCAGCGATGCTTTCATGGTCCGGCAACTTCACCCGCATCATGTTAATATTGGGAAAAGGCAGGTGAAAGCTCCAAAGATATATATTCGAGACAGTGGATTGCTGCATCAATTACTGGGTATTGATTCACCCAAAGCACTGCTGACCCATCCGAAAATCGGCGCTTCCTGGGAAGGCTTTGTGATTGAACAGCTTTTGAGTATGGTTGAACATGATGAAGCCTTTTTCTGGGCCGTACATCAGGGCGCGGAAATCGATTTGATTTTACGTCGTGGAGACCGGCTGGTCGGGGTGGAATGCAAGCGTACCGATGTGCCGCGTATCACGCCTTCCATTCGTCATGCACTCGACGATTTGAAGCTGTCGCGAGTCGTTGTTGTATATCCCGGGTCGAAACGGTTTCATCTGGCCGATCAGGTGGAGGCGATTCCTGTTTGCTTGCTCACGACGCCGATGATGGATTTCTTCTGAGGTCGATAACGCGGATACTGATTCGTGACCATCAACCGAGGTGCGCGCGCGCCGTCCAAATGGTCAAAATTCCGGAAAAAATGTGAAAAACGGTCCAAAAATGAGAAAAATGGCGTTTTCTCCCGTTTTTCGCGCCAAAAAGACCAGAAAACTTCATTTTTTCACTAATTTTCATCGAAAAACGAGAATGAAAATCAAATGGAGGGCGTCTGAAATTTTTGACATAAAAAAGGCGGCCATTGCCGGCCGCCTTGAAGGGGAACGCGGGTTAAAACCGATGCGGCGGCTTATTTCTTCTTTGTTTTCGCATTTTGATCCAGGGATGCGGGTACGAGGTCGCCGAGTTGCGCGCCTTTAAGATCGGTCCAGAAGGTGCCTTCGCCGGCGTGGATAATCTGAATGTTCAAATCATCCGGCAGGTTATTGGCCAGCTGCCACAGTCCGTAGGCCTGCGCATCCCCGAAGGCGCCGACTTTCATCTGGAATCCTTTGGCATTTTCGCCTTCCACCAGTTGCCAGGCATCGGCACGGGCTTTGCCCATGCAGAGGGTCTGCTGGGCGCGAATGCCGGCGGTTTCTTTTTCGATCTGGGCGACGAGTTTGACGGTGCCCGCCTTGGTTTCGGCGACCTGTTTTTGCTGGTCGGCATTGATTTCGGCTTTTAGTTTTTCCGTTTCCTGAACCACCTGCTGGCTTCGCTGTTCAATCAGGCTGATCTGTGTATTCAGTTCCGCCTGTTTTTTGGCGGTGTTCTGTTTTTCTTTGTTGGTCAGGTCCTGTTCCTGGGCGATGCTGGCCTGCTGAATGGGATCCAGAATCTGCATGGGTACGCTGACGTGCCGGATGAGCGCGCTGTATACGATGATTTTTTTATCGCTCAGGGCGGCGGCCAGGTTTTCGGTCAGGTCTTTCTGAAATTTTTCCCGGCCTTCGCCGATGATGAAATCGCGGGCGCCATACGCAGAACCTTTCAGGCGCGAGACGGAAAGAATCGTCGGCATGATGATTTTTTCCACGGCGGCGGGCAAGTCCCCGTAATTTTTGTAAATCCAGGCGATATTGCTGGGCAGCAATTCGAATTCGACCGTCATATCGAGGCTGATTTCAAAGCCGTCGCGGGAGGGGAAGCTGACAAACTGCGAGAGAAGGAACCCAATGGAAGAGGAGGTGTCCACGTTGCTTTCTTTTTGTTTGGCCAGCAGTTTGGACTGGCTGACGGTTCCGGGTTTTGTTTGTTTTGTTTTCGTGGCGGTCTTAATTCCGGAAAAATAATCTGCGCGTCGTTCGCGTTGTTCGGCGAGCATGTTCTTTTCCAGTTCCTGCATGGGCGCATTCTGACTGGTCATCTGGCTTTTGGTCAGGACGGCGCTACCGAGTCCGCCCAGCAGGGAGACCTGGTTCATGCCGATTTCGAGAATGTTCACGCTGAATTCGCGCGGGTTCACATAGTAGAGCCCCGGCTGAAGCACATCCTCCCACACGCCTTTTTCCCCGGCATGGGCAAAGGCGCCTTCCGGTGTTTGCTTGCCGGAGAGAGAGGTCACCACGCCATCGTAGCCGATCGGAATGCTGGTGGCATCGACCACGTCGATACGATATCCCACGGGGTTCATTCGGTATTTTCCGGGTCCGAGCACCTGCCGCCAGATGCCTTTCTGTCCGGGGTTGGCCAGAAATTCGCCATCGGGCAGATCGTCGCCCACCTTGGAGGTGACAATGCCGATTTTTCCGGCAGGAATGAGTACCACGTTGCGGATTTCATATTCATACAGATAGGGATTCAGGAAATGGCGGCCCTCGCCCAGAACGATTTCCTGCACGCCCTTTTCGCCGGCTTTCGCCAGAATCTGTCCCTGCGGAAGCACCGTTCCGCTCTTGGCTGTGATAATCGCCATTTGATCGGGACCGACATAGAACCGGCAGAAGCCCCACGTCCAGACAAACCAGATAAATCCGATCGCCAATACCGCCATGAAAATACCACGCGTTGCAAATTTCATTATAAGGCCTCCTTCTTGACTTCGGGCAGCAATGGCATAAAGAGGGCGCCGAGGCCCTGCCGCTGATCACCACTGAGAATGGAATGAATTTTCGGTGCGACCCGCTGATAAAACACATATCGGGCAAAAAAGAGTCCTTTTCCGAAGGCGTCCACCTGGGCGCGAATGACGGCGGTTTGGGCTTCGTTGTTCAGGCGGATGACTTCTTTATCGGCGTTGGCGGTCAGCATAATGGCTTCGGCCTGGGCGGCTGCGGCTTCATTTTCGAGCCGGGCCACTTCGCGTTCGCGTTCTGCGGCGGTGACGCGCACGCTTTGTTCCTGCTTTGCCAGAATCGTGGCACGGATTCGTGCGGTGTCGGCCTCCACTTTTTCCTTGTTCTGGAGGGCGAGCATTTCCTGGCGGGTCAGTTCGGCTTTGGATTTGGCCTGCTCAATCTGCTGCTCGTATTTTTTGGCGTTCTGAACGGCCACTTCACGATCGCGGATGATTCCGGCGATTTCGTCGGGCGGGGTGATGTTACGGATCAGGACAGATTTAATATCGACGCCCCATTTGCCGCACTGGGTTTTCAGATGGGCTTCGAGATTATCCTGAAACTGCTGGCGGGTATCGCCCATGATATAGTTTTTTGCCGGATTCTTGCTGCCCTCGATACGGCTGAAACCGCGTGCGGGCGGCAGGATGATTTTGAGCAGGATATCTTCCATGTCGCCGACCTGATGAGTCAAGAGGGCGGCCTTTTCGGGCATCAGGGAATATTCGAGGGTGCCCTCCACGGTGACGGTGAAGGCATCGAGCGTCAGGAAGGTGATGGCATCCTCCCCGCTCATTTCAAAGCGCTGGCTTTGCAGATTCACTTCCACCACATTATACAGATAGGGATTCAGATAATAGCTTCCCGGATCCAACACTTTCGAAAGTACGCCTTTCAGGCCCTCCGGCACCAGAAAGGTATTCCGCTCATCGGCGGGCAGATCCGAATTGAGCATGTCTTCGCCGACCAGCGAGGTTT
>JAQVYB010000025.1 GCA_028708815.1 Kiritimatiellia bacterium | reverse complement strand
CTTAAGGGTATTGCTCATGATCCTCGCTTTCGTTTTATTGAAAGCAAAAATCTAAGCAGATTTATTCCTTAAGGTGGTACACTTTGATTCGACCCGGGGTGGTACACTTTAACCGACCGCTGACACCCGAAACGTTCGCTGTTTTACGGAGCAGGGCGTGGCTATGTTAGCGACCGTACTTAACAGCGAACGTGCGATTGATGTGAATATTGCGATCATGCGCACCTTTGTGAAGTTGCGCCGCATGCTTGAATCCCATGAAAAACTCGCCAAAAAGCTGGCGGAGATGGAAGGAAAGTATGATGAGCAGTTCCGGATGGTTTTTGAGGTGCTCAATGAGCTGATGGCGGCTCCAGAACCGAAAAATAAGCGGATAGGGTTCCATGTGCGGGAGAAAAAAGTGGTTTATCGGGTGAAAAAAAGGGGAAATCATACAACTTAAGGTGCTTAGGCGTAAAACACATCAAAAACGATTACACCATGTCTTCGGGGCGGGCGTAGCGGTCGAATTCTTCAGGGGATAAGTAGTTGAGGGTAATGCAGGCTTGCCGAAGGGTGAGTTCGTGCTGGAAGGCATGATGCGCTATTTCCGCGGCTTTGTTGTAGCCGATGTGCGGGCTGAGTGCGGTGACCAGCATCAGGGACTGATGGACGCTTTCGTGGATACGTGCGTGGTTGAGCCGCAGGCCTTCCACCAGATGTACGCGGAAGCTGTGGCTGCAATCGGCCAGGAGCCGGCAGGATTCAATCACATTGAAGGCCATGAGCGGTTTGAACACGTTGAGTTCGAAGTTTCCCTGCGAGGCGGCAAATCCCACGGCGGCATCCAACCCCATCACCTGTACGGCTACCATCGTCATGGCCTCGCACTGCGTGGGATTGACTTTGCCGGGCATGATGGAGGAGCCCGGCTCGTTGGCGGGCAGGATCAGTTCGCCGATGCCGCAGCGCGGGCCGGATGCCAGCCAGCGAATATCGTTGGCGATTTTCATGAGGGCGGCGGCGAGGGTGCGCAGCGCGCCGCTGAATCCGGCGAGGGCGTCGTGTGCGGCGAGTGCGGCGAATTTGTTGGGGGCGGTGCGGAAGGGATAGCCGGTCAATTCGGCAAGGCAGGCCGCGGAACGGACACCGAATTCGGGCGGTGCGTTGAGGCCGGTGCCCACGGCCGTTCCTCCAAGCGCGAGATCATAGAGCCCGTCCAGGGCGCATTGAAGGCGCGCGACGGCGTCGCGAATCTGGGCGACATAGCCCGAAAATTCCTGTTCCACGGTGAGTGGTACGGCATCCTGAAGGTGGGTGCGTCCGATTTTCACCACGGAGCCGAAAGCACGCGCCTTTTTTTCGAGTGCGTCGGCGAGTTGGGTGAGTTCGGGAAGGAGGCGTCGGTGTGCCAGGTCGACCACGGCCATGTGCATGGCGGTTGGAAAGGTGTCGTTCGAGGATTGCGAGCGGTTGACATCGTTGTTGGGATGGATGCTTTTCAGGGGCGATCCGGCCTCCTCGGCCAGTTCGAGGGCACGTCGGGCGATGACTTCATTGACGTTCATGTTGGTCTGGGTTCCGCTGCCGGTTTGCCAGACGCGCAGGGGGAAGTGATCGTCGAGAAGTCCCGCGGCGACGTCTTCTGCGGCGGACGCAATCCAGCGGGTGGTTTCGGCGTCTTGTTGCCCGAGTTCGGCATTGGTCAGGGCGGCGGCTTTTTTGAGGAGCCCGAAGGCATGAATGATTTCGAGGGGCATGCGTTCGTGACCGATATCGAAGTGGAGGAGGGAGCGTTGGGTTTGGGCGCCCCAATAGCGGTCGGCGGGGACGTTTATCGGCCCCATGCTGTCGGTTTCAATGCGTGTGTTCATGATGCTTCCAGCTTTAGGATGTCCGAAATATCCGGCGGTGTTTGCGCTATGAACGAATCTATTTCAGATCTCGTTCATGCCGAGTTCTTCGTTGCGTTTGGCTTCGCCCATGTGGTCCTGTATTTTCTGCATGTAGAGGAAGATGCCGGGGGTGACGAAGAGGGTGATGACCTGAGCGAAGAGCATGCCGCCGACGATGATGAGGCCGAGGGGTACGCGTGAGGCGCCGTCGGCCCCAATGCCCAGGGCGATGGGCATGGCGCCCATGATGGTGGAAAGCCCCGTCATAAGAATGGGGCGGAAACGGATGATGCAGGCGTTGTAAATGGCATCAAAACCGGATGCGCCGGGGTGTTCTTCGATGTATTGCTTGGCGAAGTCCACCATCATGATGCCGTTTTTGGCGATGATGCCGAGCAGCATGAAGAGTCCGATGTAGGCATAGAGATTGCAGGTTGCTCCGAAGAGGTAGAGGGTGGCCACGCCGCCGAAGGCGGCCACGGGCAGGGTCGTGAGTACGGTGAAGGGATGGATGTAGCTTTCATAGAGAATGCCGAGGACGATGTACATCAGGAAGATGGCCACCCCCAGCAGGATGACCAGGCTCTTGATGGCTTCCTGAAATTCCTGGGCCTCGCCCTGGAGCTGCCCGCTGATGGTGGGCGGCAGGATGGCGCGCGCGGCGTCGTCGAGCGCCTTGGTGGCGTTGCCGAGAGGGACCGAGGGGTCCAGATTGAAAGACAGCGTGGCGGAATCCAGTTGCTGGCTGTGGGGTACGTTCTGGGGGCCGACCGTTTCTTCCCAGTGAGCCAGTGAACTCAGGGGAACGTCTTCGCCGGTGAGAGGGGAGGTGACCCATAGGTGCTGCAGGTCGACGGGATTCTGCGAAGAGTCGTCATTCACCTGCGGGATGACGTCATAGGTGTCGTTGTCGGTGTAGAAGGAGGTTGCTTTGCCCTGGGCGTAGGCGGCCATGAGGGTGTTGAGGATGGCCTGCGCGGTGATGCCGTAGGTGGATGCGCGGTCGCGGTCGAGGATGATATTCAACTGAGGCATGTTGAGTTTGACGCTGGTTTGAATGCCGTAGAATCCGGTCAGCTGCTGCATTTTCTGCTGGAGTTTGCCGGCGCATTCATAGAGTTCATCACGGTCGTTTCCGCGCATGGAATAGGAATACTTGCTGCCCATGGCGGTGGATTCGCCGCCGGCACTCAGATTCATGAGGGCCACCGGCTCCAGAAAGACCATTCCTTCGCTGATGCCGAAGAAGGTTCGGTTCAGTTGAGCCATGACGGCATCAATGGGTGCACGGTCTTTGTCTCTGAGGGTGAGGACAACATAGCCGCTGCTCTTGTCGGCCCCGGATACGGGGTTGGCCACGGTGAGGACGTTGCGTACATTGGTGTTGCACATAATGACCTGCTCGACGCGGTTCTGGAGTGAAAGCATGTCGTCGGAGGAGCGGCCCATGGGGGTCATCATGACGCCGTAGGCGCAGCCGGTATCGCCGGGCGGGATGAAATCTTTGGGCAGCAGGGCGAAGATGTAGCCGGTGCCGCCGATGCAGGCGGCCCAGAGGAGGAGTGAGATCCATTTGTGGTTCAGCACAAAGCGCAGCAGGACGCCGTATTTGGCGGTGATGCCCGAGATGATGGTCGTCACGGCTTTCTGGGTACGCGTTTCGCGTCCGGCGGTGGAGCGCAGAATGCGCGAGCACATCATAGGCGTGAGCGTCATGGCCAGGATGGTGGAGCAGACGATGGCGATGATGACCGTCAGGGCGAATTCTTCGAAGTTCTTTCCGACGACGCCGGCCATGAAGACGAGAGGAACAAAGACGATGACGAGGGCCACGCTGGTGGAAATAACGGTGAAGGTGAGCTCGGACATGCTCTTGATGGCGGCGGGAATGGGCTTGAGGCCCGTCTCGACGTGGCGGATGGTGTTTTCCAGCACAACGATGGCGTCATCCACAAGAAATCCGACGGAAAGAACCAAGGCCATGAGGGATAGATTGTCGAGACTGAAGTTGATGGGTTTCATCAAAATAAAGGTGCCGAGCAGGGCAATCGGAATGACCACGGTGGGGATGAACGTTTCGCGTACGCGCCCCAGAAAAAGGAAGATAATCAGCACCACGAGAATAATGGCGATGACGATGGTGGTTTGCACGTCGTTAATGGATTGGACGATCGGAACGGAGTTGTCAAAGAGGATGTCGATGTTGATGGAGCCGGGGATTTCCGTGCGCAGCTCATCCAGGGCGGCGCGAAGGCGTTGTACGACGGCGACGGTGTTGGCGCCGGGAGCGCGGGAGACGGGCAGGCAGGTGCTGCCTCCCCACACTTTCCCGCTGTCGGTGACGCCGTATCGAACGTCCACTTTGTCGTTGTCCACGCTGTCCACACAGTTGGCGACATCCCGCAGATAGATCGGGCCGTTGTCGCGGTAGGCTACGATGAGATTGGCATAATCAGCGGCGACCTTCAGTTGCCCCTGAGGTTCGATGGAGTAGGTGTGGCTGGAGCTGTCGAGGCTGCCGCCCGGGAGGGCGGAGGTGCCGGCTTGAAGGACTTTCTGAATATCGGCCATGGTCAGGTCAACGGAGGCCAGTTTGTCGGGAAATATCTTGATTCGAATGGCTGTTTTGGAGCCCCAGGTGTCTACCTTTGAGACGCCTTCGATCATGCTCAGGCGTTTGCCGATGAAGCGGTAGGCGTAGTCATAGACCTCTCCCGGCACGAGGGTGTCGGAGGTGACCATGATATACATGATGGGCTGGTCGGATGGATTGTCCTTGCTGTAGGTGGGGGGGCTCGGGAGGTCGTCGGGCAGGTTTTCCTGTGCGGCGGAAATGGCGCGCTGCACATCCGGGGCCATCAGGTCCACGCTGCGTCCAAGTTCGAAGGTGAGGGTGATTTTGGTGGAGCCGGGCTTGTTGTCGGAGATGATGGATTGGAGCCCGTTAATGCTCATGAGTTCGTTTTCGAGCGGACCGGCCACGGCCGAGGCCATGGTTTGCGGGCTGGCGCCCGGGTAGGCGGCGCTGACGGTCATGACGGGGTAATCCACGTTCGGCAGGCTGCTGACCGGCAGTTGGAGATACGAGGCGACTCCCACGGCAATCAGCAGGACCGTCAGGAGGACGGTCATGATGGGTTTTCGGATAAACAGTTCGGATACAGTCATGACTTCACCCCGGCGTGTTGATTTTATGGATTGGTTTTGGCTGAGTCGTCGACCGGCTTCTCGTCGGGCTGATCGGTCGGTTTGGCAAGGCTGCGGATGGCATCGGGCGTCAGGCCGGTTACTTTTGCGATCTCTTCTTCGCTCATGCCGCCCTGCAGCATTTTCTTAATGAGGGCGGAGTCGGCTTCCTTTTCGGGCGCCGCGGCCTGCGGAACAAAGGGTTGGATGCGGTCGGAGGGGATGCCGGTAAAGAGTTCGACTTCGTCGGGCGTGGCGCCTGCGGCGAGCATGGCCTTGATCATCATCAGGATGTTGGGATCCGCCAGTTTCTTTTTCACGACGGATTCCTGGTCGCTTTCGAGTGTGGTTTGAATGCTGACCGAGGCCCCGGGCCAAAGGCCCATTTGGCCCTGAGTGACCACCACATCATCCTTCTTCAGGCCGGACGTGATCACGACGGCCTCTCCGACCACGGGCCCTTTCGTTACAGGGGCCAGGGCGGCTTTTCCGTCCTTGATGACAAAGGCGTACGGGCCATCCTTGCCCTGTGCGATGGAGGAGAGTGGCGTCACCACGGCATTTGTCAGTTCGCGAAGGACGGGCAGGGCGGTAACAAACTGGCCGGGCCAGAGTTTGGAATCGGCATTCTCGACCACGGCCCGCAGGGCGATGGTTCCGCTCTGGGTGTCCACGGTGTTGTTGATCATTTTGAGCGTACCGTGGAAAATGCCGACCTCTCCCGCATTTTCTTTGAGGAGGATAAGGACTTTCACGGGGCCTTTCGCCGCGGCGTTCTGGATGTCGGCCAGCCAGGCTTCACTGACGGAAAAATCAAGGTAGAGCGGGTCGATGGTTTGTACATTGACCATGTTCTGGTTTCCGGCTGTCACGATATTGCCGGGATCGACGAGGCGCTTTCCGGTCACGCCGGACACGGGCGAGGTGACCGTGCAGTAGTTCAGATTGATGCGCGCCTGGAGCAGTGCGGCCTTGTCGGCGGCCAGGGTGGCCTTGGCGGCATCGACTTCTGTTTGCAGTTGGTCGTAGTCCTCTTGGGAAATGAGGGCCTGTTCTTTCAGTGTTTCATTGCGCTTCAGGGTGGCCTTTTTCTGTTTGAGAGCGGCCTTGTCGCCCGCCACTCGTGCTTCAGCCTCTTCGGTCAGAGCGCGGTAGGTGTCGTCCTCGATGCGGAAGAGTACTTCGCCCTGTTTAACGGGCGTTCCTTCGTCAAACGGGGCTTCGAGTACCTTGCCGGAGACCTGGGCGACAATGTCCACGTCGTTCAGGGCCTTGAGGCGTCCGAAGGAGGGCAGGTACACGGGTACGTCAGCAACTTGCACTTTGGCTGTTTGTACGGGGGAGGGGGGGCGTTCCTGTTTGGGGGCTTCTTTTTTGTGGCAAGCGCACACCATGAGCAGGCAACCTGTGAAGACAATGATTCGGCTGCATCGTGAACTGTTTTTCATGAATTATTCCTCCGTCATGGTGAGTTTGTTGATGCCGCTCTGTTCTTCGCTCAGGGAGCCGGTGGCGTGCGCCAGAGCCACGAGTGCGATATACATTTCGTTTTCTGCAGAGACCAGCGTGCTGTTGGCGGTGGCTTGTGAAGCCTGGGATGAAAGCAGGAAGGTGATGTCTTTGAGTCCGGCGTTATAGCTGTCGAGTGCCTGGCTGTAGGCCTCGTTGGCGGAGTCGAGCGCCGCCCGAGCGAAGACCTGCTTTTTGAGCGCGGACTTCAGGCTGTAGAAGCTGTTCCAGACATCGGTTCCGGCGGCCAGTTCCGCGCCGCGCAGCTGTGCACGCAGGGCCTCCTGATTGGCCAGGGCCTCCTGCTTTTTATTCACGTTCAGGAACCCATCGAAAACAGTCCAGGAAAGCCCCAGATAGCCGAGATAGGTATAGGAATCGGTATCGGTCAGGGCGTCGTTTTCGAATCGGTTCCAGGTTTTATCGGCCTGTCCGCCTGCTGTCAGGGTGGGCCAGTAATCGGAATTGGCGGCCTTGACGGCGTATTCGGCGGCACGCAGGGCGGCCTGAGCGGCGGCTACGTCGGCGCGTCTTGCCAGTGAGCGGTCGATGATCGAGCTGATGCGCTCTTCGGTCAGGTTGGTCACGGAGGGCATGGCTTGTTCAGGCGGGGCGATTTCGAGCGGGGTGTCGGCAGGAAGGCCCAGGGTGGAGGCCAGCGCTCCCTGCGCGGTCTTGACCATGGCGAGGGCGTCTTCGAGCTTGTAGAGAGCCTGCTCGTGATCGGTCTGGGCTTGCAGCACATCCAGATGGATGCCGAGGCCGGCCTCTTCGCGGGCCTGGGTGGCTTCGAGCGTTTTGGCGGAAGAGTCCACCGTGCTTTGGGCGGCCAGTACGGCGGCTTGCGCGCTGTATAGATTATAGTAGGCGTTTTGCACGTCGCGCAGCAGATCCTGCAGTGTTTGGTTGTACTGATAGTTGTAGGAGAGCAACTCATCAATACCCGCGTTGACTCGCGCGCTGCGTCCGCCAAGGTCCAGCAGCAGCCAGCTGATGGAGGCGTCGGGGCCGTATTGAGTCAGCGAGCTGGCTTCGCCCAGGGTATTGTTATCACTCCGCCCGGCTTTGTAGGCGGCATTGGCGGAGAGGGAGGGGTAGTAGGCGCTGCGTGCCTGCTGCATTCGGGCTTCGGACTGTCGTGCCTGCGCCCAACTGTTTTGGAGGGTGGGATTGGCCAGCAGGGCCTGATCCACCAGTTCGGCGAGGGTCAGGGTTCCGGTTGTGCTCAGCGTTTGGGCGCGGATGGCGGCCCAGTCTTCCTGGTCGGCCCTGGTTTCCGCCCATTCCGGCGCGACCCAGGAGCGTCCGGCTTCGGGGGGCGTGGTGGGCGTGTGGCAGGCCGTGATGAGGCTGGTCAGGCCAACGACGCTGAGCCAAAGACCCGAGGCTTTTATTGTTCTGTTTTTCATGGATTTTGCTCCTTGCTTCCGGTTGCACCGCTTTGTTCGGCGGGCGAATCATGCGTTGGCGTTTTTTATGTGCTGAATCTGAGGACTCACTTTCTCACAGCGAGTCCGTTTTGGCAATTCAGAATCCCTATTATAAAACAGACAACATTGAATTGCTCCGGCATTGGAAGGCGGTATATAAGTCAGATCATGGAACCAACAAAACGGATGGACATTCCGGAGGATTCCCCCGGGGACGTTGACGCGAAATACGAGGCGCTCCGCACAAAGACACGTTGTCTGCAAAGAGCTTTGGACAGGCACGTTGCGGCGGAGTCCATGTTGCGGGTCAAGGCGGCGGCGATTGACTCGGGCATTGATGCAATTATTCTGGCGGACCGTAACGAGCGGGTGACGTATGCCAATGCGGCCTTTCTGCGGATGTGGGGCTACGCACAGGCATCGCAGGTGATCGGACGCCGGCCCGAGGAATTTCTGTGGTCACCCGAACAGTTGCGCCGCGGGTCCGGTGCGCTTTCGGATCACTGCAATACGGTTCGGGAATTTGAGGCGATGCGCCGGGATGGTTCGCTCTTCAGCGTGATCATGTCGGCCTCCCTGGTGAAGAACAATCAGGGCGAGCTGTTGGGTCTGCAGGCGTCCTTTGCCGACATTACCCAGCGCAAGCAGATGGAGCGCGCCCTGCTGGAGGCCAAAAACGAGGCAGAACTGGCCAGTCGCTCGAAGAGTGTTTTCCTGGCGAATATGAGCCATGAATTGCGTACGCCCATGAACGGAATCATTGGTTTTTCAGGACTGCTTCGGGATGCCGCCCTGTCGGAAGAGCTTGCCGAATACGTTCGGATCATTCATACCAGTGCCAAAACACTGCTCCGTATCATCAACGATATTCTGGATATCTCCAAAATCGAATCCGGAAAAATGCTGCTGGAAAACAAGCCGTTTCGACTGGACGCGTGCATTCGGGATTCACTTGATGTGATTCGCCTTCCGGCTGCAGAGAAAAAACTCATCCTGCGTTCCTTTATTGCCCCGAATACGCCGGACAATCTGTCGGGCGATGAGTCACGCCTGCGGCAGGTGCTGACCAATTTGTTGACCAACGCCGTGAAGTTTACCGAAGCCGGAGAGATTACGGTTCGCGTTCAGTCTACCGAGTTGAACGGAGGCTTCGTGCAGTTGGTTTTCACCGTGGAAGATACCGGCATCGGCATAGCGGCAGAAAAGATGGACATTATCCTGAAGCCGTTTCATCAGGCGGATCCTTCGTATACCCGCAAATTCGGAGGTACCGGGCTTGG
Organism: Kiritimatiellia bacterium; assembly: GCA_028708815.1. GTDB lineage: Bacteria > Verrucomicrobiota > Kiritimatiellia > RZYC01 > RZYC01 > JAQVYB01. The sequence continues at coordinate 21,470 of JAQVYB010000025.1, read as the reverse complement.
ACTCTCGATCAGCAAAGAGTTGTGCGAGCGGATGGGAGGCCGCCTCTCGGTTGAAAGTACGCCGGAGAAAGGATCCCGTTTTTGTTTTACGATTCTGGCCAAGACCGTGGTAAAGGAGGAGTATCCCCGGCAGGAGCAACCGCCGGTCCCTCGCGTGGTACGGGAGAAGAAGGCGTCGCTGCGGATTCTCGTGGCCGAGGATGATTCGACCAATCAGTTGGTGATACAGAATATTCTGCGCAAATACGGATATGAATGCGACTTGGTGGCCAATGGTTTGCAGGCCCTTGAAGCCGTACGCCGGAAGACCTATGACGTGGTGTTCATGGACATCCGGATGCCGGAATTGGATGGTGTTCGAGCCACCCGTGAGATGGAGAGGCTGGGGCTGAGGCGTCGGGCCGGGCTCATCATCGGGCTGACCGCTCACGCCTTGCAGGAGGACCGCCAGGCCTGCCTGGATGCCGGGATGGACGAGTATCTTTGTAAGCCGGTTGAACCCGAGGTTTTTCAGGAGTTGCTGGACCGGGTCTCGCATGGAGAGCAGTATAAGACCTGCCCGAATTCTGACCCCTGACAGAAGGCCGTAGATATCATGTGCGGACGTTTCACCCAAACAGCGACTTCCTCCGAGTTGTGTGAATTGCTCGAAGGGCTTGACCTGGAGCTTGATGGTCTTCAGCCCGATTACAACGTGGCCCCGACGCAGCAGATTGTCGCCATCATTAACCAGCCGGTTCTGCGTGCCGTGCGGATTACCTGGGGGGTGCCCGCGGCTTCGGGGCAGGGCCTGCACATCAACGCACGGGCGGAGACGCTTCGTGAAAAGCCGACCTTCAGCGAGGCCTTTCGCACCAGACGCTGCCTGATTCCTGCGGGAGGATTTTATGAATGGCAGCGCTGCGGTCGTGAACGGATCCCGTGGTACTTTCATTTGCGGAGTGCCGAACAGGGGTATTTCGCAGGCATCTGGTTTGGCGCGGGTGATCAGCGTGGTGCCGTTATCGTGACCACGGAAGCCAATGAACTCGTGCGTTCGGTTCACGACCGTATGCCCGTGATACTGCCTCGGGCTCATTGCCGTGCATGGCTGGAGAATACGGAAAACCCATGTCGGTTGCGCCCCCTTCTTGTTCCGTATTCAGCCGCTGACATGCTCGGTTATCGCGTTTCAAGGCGGGTCAATATCCTGCGGAACAAGGATCTCTCCTGTATTCGGCCTGAAGAACCGCCGAAAGAGCTTTTCTAACCCGTCCGGTTGAATGGGGCGGAATCAGGGAATGCCGGATACAAATAGGGCTCCGTGAGGAGATCAGACGCTTGAGGGCTTGTTCGGTTTCTTTTTAGATAATATCTATTCAATATTACTCGATCCCGACGGGCTGATCGCTCACAGAGCCAATCGTATATGTACCCCCCTCCCGCCGACCCGTATACCCCTTTTTTCAAACGAAACCCATATTGTCCCTGATAAATATTGCCGATTTCGGACGACCGGTGTAGCGTGCCTGTTTCTTACAGCTTGGGAGTCCGTTCATCCATGAATCACACATCCTTTATTTCAACCAATACCACGGATCGCGATGAGATGCTCCGGGTAATCGGCGCAACCGATCTGGATGATCTGTTTCGCGGAATACCCGCTGCACTTCAGGCGGAATCCTTTGATCTTCCGCAGGGTCTTTCCGAAGGGGAAATGACCCGAAAACTCCGGGAACAGGCGTCCCGGAATGCCACCAACATCACCAATTTCTGCGGGGCGGGGTTCTACGACCATTTTATCCCTGCCGCCGTGGACGCCTTGTCAAGCCGAGGTGAATTTTATACCGCCTACACCCCGTATCAGCCCGAGTGCTCGCAGGGGACGCTACAGGCGATTTACGAATATCAAACCGCGATGGCGCGTCTGACCGGCATGGAGGTTTCCAATGCCTCGCTGTACGATGGCGGCACGGCCCTGTTTGAGGGCGTGATGATGGCCCTGCGGTGTACCCGGCGTACGCATGTGCTGATCGACGAGGGGGTCAATCCGATTTATCGCACCATGTTGCGGTCCTATACCCGGAACCTGAATATCGAATACGAAGAAATCCCGATGCAAAACGGGCTGGCTGATCGCCAAGCGTTTTCCGGGAAACTGGATTCGCGCGTGGCGGCAGTCGTGGTGCAGAACCCGAATTTTTTCGGCAGTGTGGATGATTTATCGGATTTGGTGGAGCAGGCGCATAAGGTGGGAGCGGTGGCGTTGTTTTCGGTGTATCCCATGTCGCTGGGTTTGGTGAAAACGCCGGGCGAGATGGGCGCGGATATTGTTACGGGCGAAGGACAAAGCCTGGGGCTCCCCCTTTCCTTCGGCGGACCCTATCTCGGCTTCATGACCACCCGGAAGACCCTCGTGCGCAAAATGCCGGGGCGCATCGTGGGCGCCACGCAGGATGCGCGGGGACGCAAAGGCTACGTGCTGACCCTGCAGGCCCGCGAACAGCACATCCGCCGCGAAAAAGCGACGTCCAACATCTGCTCGAATGAAGCGCTTTGCGCCTTGCGCGCCGGGATCTATCTTTCGCTGACCGGGCGAAACGGACTGGTCCGTACGGCCCGGGCCTGCGCCTCACGCGCCGCCTATGCGTGGGAAAGGCTGACGGCCATTTCCGGCATAGAGCCCGCCTTCGATCACCCGTTTTTCAATGAGTTCGCCCTGAAGCTGCCCTGTCCGGCCTCGGAGCTGATCAGCCGGTTGCTGCATGAAAAGGTGGCGGTGGGCTTTCCGGTGAATCGGTACTATCGGGATATGGACAATGTTCTTCTGCTGGCCTTCACCGAAAAACGGACCCTCGCGGAAATCGATCGTTTGGTGGAATTGATCGGGAGGATTTTCTGATGGAACTGATTTATGAAAAGAGCATTCCGGGGTGCCCCGGCTATTATGTGGACGAAGCCGGATTCGAAGAGGTGGCTCCGCATCTGGATGCTTCGCTGATGCGTGCGGCTCCGGCAGAACTGCCGGAACTGCCGGAGGGTGAGGTGGTTCGTCATTTCACCAATCTGTCGCGCTGCAATTTTTCGGTGGATACCCATTTTTATCCCTTGGGTTCGTGTACCATGAAGTACAATCCGAAAGCCTGCGAGCGGGTGTGCTCGCTCTGGGGGTTCACCGATCTTCACCCGGTTTGGCCGCAATTTCTCGGCGGCGATCTGCTTACGCAGGGCGCGTTGGAAGTGCTTTATGAAACTGAACGCATGCTCTCGGAAATCACCGGCATGGCCGAATGCACGTTGCAACCGATGGCCGGTTCCCATGGTGAATTGACCGGAACCATGATCATGGCCGCCTACCATCGCGACCAGGGTAACAAAAAAACGCACATCATTATCCCGGATTCCGCGCACGGGACCAACCCCGCCAGCGCCACACTCGCCGGCTATCAGGTCATTACCATTCCCTCCGATGAAAATGGACGCATGGACATGGACCGCCTTCGCGCGGCCGTGAATGAAGAAACCGCCGGGCTCATGCTGACCTGCCCCGACACGATGGGGATCTTTAACGAACGTATTGCGGAAATTGCGGAAATCATCCATGCGGTGGATGGGCTCATGTACTACGATGGCGCGAATCTGAATGCCATCATGGGGCGTTGCAAGCCCGGCGAAATGGGATTTGATCTTTGTCATTTGAATCTGCACAAAACCTTCTCGACGCCGCACGGCGGCGGTGGCCCGGGCTCCGGTCCGGTCGGTGTAGTGGAGAGGCTTCGCCCGTTCCTTCCTGTCTCCCGAGTGATTTTACGGGAGGACGGCACGTACCGACTTCACTACGATGAGCCGAAAAGCATCGGCTATATCGCGCCTTTCTACGGCAATTTCGGCGTGGTGCTTCGCGCCTATGCCTACCTGCTCCTGCTGGGTGCCGAGGGCATCCGCGAGGCGAGTAACCACGCGGTTCTGAACGCCAATTACATCCAGGCGCGTCTGCGCCCGGTCTATCAATCCGTGTCCGATGCCTTCTGCATGCACGAATGCGTGTTTACAGGTGCCCCGTTCGCCAAGTTCGGCATTCACACCCTGGATCTGGCCAAGGGATTGATCGACCGCGGCATCCACCCCCCGACCATTTATTTTCCGTTGAACGTGCCCGAAGCCATCATGATCGAGCCCACGGAAACGGAGAGTAAGGCCACGCTGGATCACTTTGTCGGGGTGATGCTCGAACTGGCCGGGTTGGCAGAAACCGATCCGGAACAACTGCATTGCGCACCCCTTTCCATGCCGGTGGGACGGCTTGATGAAGTCGCCGCCGCAAAAAATATGAACCTGACCTACGAAGGATAACACCATGCGAACCACGTTTATACCGTTCTCAAAGCCCTCCATTTCAGAAGAGGAAATTCAGGCTGTCGGCGAGGTGCTGCGCTCCGGCTGGATCACCACCGGACCGAACTGCGCCAAATTCGAGGACGCCATGTCCGCTTATGTGGGTTGTCCGGCCTCTGTGGCGCTTTCCTCCGCCACCGCGGGCATGCACTGCGTACTGAAGGCGCTGGGTATCGGCCCGGGCGACGAAGTGATCACGGCCTCGCTCACCTGGGTGTCCACCGTGAACATGATCGTACTCGCCGGCGCGACACCCGTGTTCGCCGATGTCGATCGCGACACGCTTATGATCACGCCGGAATCGGTGCGTGCCGTGGTTACGCCGAAAACAAAACTCATCATTCCGGTGCATTACGCCGGTGCGCCTGCCGACCTGGATGGCATTTGTGCGGTGGCGAAAGAGGCCGGCGCGCGCGTGATCCAGGATGCCGCCCATGCCGTCGGCACCTTCTACAAGGGTCGGCATGTGGGCCGGACGGGGACTTCCATCTTTTCCTTCCATCCGATCAAGAACATTACCACCGTGGAGGGCGGCATGTTCTGTTCCGATGATGCGGAGCTGGTCAGCCACGTCAAAATGCTGAAATTCCATGGGTTGGGTGTGGATGCTTTCGACCGAAAACAACAGGGGCGCTCGCCTCAGGCGCAAACCCTTATCCCCGGATACAAATACAATATGACCGACGTCTCCGCCGTACTCGGTTGGCGGCAACTCGCGCGCGTGGATGGCTTCAATGCCCGCCGCCGTGAACTCGCGGCGCTTTATCACGACAAACTGGCCGGCGTGGAAGGCATCCTGCCGCTGAAATCACCCGCCTACGAGCATGTACATGCCTGGCATCTCTTCATCGTCCGCGTGGATCAGGACATAACCGGGATTAAGCGCGACGATTTCATGAACGAATTGAAACAGCGCAACATCGGAACCGGGTTGCACTTCCGCGCCGCGCACTTGCAGAAATACTACAAAGACAGCATGGGCACCGATTACGGTATGCTCCCCAACACCGAATGGAACTCCGACCGCATCTGCTCGCTGCCCCTCTTCCCGGACATGACCGACGGCGATGTGACGGACGTGGTCGACGCCATCAAGGATGTGCTGGCCAAAGCGAAGTGATTCCGCCTTCTTTCTGGAAGAATGATGAATCGGGAACTCGGGGAAAGCGGGAACCGGGTCGCGAATTTCACGACCCTCCGGGCATTTTTCCAATCATTGGAAAACGGGATGAAAAAAGTTCCAATCATTGGAACTTTTTGGAAGTGTTTTTCCAATCATTGGAAAACTTGTGGAAAGCCTCTTTCGTCCAACAAGGATCTCCACGGTTGGCATCACCCTGCGAGCCGGACGAACTGTTTTTCGGCAGAAGCATATATCAAGGGCTGACCCTGCTTGCTGATAAAGTACGGCCATCGCTACGAGATGGCCTCTTCGGGGATTCGGTAAAGAGCATCCTGTCCGCAGACGTGTCGAGCCGATCAGACGATCGGCGGTCCCGGGGCCGTCCATAGTTTCATTGGCCAATGGTACACAAAATCGGTGATGTGCCCTTCCGGATGGATGGGGCAAAATATCCGTTGATTCTCTTCTGCATAAAGGACTACTCTGTAAACAGGAATTGAAAAGAGCAATGAAACACAGGCATTTAACAGATGACGCTTATACCCTCGCCGCGATAGATGACGTGATTGAGCGCGGCGGGCGTTACGATTGGGCGGCTTTACGGGATTGCGCGCGTGCCGACCAGGGAGTTTTGAAAAATTCGCCGCGTGTTGAACAACTGCTGCAGGCGATGACATGGTCGTACCCGTCAGCGCTTTTAGGCCCTTCAGGGCCCAGAAAAGACAACGAATTGTTCATTTTCAAGATGTTGTCCAAGCGGGGTTCCGCATTGGAGTTATTTCTCACAAAGGCACCAAGGCACGGAGAAAAACAGTGAAAATTTCGAAAAAAACGCCATTAAAAATAAACGAGATTTTGGACACAAACAGAAGAGCATGATATACGACGAAAAACGCGAATTCAGCATTTGGAGCCGTCGCGCCCCCGCGACGCTCTTTTCCCGGCGAGGGCGCCGGGTCTCCAGTTCAGCCTTTTCGGGGCGCTGGTATTTTTCTCTTCACGCATTCCCGGGGTCGTCGTGTTCTTAAATCGCTGCAGCGATTGTCACTAAAGCGGGCGGGTAGCAATCGATCAACAGGAAATCAGACGAATGGAAAATCAAATAACGTCAAATAGGTTGCGGGGCACCCGCTTTAGTTGAATGGATAAACAATGAATTCGAGCGAACAAAAAAATACGGCGATTCTGCTGATCAGTTGTCCAGACCGGAAGGGGATTGATACCGCGCTGACTCGCTTTGTCAGCGAGCATGAAGGCAATATTCTGCACTTTGATCAGCACGTGGATTTGCAGCAGAATGTGTTTTTCATGCGCATCGAGTGGGATCTGGATGGCTTCACGGTGCCGCCGGAGCAGATTCACGCTCACATGGCCCCGCTGGCGCTGGATTTTAATATGACCTGGCAGCTCTTTTTCAGTCGTGACGTGCAGCGCATGGCTCTCTTTGTGTCCAAAATGCCGCACTGTCTTTTCGATGTGCTGGCCCGCGTGGAATCACGCGAGTGGCGGGTGGAAATACCGTTGATCATCAGCAATCATGAAACGCTTCGTCCGTTGGCCGAGCGCTTCAACCTGCCGTTTTACTGTCTCCCGGTGAATGCGGAAAACAAAGAAGTCCAGGAGCGCAAACAACTGGAGCTGCTCCAAGAGCATCGGATTGATTTTGTGGTGCTGGCGCGTTATATGCAGATTCTTTCGCCGCTGCTGATCGAGGCGTATCCGCGGAAGATCATCAACATTCATCATTCGTTTTTGCCGGCGTTTCCGGGAGCGAAGCCGTATCACTCAGCCTATGCGCGCGGGGTGAAGCTGATCGGGGCGACGAGTCATTATGTGACGGAGGAACTGGATGCCGGGCCGATCATTGAGCAGGGCACCATTCATGTGAGTCATAAGGACACGGTGGAAGATTTCGTTCGCAAAGGGCGTGATCTGGAAAAGACGGTGCTGGGGCGTGCGGTCTGGGCGCACCACCAGCACAAAATCATCACCTACCACAACAAGACGGTGATCCTGGATTAATCCCTTGCCAGGTTCTTTCGGGCGGGCGATCAGCGGCATGCGCCATATTCCATATCGGGTAACGGCCTGATTGCGTCTGTCTGTGCGGCGGAGATCTCGTTTGGCTTGAGCGGTGCCGCGGATAAGAGCTGCATAAAAAACCCTGCCTCTCCCGGAAAGGGTTAGGCAGGGATTGGATTCTGCATACGCGGGGTGCGCGCTTATTCGGTTACGCGGACGACTTCGATGATTTCCACGGGGGTGAGCGGAACATCCTGGAAGCCGGCGACGTTCCCGGTCTTCACGCCTTTGATCTTGTCGACCACGTCCAGCCCCTCAATGACTTCGGCAAAGACGCAATAGCCGTACCCCTGCGTGCTTGCATCGCGGAAGTTGAGGAACGCGTTGTCGGTCACGTTGATGAAGAACTGGCTGGTGGCGCTGTCGACCACCTGTGTGCGGGCCATGGCGACGGTGCCTTTTTTGTTCTGCTTGCCGTTGTCGGCCTCGTTTTTAATGGGGGCCTGGGTGGGCTTCTGCGACATGTCTTTGGTGAAGCCGCCGCCCTGAATCATGAAGTTGCCGATGACACGGTGAAAGATGGTGCCGTTGTAATGGCCGCTGTCCACGTAATCGAGGAAGTTTTTGACGGTGATCGGGGCTTCGGCGTCGTACAGCTTCAGTTTGATGTCCCCTTCGGATGTTTTAATGACGACCATGGTGTTCTCCTTTGTTTCTTCCGCCTGCAAGGCAGGGGTTGCGTCGGTTGTTACGGTGGATTCTTCGTTCTGAGCGTGGGCGTACCATCCTGTGAGTGTGGCCACGCAGAGTATCATCCATATTTTTTTCACGATAGTTCCTCCGTTTGATTGGTGAATACGGGGCAATATAGCATGCGGAGCGAATAGCGCAAGCGGAGGATGCGTATGGATTAAAAAACGAATCCCTTGGGGAGCAGTTCGCTCACGGTGAAGGCCTGATATTCGCCGAGGCGCGTGTTGGGGGCGACGAATACGGGGGCGTCAGGCGGGAAGAATTCCGCCATGACCTGTCGGCAGGCGCCGCAGGGGTAGGGGAATACTTTCTCGTCGGCACAGGTGATGGCGATGGCGGCCAGCCGGCGGTGCCCCTCGGAGACGGCCTTGAAGATGGCCGTGCGCTCGGCGCAGTTGGACAGGCCGTAGGAGATGTTTTCGATGTTGCAGCCGGTGAAGAGGGTGCCGTCCTCGGTGAGGAGTGCGGCGCCGACCTGAAAGTTGGAGTAGGGTGCGTGAGCGTTGCGCGAGGCCTTGGCTGCGGCTTCGAGTAGGCGTAGTGCGGTTTCTTTGCTGTTCATAGTGTGATCTCCTCCCAGAATTTCAGGACAAAGGATTTCATGCGCGGCATGGCTTCTTTGGTGGCTTCGGTGACCTCTTCATGGGAGAGAGGCTGAGCGAGGATGCCGGCGGCAAAGTTGGTGATGCAGGAGAGGCCGGCGACACGCAGGCCCGCCGCATTGGCAAGCAGGGCTTCGGGTACGGTGGACATGCCTACGGCATCGGCGCCGATTCGTTTATAGAATTGAATTTCGGCGGGGGTTTCATAGGTGGGGCCGGATGCGGCGAGATAGACGCCGTGTTTGAGGGGGACCTCCGCAGCCTTGGCGGCGCGGTCCATGGCCGCCCGCAGTTCGGGTTTGTAGATGAAGGTCTGATCGGGGAAGCGGGGGCCCCACACGGGGTCGTGCGCTCCAATCAGCGGATGACTGCCGAGGAAATTGATGTGGTCGTCCAGGGCCATGAGCGTTCCGGGGGGGAGATCTTCGCGGATGCCGCCGGCGGCATTGGTCACGAGCAGCATCGAGGCTCCGAGCTGTTTGAGCAGATAAACAGGAATGGCAATGGGCGTCCAGCCGACCCCTTCATACCAGTGGCGGCGTCCCTGAAAGATAAGCGTCTCCTTCCCGGCATATTCGGCCAGGGCGAGGCGACCGGCGTGGCCCACCACACCGGTGGCCCCAAGGCCGGGTATATCGGTGTAGGGCATGGTGTCGCGAATAGTAAAGGCCTCCGCGACATCGCTCCAGCCGGAACCGAGAATCAGCCCGCATGCCGGGCGTGCCTCCGGCCAGCGTTTCCTTACGGCCTGCAGTGCGTTGTCCAGTTCCTGATAATCCATGGCGCTCTCCTTTGTTACGGTGTCAAAAAAAAGGACTGCGGCGCGTGGTTCGTTTCACGCCGCAGCCGGGTAATCATCCCATTTGTTCGGCGACCAGCGGGGTGCGCGCGACGGGTTCATCGGCGTAGGTGAAGGCCTGAGCCACCAGGTGTTCGGCATCTTCCAGTTTGAAGGCATCGTTGGCGTGCAGGGTGAGCAGGCGTTGACCGGGTTCAACCTGATCGCCGATCTTGGCGAGATTGGATATGCCGACGGCGAAGTCGATGGTGTCGTCGGTGCGTTTGCGTCCCGCGCCCATGGTGAGGCAGGCGCGCCCGATGTGATCCGCGCTGATGCCGGAGATGAAGCCGCCCCGCAGGGCGTTGAAGTCTTTCTGCAAGACGGCTGTGGGGAGCCGGTCGGGCTCATCCAGCATGGCGACATTGGCGCCCTGAAGGCGCATCATCTCCTTGAATTTTGCCAGCGCCTCGCCGGAATCAAGGGTGGCCTGAAGCATGAGGCGTGCGGCGGGGGCGTCGGGTGCCTTTTTGGCCAGCAGGAGCATGCGCTCAGCCAGGGCCATGGTGACTTCCATCAGGTCGTCGCACGGTTCTCCGGCGAGGCATTGCAGGGTTTCGCGTATTTCGAGGGCATTGCCCGCGCAGCGTCCAAGCGGTTGATTCATGTCGGTAATCAGGGCAGAGACGCCTTTGCCCATTTCGCGTCCGACGGAGACCATGCTGTTGGCCAGGATTCGGGCATCCGCCACGGTCTTCATGAAGGCGCCTGCACCCCATTTGACGTCCAGCACGAGTGAATCAATACCCTCGGCCATTTTTTTGCACATGATGCTGGCGGTGATGAGGGCAATGGAGGGCACGGTGGCCGTGACATCACGCAGGGCGTAGAGTTTCTTGTCGGCGGGGGCGAGCGAGCCGGTTTGCCCTGTGATGCAGCATCCGCAGGCATCCACCACGCGCAGGAATTCCTCGGTGGAGAGATCGCATCGGTAGCCCTCGACCGCCTCGAGTTTGTCCAGTGTGCCGCCGGTGATGCCGAGCCCGCGCCCGGAAACCATGGGGATGGCGACGCCGCAGCAGGCGACCATGGGCGCTAGGATCAGCGAGACCTTGTCGCCAATGCCGCCGGTGGAGTGTTTGTCCACCTTGGGTTTGGTTATGGCGGAGGTATCGATCACGTCGCCTGAGCGCATCATGGTGTCGGTGAGGATGGCGATTTCCGCCGGGTTCATGCCTTTGAGGTAAATGGCCATTGCCATGGCGGCCATCTGGTAATCCGGGATTTCACCGAGGGTGAATCCGTTGATGAAGAACCGTATCTCTTCTTCGGAGAGAGCGTGTCCGTCACGCTTACGTTCGATTATCCATTGCGGTATCATGCGTAGGAGTATAGAATGTGAATGGTTTTTTTTAAAGGGACATGTGGCAAAAAGATGAACCACCGGATCGGGGGAGCTTTTATGGACAGAATGTATGCGTTGCTTGAGTCCATCCACGACGGGGCTTTGGTGGTGGATCGGGAGGGTGTCATTCGCCGGGCCAACGAACAGGCGTTGAGCTATTTGGGCGTTTCACTGCTGGAATTGCAGGGGGCCCGATTGAGCGATTGGTTCACGCACACCACCGCGCCGGAGTGGAAACTGCTCCGGGAACGCACGAAAAAAATCTCCTTTGTCATGCAGGAGCAGGCGTTGATTCGGGATCCGGATGCGGTTTTTCAGCTCGTGATCAGTTGTGTTCAGACCGGTTCAGGAGAGAGTTGTATTCTATTCCATCCGCAGAGCGCGGGGAATTCCGATGACGATGTACGTATCGCCATGGAAGTGAAGTTTCTAACGCTGTTTGATTATTCCACAGATGGCTTGGCGCTTTTCGAGCAGTCTTCTTTGAAAGGGGGCCGCCCGAAACTGATTATGTGCAATGACAGCTATGTGCGCATGGCCGGGCGCAGCCGTCAGGAGTTGATGCGGGCCGATATCGAGCAGCTTATCGAGCCGGTGCCTTCGCGTTCGACGGGGCTGGGCGGGGAGGAGGATGACTTCGAGCGGATTTTTTCCTGGAGCCGCCCCGACGGAATTGAAAATTACGTCGCCTCGCGCATGGTGCCGGTGGAACTGGGCGACCGCCATTATGTCTACAGCATCAACCACGATATTACGGCGCGGCGCCACATGGAGGAAATGTTTCGTCGCGAGCATTGTGCCGTGGAAAATGCGGGGACGGGGATTGCCATTCTGGACACCAATTTCATCATTACCTACCTTAATCCGGCTGCCGTCCGCATGTTGGGGTATGACTATTCCGGGGAGTTGCTGGGCAATGCGGCGATCCGCATCTGGGCGGATCCGATGGAGTGCCAGCAACTGTTGCAGGTTGTGCAGGACTCCGGTGAAAACTCCACCGCCGAAACGCAGATGCTTCGGAAGGACAGCACGGCCTTCGAGGCGGAAATATCCATCGCCTGTAATTTTGATAACGATGGCATTATGCGGGGCCTGGTTCTCTCATTGGTGGACATCAGCGACCGCAAGAAAGCCGAGCAGCAGAAAGCGATGATCGCTTCACTTGGCGCGGCCTGTCATCATTTGGGCCAGCCCGCGCAGATTCTAATGGCCAATCTGGCCATGATGAAGATGAATTATCAGGGGGATCCCGAATTGATTGACTCCTGCGAAGAGGCGATGGACCGCATCGGTGAAATTCTGCGCAAACTCGGCAGCGTGACCGAATACAAGACGGTGCCCTATGCGCAGGGGCAGGATCACCGCAGCGACGATGTGATCCTCGATATTTAGGATGGCTCAAGCCGAAGAAGCCATGCCGCCGGACATGCAGTCCGATGTCCTTCATAAGGTGGCACACGATTTTCTTCAGGAACAATTTAGCCGTCAAGCGCTCAGAGATCGGATTATTGCGGTGTATACCGAGTCATTCACGCATGGCGAGTTGCTGGAAATCCTTCGTCAGACGCCTATCGCTCCGAACATCATCCCGGCAGAAAAGTTGCGAAGGCTCGATGCAGGTGCCGGGGGCCTGCTTGCAGACATTCTGCTGGATAAATCATTTCGAGAGGCGCTGGCGCAAAAATGCAGCGAGAAGGACGATGAATTGTGCGCAGAAATCAGACAGCGTGCCATCGAAAACTATTTAGCGACGGCGCCCGCTCCGGAAAAAAAGGCACGCATATACATTGAATGCCGCAGTAATAAACTCTTTCGTATTTCTGAAGGGCAGGTGGGATTGGTCGGGGATGAGGTTGATCTTGCTGAGCACAGCCCTTCCGAGTGGGGGGCATTACTGAGGAGAAAAAAGGATCAGAACGCTGAGCTATCATCCGAGACTTCGATGAGCTGGTATATTCTCCTGCTGACGGGTTTGGATAAGGAAACGGATATTGTATCGTTCCTTGTGCGTGATGACAGTTTTGCTGTGTTCAAAAAAGCACAGGCATTGGCATGGTGCGCTCTCGCTCAGGTTGACTATGAATTACTCGAAGCAGATGACCCGATCACATTTGATTCAAACGGTGTGCCGGATGTTTATGCGGCTTCTGATTCACCCGCTAAAAGGACTCGTGATGCATTCTCGGACTGGGACGTTCCGCTGTTCAGCCAAAAAGAAAAAGAACCTCTATATATCGATGTACATGCGGATCAGTTGACGCTGTATCCGGGAGAGGCAACGGTTAAGGTCAGCGAATTAAACCAGGCCGACACGCCGCTTGCAGCAATGATTGCCAGGGTGGCTGCGCATAGGGATGAGCAGTATATCGTTCTGATTATACGTCCCGGGTCTGTGCGGGTTGCGCGTCGCCTGAAGGGGATGATAGAAGATCATCACATTGATGTTGGTTCAGAGCTTCTTGAACAGAACCAGCCGTTTCACTAGCGGAAAATCCAGGTACCCGAAAAGAAGAATTAAATAGATTCAATCCATCTCAGGGCTTTTCTCCTGTCTGGCTGGTCGGGGCAAGGCGATAGATGGATAGGTGGTCCATCTCCAGGCGGGCGACCCGTTTAAAGGGTGGGGCGGGCAGGTCGTCGGAGGATATAATCAGGATCGGACCGGGGAGGCTTTGCAGGTCCTCTGTGCGCAGGAAGCAATCCAGGCGGTCGCCTGAAGGATTGGCGAAGCGGGGCGTTTTTTCATGGGTCCATCGCACAACCACGTGGGCATACCGATTGTAGCACGCCTCATAACGGCCATCCGGATCGAAGCGCCGCCAGAAACGGGTGTTTGGTACGGCGTGCACGCCTGTAATCACCGGCAAACCGAGTGCCGTGAGATATTGAGAAAAGACCGGCCATGCGCCGATTTCGATCCACTTGGCCGAGGGGTTCTGTGCCTGCAGGGCACGGGCAGTCACGGCCAGTTGTTTGTCCATAATCGGGCTGATGCCCCGGCTAAGCGGATGGACGGTTGTGCCTGCAATCAGCGAATAAAGAATGAGTGCGGTGGAGAAGAGGCGTATGTGCCCTCGGAGGAGGCCCGCGTTCAGCAGGGCGAAAAGGAGGGTGGCGCCCCCCGCCAGGAAAAGACCGGTCAGAGACGGGCCGTTGGGGAAGTAATAGCCATAGGCGGCTCGATTCAGCAGGAGATAAACCGGAAGGACGCAGGCGGTTGCCCCGGCGATGATCATCGAGATGCGTGGCCCCGGAGAGAGATGGTCCCGGTGGATTAAAAAGAGCCCGATCAGCGTGGCGATCTGCAGAAAAAAACCGCTGATGACCCAGGCGCGCGATGCCGGGATCAGATAGAGCAGGGACATTCTGGCCGCCCAGACGGGCCACTGAAAGAGCCCCCATGCCATCAGAAGGCAACCGAGCGCAATGAACAGAATGAAGAGTTGTTTCTGCAGGCCTTTTTTGGCGCGGCGCAGCAGGCGGGGAGTCATCAGGAGAAGGGCGGGAAAGGGGACCAGAAACATGCTCATTTCACACGCGTTGGAAAAGAGTGGTTCCCGGAAAGGGAAGTATAGGCTGAGTAAGGGCTTGATCAGGTTGTCCAGTTGGGTCCAGTCGCCTCCGGTGGCCACGCGGGCCCCCGGATAAACGGTTTGCGCCAGCTGCAGCAGCCCGGCGCCATTATCCGCCGCGAAGCGCCCAATCACAACCAGGAGCACAAGCAAGACTGCCGACAAAGAGATCACGCGCGTGGCGTTGAAAAACGGTTCCTGTTTTTTTCTGATGAAGCAGAAGCAAACCAATGCCATTGCCGGAAGAAGCGGGAGTTGAAAAGGCGGATACGGCAGAAGCAGAAACGATGAAAGGCATACAAGAAAAAGAACCGTCCAAAGCATTGTTTTGAGCGGGTGGTTCGGGCGCAGGAGGTGCCAAAAGGCGACGCAGCATCCAAAAAAGTAGAGCAGGTGATACGGCACGGTGGTGTCCCACCACTGCGTGGGGGAGGCCAGAACGATCATGAGGGCGCCGGAAAAAGCCAAGAGACGGTTTCGCTGCAGCACAATCAGGAAAAATTCCAGCGCCAGGAGGAAGAGGCCGAGATAGCGGATTCCGAAGTTCCACGCGAGTCCGCGAGCGGGTCCGAAAAGAAAGAAGCCCCAGTGGTGTGCCTGACCAATGGCCGTGGCATTCAGGACGGGTGCGTTCGGCGTACATAGGCTCATGTACATGCCGTCGGTATAGAGGCGATGATTCACGGATGGGAAGCGGGGAATGGTTTGTGTTTGGGCCAGGCACCATGGGGTGGAGACCAGCCATTCATCGGAACGTATGGCTCGGTTTTTTCCGACGGAGAAGAATGAATAGTCCGGCGTTTTTTCGCGGATGAATTCGTCCCATAGGCCGATGGAATAGCCATGCCATTCCAGCAGAACGCAAACCGTGAACACCGCGCCGATCAGGAGGACGCGGTGCCGAAAGATAAAATGCACAGCGGATTTTGCCTGGGTGGTCGGGATGGCGTTTAGAAAACCATCGGCCCTTCGCTTCAGGCTGTTGAACAGGCCTTTTCGGGCCGCCAGGATGGAGAGAGGCAGGGCGATGGCCAGCACCAGTCCGGCGAGCCGCAGGTTGGTGCGCCGTTGTGCGTTCTGTTGGTGCAGGCGCAGAACGGCCTGGTGCTCCGGCGAGGCGGCGAGCATCTCCCGCAGCCACTCTTCATTTTTTCCCTCTTTGAGCAGGTAGCGGGTGTAGGTGGCAAGCCCGCCGGCGTCGGGCGGGCGTTCCAGATATTCGTCATAGCATTGTGTAATCAGGTGTTGAACGGCGGCCGTTTCATCTGCGTCGGGGGTGTTCGTATACGGGTCGGCGGCACGGGTGACTGTGGCCGACCATGCTGCCGTCAGGATCAGGAGTGCTCTTGCAAGGTGGATTCTGTTCATGGGCGGTATTCAGCAGTGGGTCAGGCCTGTAATTCCTTAGGATTTAGTTTCATGGCGTGCGTCAATTCCTGGCGCAGGGAGTCCACCGCGGGTTGGGATTGCTCGAAGACCTCCTCCACTTTATCGAAATCAAACACGCCCACATCCTGAATGTGCGGGTGCAGATAGAACGTCGGTCGGGATTCCTTTAATTTTCTTTTTATCACCTCTTCCTGCATGATTTCAAACGAACCCAGGATGGATTCCACGAGATTTGGAACGGGGTGTTCTTTGTCCGGAAGGCGTTCCGACGTGACATCTACGGCGATCGTGACATCGCAGTCTTTCAAGTGGTCGTAGGGGACCTGATTCACGATGCCGCCGTCCAGCAGGATGCGGCCATCCAGTTTCACGGGCGCAAAAACACCTGGCACGGCCATGCTCGCTTTCACGGCAGGCAGCAGGGCGCCCGAACGCAGAATTACTTCTTCGCCGCGCCAGTAATCTGCGGCAATGACCAGGAGCGGGATCTGCATGTCCTCGAAGCAGGCGTCCTGCATCTCCCGAAAGACATACTTCAGAAAGCGGTCCGTGCTGAGCAGTCCGCCTCGGCCCAGTTCAAGCGAAATCGCGTTGAACAGATTCAGCAGATCGCTTTTCTTTTCCAGCACTTCTTTCCAGACGGCGCTGCGCGAAATGGTGTGGCGAAGAATGCGTTCCTTGATTTTGCGGCCAGGTACCCCCGATGCATAGAGTGCGCCGACCACGGCACCCATGCTGGTGCCTGCTATGATGGCGGGGCGCAGGCCCAGTTCGTCCAGCATCTCCAGCACCAGGGCATGTGCAAAACCGCGCACGCCCCCGCCTCCCAGCGCCACGCCAAGTCGTCCGGAAATGACGCTCTTTGAAGGGGGGCTTTTTTTATCCATGGCGCTCCGTGGGCTGTGAGCCCGATCTTCAGGGATCCATTCTCTTTACTGGACATCATTTCATCACAGGTATACGATACGTACAAGATAAACCAACAATATACAATGTAAAGGGGCTTATCATGCAGCACATTCTAGTGGGTACAGATGGTTCGGATTATGCAAAAACAGCCTGTGAATATGCTTTTTATTTTGCGGGTCTGGCGAAGGCCCGCGTGACGGGCATTCATGTGCTGGATTCGCGCATGCTGGAAGGGCCGGTAATGGTGGACAATGCCGGGTGGATCGGGGCCGAAAGTTTCGGCACGCAGCTTCATCTGTTTCGCGAGGTCACCGAGAAGAAGGGGGAGGTCATTTCCGAGGCGTTCACCAAACTGGCCGGATCACAGGGCGTGAAGGCTCCCATCCGCGTGTGCATGGGCCATCCACCCACGGTGTTGCTGGATGAGGAATCCGATGCCGATCTGGTGATTCTCGGTCAGCGTGGTGAAGATGCCGCCTGGATTGGCGGGATGATCGGATCCACAGCCGAACGCGTGGCGCGTCAAAGCAGCAAACCCTGCCTGGTGACCCCTGCCGTTTTCAAACCCGTTTCAAGGATTCTGAGTGCCTACGACGGCAGTGATCACTCCCGCGAAGCCTTGGTCATGGCTACGGAAATGGCCAAGGCCAATGAGTGTGAGCTGGTGATGATCTGTGTGGCGGATGGCGTGAGTCCCGAGCAGAACCAACGGGTTGCCGATGAAGGTCTGGCCCTGATTCAGAGCTATGGCATGACGGCCAATGTCATTACCGAGGACGGTGATGCCCTCGAGCGCATTTTGGCCACTATCGCCGAATATGATTGTGACCTGCTGGTGGTGGGGGCTTATGGGCACAGCCGTATCCGTGAGATGATTCTGGGAAGTACCACGACGCAACTGATTTCCAAATCAGACATCCCGGTACTGCTGCTGCGCTAACACTCCGTCAGGTGTTGGGTGCACAACAACCCAAAAGATGCCGTCAATGAGGACGGGCGTGACCTGGGTGCCTGGCCGGGATGACGGATTGCTTTATGCAAAAGCCGGAGAACGAGCGTTTCTGCGGGCCGCGAAAAGGGTTCTTATTTCATTCCCACAGCCTGCGACGCAATATCTTGCTTCATTTTATCAATCTGATAAGGTGCGCGCATGGCAAATATTATTAAAGAGACCCGTCACACGGGTTGGCATAACGCCTCGGGCATGATTTTGCTTGCACTCGGGGCCTTTCTGCTGCTGGGGTTGATTTCCTATGATCCGGGGGATATTTCTCTCGTTCAGAGTCCTCCCAATGCCCCGCCGACCAACCTGATCGGCCCGCTTGGCGCCTGGATTTCTTATCTGTTGGTTATGCTGTTCGGGTTGTGCGCCTGGCCGGTGGCCTTGGCCGTTTCCGCGCAGGGATTCTTTTTGCTTTTTAAACGTACCGGTCGCGTGCGCAGCAAAGCCGTTTGGATGCTGATGCTGATTCTGGCGCTGACGTGTCTGGTGGAGCTTCAGCAGGAATTGTGGTCGCCGCTTATGCGCAGGCTGAACATCGCTTCCCCGGGCGGTATCCTGGGCATGCTCCTCGCGCAGAATTTGTTTGTGCGTTTTTTGGGCACGGCCGGTACGGCCATTATTTCCGTTGTAACTCTGCTGGTTTGTGCGGTCTTTCTCTTTGAAATCGAATCATTGGCCTTTCTGGTGCAGGTTGCGGAGTGGTTTAAGACCATTCCGGATTATGTAAAAAGGTGGATGGCGCATCGACGCGGAGCGCAGGAACTGCTTGAGCGCGAGGCCCAGGATCTCGAGAAGAAACGGCGTAAACTCGAAAAGGCCATGCAGGCCCGGGGGCGTGACCTCGCCAGAAAGACAACGGTGGTCAAACCGGAGCCGTTGAAGAAGGTCGAACCGGAGAAGGCGTCCGCTTCTCTCAAGCGCTTGTTCGAGAAAAAGAAGCCCAAGCCGAAAAAGGAGTCGTCCTCGCCGGCAGAAGAGCTGGCGCGTGCCGAGGAGGATCAGCCGTTGCCGGCCCTGAGCGCCACGGATTATCAACTGCCGCCTTTCGATTTGCTGGATCCTGTTCCCGCGAAGCAGGGCGGCGACGCGGGCATGGATACGGAGGCCAGCGCGCGCATCCTGGAGTCCACGCTTGCACAGTTCGGCATTGAAGCGGAAGTCACGCACGCAGAGGTGGGGCCGGTCGTGACCAGTTACGAAGTACTTCCCGCGCCGGGCATACGCGTGGAGCGAATCACCGGACTGAGCAACAATATTGCGCTTTCCATGAAGGCCGTCAGCGTGCGGGTACAGGCGCCCATTCCCGGGAAAGGCGTGGTGGGTATTGAAGTGCCCAATCAGATTTCCACCATGGTGTTTCTGCGCGAGATTTTGGAGAGTAACTCGTGGAAGTCTTCGAAAGCGGCCCTGCCACTGGTGCTGGGGAAGGATGTGAGCGGGCACGATATTGTGGCGGATCTGGCCAAAATGCCTCATCTGCTGATCGCGGGGGCCACGGGCTCGGGCAAATCCGTCTGTATGAATTCGTTGCTGGCGGGCATGCTTATGTCGCGCAGCCCGGATCAGTTGCGTCTGATGCTGGTGGATCCGAAAATGGTGGAGTTTTCCTTTTTTAACGAGCTGCCGCATCTGGTGGTGCCCGTGATTACCGATCCTAAAAAGGTGGCGCTTGGTTTGCGGTGGGCCATCAACGAGATGGAGAAGCGCTACAAGCTGTTTTCGCGGGTCGGCGTACGGAATATTCAGGCCTTCAATCAACGCCCCATTGCCAAACAGGAAGAATTGTTCTCGGAAGGCGAACTGGAATCGGCGCAGGTTCCGGCTCCCCGTCCACCGAAGAAAGAACCCGATCGCCTGCCCTACATTGTCATTGTTATCGATGAGCTGGCCGACCTTATGATGGTGGCGCAGGCCGATGTTGAAAACGCCATTGCGCGGCTTGCGCAGCTTTCGCGGGCGGTCGGCATTCACATGATCATTGCCACGCAGCGTCCGTCCGTCAATGTCATTACCGGAACGATCAAGGCCAATTTTCCCGCCCGGATCGCCTTTCAGGTGGCTCAAAAGGTGGATAGCCGGACCATTCTCGACGGAAACGGCGCCGATACCCTGCTTGGCAAGGGCGACATGCTCTTTCTTCCCCCCGGAACCGGTAAATTGGTGCGGGCGCAGGGCACGATGACCACCGATCGTGAAATTCATGAAATTGTGGATTTCTGGAAAAACCAGGGCGAGCCGCAGTATGAATCCGCGATCAAGGAGAAAATTGAAAACACGCCGGTGGATTTGCCGGAACAGGACGATGAAAAGGACAACGGACTGCTGGAGCAGGCCGTTGAGATTCTGCGTCAAACGCGCAGAGCTTCCACTTCATCATTGCAACGTCGCCTGCGGATAGGGTACACAAGAGCAGCCCGCTTAATGGATATGCTTGAGGAACGCGGTATTGTCGGCCCCCCGAACGGGTCAGACCCGCGGGATATTTTGATTGATCTGGATGGAGATATTCCAACGAATGACGCCGGAGAAGAATACGACACAGAACGGTAAGACCGCGGAAACCGTCGGACAGCGCTTTGCATCCACCCGGGAGGCCCGTGGGCTCTCCATCTCGGAGGTGGGGGCTGCCACTCATATGATGGAGAAGCACGTCCGCGCCATCGAGGCAGATGATTTTTCAGCACTTGGTGCGCCGATTTATGCCAAGGGATTCATCAAGTTGTACGCGGAGTTTCTCGGCTTTGATCAGGAGGCCATCCTGAATGAAATCGGCAAAAAAACCTTCAAGAAAAAGGGCGCGCCCGTATTGTCGCCTCCGCCTTCGTCTTCATCCCGTTCCGAGTTGAAGGCGGAATTTTCCGAAGCCGTACAGCAGCAGGTGGGCAAGGTTGTCACGGCGGCCAAAAACATTCCAGTGCATATCTCCGGGGAACAGCTGAAGAAATGGTTGGTGGCGGGGGGACTTCTCCTTGCCCTGGTTCTGGTGATTGCCCTGTTTGTCTTTGGAATCAAAAGTTGTGCGTCTGCCCTGAGAGAACGACCCACCCCGTCTGGCCGGGAGTTGCACCGGAGTGGGATCGTGATTGAGGAGCCCGCCGAACCCTATCTGGACTCCCCCTAAGCGAGACTGTCATGAATATTCCAAACACACTCACCGTCAGCCGGGTTATTGCCGCCGTTATATTGCTTCTTCTGCTGGCTCTGCCAATGCCTTTCGGCAAGAGTCTGGCCCTGCTGGTCTTTTTGCTGGCCGCCATGACGGATTATTTTGATGGTTACCTCGCGCGCAACGTATACGGGGTTTCCTCCTTCGGCAAGCTGATGGATCCGCTCGCCGACAAGATTCTGGTCTGTGTTGCTCTGATCAGTTTTGTGGAAATTCAGTTGCCGTGTTATCCGGGAGTTCCGCTTCTTCCGGCCTGGATTGTGGTGATCGTCATTGCCCGTGAATTCACGGTGACCGGCCTGCGCCTGCTCGGGGCGGGCAAGGGGAAGCTGATCTCGGCGGGCCGGTGGGGCAAACACAAGACCGTCTGGCAG
>JAQVYB010000178.1 GCA_028708815.1 Kiritimatiellia bacterium | reverse complement strand
TGAACGGGCGACAGTCCTCCCAGTTCGAGCGCCACCCGTATCCCACGCTGACCCGCTTCGTGAATCAGGTAGCGCAGCCCCTCCACCTGAGCGGGGTCGCTACAGGGAACCAAAACGGCATTGATAATCAAGTCTGCCAGCTTTTCCATATCAAGCTGCACCTGCTCCGGATCGAACCACGGGGCCTCCAGCCAACGCCCTGCCGGTTCCTGCGGCAGCATAAGATGCGCCGTCGGGACATAGCGCAGGCCCATGATATACACCGCCTGGCGCTCGGAAACAAACCGCGAACCCGAGCACTTAAGCCAGGGCAATTCCGCGTTCGGGTGAGCGCCTTCCACTTTAATCGGATGAGTGATTTCATCATAGATCTGGTCCGACGCAGAGACATCTTCCAATGCCAAACGGACAACATAATCCTGTACGCCGGATTGCAAAGCAGGCATTCTGCCCAGATTGATTTTCGTTTGATGAATCGGACGGGTCATATCCAAAGCACTCAGCATGGATGAGGTGACCCGTCTGAGGCGGCGTCCATCACCTGCCAGCAACTCACCGGTCACCCGAATACGTCCGCCCACATCCAACGGCGCCACCCAGTTCACCTCTACCTCCAGTAATTCATTCCCTGAAATCACGGGAGAGATGACAGGAGTATCTGTAATAAAAACACCCTGACTCACCCGTGCCGCACAGTCTGAAAGCAAATCCCCTATCCACCGCCTGTTGCGCTCATTGGCATCCAGACCAACCCATCCCCACACACCGTAACGCGTGCCGGGAAACGACTCCACAAAAACCGTCGCCGGCCAACCATTCACCTCCCCTGTCAAGCGATCCATACCATAGAAGAGTGGTATGGACCGGAGACTTCGCGTGCCCGAGGCGTCTATCTGCTTTCTCAAAGGCACAGGACTCTCATAACGTACCAAACGTGGCAACTCATACTGCCCGTCATCCTGCAGTGACTGAAGCAGAGAGGTTTCCGTGCTCGCCCGGTTAAACGATGGCGAAAGCATGGGAATGTCCGGCTCACGTACAGAAATCGCGGGATCCTCGAGAAGCAACCGCAGATCGGACAACCCATAAACGTGCCTGCCCGGTCCTTGCGGCGCAACCTCATTATCCAGCCCGATAATCAGGTGCCTCACGGACCCTGTCTGCGCACAGGTTTCAGCAGGTTCTTCGCCGGAGGGCATCGCTGGTTGAAAGCGGGATAGCGGAATGACATGCAGCCGCCACTCCCGATCAAGCTCCTCCGTCGCCTGCCATAGGGTGCCATCATCCCACTCCACCCGCACAACAAGTCGGGTCGTATTAGAATCGCCGTAGGCATAAAAACACAAAGCCTCCGCGTTCCAGCCAGCCCCATCACATGCCGGACTGATCAAAAGATTCTGCGAGCGAAAGTCGTCCATCGTCACCTCGACGGCTTCCCAAGGCACGTCGTCGGGACGAACGATTCTCAGCGTGCCTGCCTCTTCCCCATCCGCCAACCGACTGCTCCAACGCTGAATCGAGGAACCGCCGGGGATCTCAACAGATTCCCCGGCAATCGCCTTCCATTGCGCAGTCAGCCCACCTGAATGCCCCGCTCCGAAAGGACGGCTCCCCCAAAAAACAGCCCTTCCACCGGACTCGACATACCTCTCCAGAGGATGCCACAAATACACAGGGAAATGCTCCGCATCGGCAATCAGCATAACATGGCCTTCCGCCAGACAAACATGCTCCGCCGTGGAAAACTCGTCCGGACTATACCAGATTGCGGAAGGAAACGTTTCGCGCAACACCTTAACCATCCACTCCGAACGCTCTGCCGCATCATCCGGACAAAGAATGTATACCATTCCCGGTTGCCGCCCCTCCGGCGAAGAGGAACCACCCGAACACGCTGAAAGAAAGCAGGAGAAGAGAACCAACCCCGCGAAGAGCACCCAACGCCAAACGTGTTTTTTTACGTTATGCATACCGTTTTCCCCGACCCCACCGTCCAACAAGCGCAAAACACCTATCCCGCTACCCCCCTCTCACCCGCTTCACCCATCTTACCGTTCACGCAACAGATATGAAGCAAAGTATTGAAAAAAAGTTTTTTTTGTTTAGGCTTTTCCAGTTTCTATCAAGCAAACCGCATCAAGGAGGCCGGATCATGACAAACAGTACAAACGCAACAGGCGGCAATCTGCTAAAAAACGTGGCGATTGCGGCCGCACTGATTACTCTGGCCGTAATCGGCCTGAGAACCGTGGCCAACGACGAAGTCTGGACGCATCTGGCCTCCGGCCGCGCCATCGCCGAAAGCGGCATTCTCCATCCGGACACTTTTTCCTGGTCACACGCCGAGACCCCTTGGGTCAACACCTCTTGGCTGTATGATTTGATGCTCTACCGCATTTGGCAACTTGGCGGAGCGCCATTGGCTGTCCTGCTCAACATACTGGCCGTGATCGCCGCATTTATCATGTTGCTTCCCCTTGCACGCCGCTGGGCCACGACCACCGCCACCGCACTCGCATTGATTTTATGTGCATGGATTCTGGCACCCGTGTTTCTTTTGTCCCCAGGCGTTTTCTCTCTTTTCTTCTGCGCGCTGTTCATCATGATTTTTTCCGGCAAATTCAGGCCCGTTATCGCCATCCCCATTCTCCTTACGGCCCAACTGCTTTGGACCAACATCAGTTCCACCTTTCTCTGGGGCCCTGTGATCTGCATTGTCTTTCTGGCACAGAATTATTTTGCCAAGGGGCGAAAAGGAAAAAGTCTGGCCGCCTCCATGAAATTCACCTCCCTGCTGATCCTAACGGCGGCAGTTCTGCTCATCACCTTGTTCAACCCCTACCTAACCGGCCTCCATGCCGCCGTTCTGGCCTCGCTGGGAAATCCGTCGGCGCAATATGTGACCTCCTGGATTTCGCCATTTTCCGATCAATTCGCTCCGTCCCTGCTGCGTTACCTTCCCATCTTCGCCCTGATCATCGGTGCGGGAGGCCTGGTCATGCAAAAGGAAAAATTGCCCATCGGCATGACAGCGCTGGCTATTATGACGGCTTTTCTGGTCATCCGTTCCCTCTATTTTTCACCCCTCTTTGCCATTATGGCCTTTCCTTTTCTGGCCATGAGCATCCATACGGTGGTTGAATCCATGTCGGGCAAATCCTCCAGCAGGCTCATTCCCGCCTGGGCATCCGAAGTCCTGGTCCTCCTACTGGCCCTTTTTACGTTAACGTATTTCATCACGAATGCCTATTACAACCGTTATGGTTACGCTGGCGGGATCGGCTTCGGGATCGCCGCACACGCCTTTCCAACAGACGAGGCCGTAGCCACACTGAACACCAAAGGCATGCCCGAGCGAACAATCAACACCATACAGGATGGCGGCTATCTCGCGTGGAAGCAACCCAACCGAAGAATTTTTGTTGATTCCCGCATTAGCCTGTACCCTCTTGACTTTTACCGCAATCTGGCTGCCGGCCTGAATGGTACCGCCTGGAAGGATTTCTACACGCAGTGGGAACCGGAAGCCATGGTGCTCAACACCACGTATCGCCAAGCCCCGCTCACAGCCAAAATGCTGGCCATGAATGGATGGGCGCTTATTTATTTTGACGGCCTGACCGCCATCTACCTGCCCCGTACGCCCGCAAACAAATCCATCATCGACAATCAGGACCTGAAACGAAAAGGACTTTCCATCCTGAGTGACCGTATCAGCGCCTATCGAGACAGCTTGGGCGGAGTACTGGCACAACCTCCACCTGCAGATTTGATCGGAGGGGGTGCTCTACTGCTTGCCAACGGAAACTACAAACACGCCGCGGGCATCTACAGCCTGTTGACCCGCGGTGTCCCCGAGATGGCCACCGTCTGGCTGAATCTGGGCCGTTGCCAACTCGAATTGGGTGAAGCCGAAAAAGCCGCCGCATCACTCCAAGAGGCCGTACGCCGGGCACCAAGAGACAGCATCGCCTGGCTCAACCTGAGCCTTGCACAGGAAAAATGCGGGCGGCCTGATGAAGCGGCACGCGCTTTCGACCAGGTGAAAAAACTCAATCCCGATTTGGCAAAGGCCTTCCAGGAGAGCAAAGAAGCTGAGGCGGACCAAGCGGGCGCGGCAAGCATCTGAACCGTAAATCCGTCGGACGTTGAACACAGACCGGCCCAACAGATTCTGTTCACAACCTCGAGTTCAACGATCAGATTTTGTCGGATCAGATCGCTTCACCCGTGATAAGCCCCGTTGCTTTCAGCCGCGGGGTCGGGCTCCAGCCGCAACACAATTTGCCTGATTTGGTTCGCACCAAAATGATCCTGCAGATTTTTCAGCAACTGCGATTTCCCATAACGGGAAAGTTCCTGCAAATAGGCGCTATGTTTTACATACACGGTCAGATAGCCATTCTCGAAAAGAGCCGGACGGGCAAAAGTGGCCACGGAATCCCCCGCCAACGTTCTCCAGACCTCGGAAATCCGCAGCAACCAGGCATCCTGCTTCATATCCATTCGCTGGAGGACATCCGGCAAAACGGAAGCTATCGGACGCTCACAAAAAGGAAGCGGGGGATACCGCCCCGTTATCTGAAAACGATCCTGCTGAGTAATCCACCAGCCTTTATCGTACTTTCGTTTGCGGCCTTTAGACATAAACGCGACGCCAAACAGGGGGTCATTACGCAACGACACGGCAACGCGCCCGGGGAACACCGATCCCTGTTTTTCAGGCGCCGGGCTGGCCTCACCGTCTGCAAGGAACATGTCGGACCATCAGTGGCGGCGGCCGTATCGAACCATCCAATCTACCGAGGCTTTCTCCCAACCGATGTCATAACCGGCCTTTTCGCTCTCGTACCACTTGTGCCGTAATATGTCCTCTTTGATACCGTTCCAATGGCGGAAAAGACTGGAGCCCTTAATCCACCCGAACTCCTGAGAATCTCCAACGCTATACGATGTTTCATTCGTCATAAAACAATCCTTTGGGAACTTATGGGAGTCTATGATGATTCTTCCGGCATTTGTCAATCCCGGAAAACGGCGACTGCACTTATTCTTCCTTGATGAAACTCGGCACCTTACGCAGCTCCGGACCCACATACAACTGACGCGGGCGGCCAATACGCATCGTGGGGTCGGCGCGCATTTCCAGCCAGTTCGCAATCCAGCCAGGCGTACGCCCAATCGCAAACATCACCGTGAACATATTCGTCGGAATGCCGATGGCCCGGAATATGATGCCTGTATAGAAATCCACATTGGGATACAGATTCCGCGTAATGAAATAGTCATCGGAGAGCGCCCGCTCCTCCAGTTTCATGGCGATGTCCAGCAACTCGTCATGAATACCCAGGGCATTAAGCACCTCTTCGCACAGGCGCTTGGCCACCTTGGCACGCGGATCATATGTCTTGTATACCCGATGTCCGAAACCCATCAGCCGAAACGTCGATGTTTTATCCTTAATCCGCTCAATCGTGTTATTCACATCTCCGCCGGCGTCCCGTATCTGCGTGAGCATTTCGATCACCTCCTGATTAGCCCCCCCGTGCCGGGGCCCCCAGAGTGCGCAAATACCAGCCGTAATCGCCGCATACAAATTGGCAAAGGAACTGCCCACCAGCCGCACCGCGGACGTCGAACAATTCTGTTCGTGGTCCGCGTGCAGGATCAGCAGCTTGTTCAGAGCCCTGGACACCACGGGATTCGGCTGGTAGTTTTTAACCGGCGAACTGAACATCATGTTCAGAAAATTATCACAGTAGCTGAACCGATGACTCGGATATACAAAGGGTTCTCCAATGGATTTCTTGTAGGAGAAGGCCGCAATCGTGCGCATTTTCGAGAGGAGACGGGTCACGGTCATGTCTGTTTCCTCGTTACCTGTGTCATCCAGTTCCGGATAGAAAGCCGACATGGAAACCACCATCGCCGACAACACCGACATCGGATGGGCATGCTCCGGGAAATTCCGAAAGAAATTCCGCATATCTTCATGAATCATGGAGTGTCGATTGAGCAGCTCACCAAAGCGATCACGCTCCTCATGCGTAGGGAGCGCGCCATGTACCAGCAGATAGGCCACCTGAATGAAGGAACAATGTTCAACCAAACCCTCAATCGCATAACCGCGATATCGCAGAATACCGGCTTCGCCATCCAGATATGTGATGGCGCTTTTGCAGGAAGCGGTATTCACAAATCCCGGATCATACGCCGTGAATCGCGTATCCTTCCGCAGGGTGCGGATGTCGAGCGAGCGGTCGCCCGCCGCACCCTCCAAAACAGGAATCGTGTAAGCCTTCTCCCCCATATGCAACGTTGCATTCTTTTCACTCATACTCATACCCTCATTACCGGAGCAAACCGGGTGCAATGCTATTTATGATCGGCCAAATTAATGGGGCGCCCCTTCACTCCCCATATCTTTTCCGCATATTCGCCGATACTTCGATCGCTGGAAAACCAGCCCATCCTGGCCACATTCAGAATCGCCTTCTTCGTCCATTCATCCTGATTCTCGTACAAGCTGGATATATCCTGCTGAATATCCATGTAGGACCGGAAATCAGTCATATAATAGAAGGCATCTCCGTGATAGGTCAGCTCATTGAAAAGCTCGCTGAACAGGCCCGGTTCATCGCTGGAGAACATACGCCCCTTCAACGAATCCAGAACCCGCCGAAGCAGCTCATCGTTGTTGTAGTAATCCCACGGGTTGTACCCGGTGCGCTTAATGGCATCCAGTTCTTCCACCCGCTTGCCGAAGATAAAGATGTTTTCTTCGCCCACGTGCTGAGCGATTTCGATGTTCGCACCGTCCCAGGTACCCACGGTCAGAGCGCCGTTCAGGGCCAGCTTCATATTGCCGGTGCCGGAGGCCTCCAGGCCCGCCGTTGAAATCTGCTCCGACAAATCCGAAGCCGGAATGATCTTCTCCGCCAGCGTCACATTGTAATTCGGCAGGAAAATGACTTTCATGCGTCCAGCCACCCGCGAATCGGAATTAATCACTTCGCCCAGATTGTTCAGCAGCTTGATGACCAGCTTGGCAATGTGATAGGACGGCGCGGCCTTGGCCGAAAAGATAAAGGTACGCGGCACAAAGTGCTGTCGCGGATTGTCCAGAATTTGATAATACTGGGCGATAATGTGCATGGCATTCAGCAGTTGCCGTTTATACATATGCAGCCGCTTGATCTGCACATCAAACAACGAATCGGGGTGCACCACCTGGCCGGTCGTTTCGAGTATGTAGTCAGCCAGCTTCCGCTTGTTCTCTGCCTTGACGCGGCGGAACTCCTGCCGGAAGGTCGCATCTTCGGCGAAATCCTCCAGCTTGCGCAGTTCCTCCAGGTTCCTGACCCACCCATCGCCAATGCGTGCAGTGATGATATTCGCCAGCCCCGGGTTGCACATCAGCAGCCAGCGCCGCGGCGTGATACCGTTGGTGACATTCAGAAAACGGTCTGGGAAAATATCCGAAAAATCCTTCATCACACGCGAACGCAACAGATCCGAATGCAACGCCGAAACCCCATTGACCGCATGACTGCCCACCATCGCCAGATTCGCCATCCGCACCTGCTTCACAGGCTCC
>JAQVYB010000024.1 GCA_028708815.1 Kiritimatiellia bacterium | reverse complement strand
CCTCCGCCTCACGCATCCGCCTCCTGATCGCCGGGGACGGACCCGAAAAAACGGCCCTCCAACAGTTCATTCATCAACACAACCTCGACAAGGCCGTCACCCTCGCCGGCTTTCTCCCGCGCGATGAATTTTTCCGCGCCATCGACGTCTTTATCCTCTGCTCGCGCATTGAAAACTTTCCCCTTTCCATCCTCGAAGCCATCGCTGCGTGCAAACCCGTCATCGCCACCCGCGTCGGCGGCATACCCGACCAACTCGACGACCAAACCGGACTCCTCATCCCTTCCGATGATCCCCCGGCCCTTGCCGACGCCCTCGCACAGGCTGTTCACCATCCCGAACGCCTCGACACCCTTGCACACCGCGCCCTTGAAAAGGCACGGCGTGACTTCTCCGAACAAGCCTGGATTCAGGCACACCTGCAACTCTATCGGGAACTGGAGACCTCCGCATGAATACAAAAAATATCGCGCTGATCGGACCCGGACGCGTCGGACGGGCCATGGCCCGTCTCCTTCCGTCCGCCGGCTACGAAATCGCCGCATTCGGCGGCAGAGATCCCGCACGCCTCCGTGAAGCCATCCGCACCCTGAATCCACCGCCCGAAATCTGCACCATTACCGAAGCGACATCCCGCGCCGACCTGGTACTCCTCACCGTCCGTGACGATGCCATCGAGGAAATCGCCCGTCAGGGCGCCTTCCGGCGCGGCGCCATCGTGCTGCACCTCTCCGGCGCTCTGGGCAGCAACATTCTGCAACCCGCCAAGGAGCACTACGGCTGTTTCATTGCCTCCATGCACCCCTTGCAAACCTTCGCCACCGTGGAACAGGCCGTCCTCTCCCTGCCCGGAAGCTTCTGCTTTATCGAAGGCGATGAACCCGCCGCTCAGGCAGCTGAGCGAATCGCAGAGGCACTCGGCATGATTCCGCGCCGAATCCTCTCGGAACACAAAACCACCTACCATACCGCCGCCGTACTCGCCTGCTCCGGGCTCACCGCCCTTCTGCACGCCGCAGAACAAACCGCCCAGGCAGCCGGCATCGCACGCGATGACTTCTGGACGGCCTTTTCACCCCTTATGCAGGCCACCTTCCGGAACGTCCGCGCCCTCGGCGCCGCCGCCGCTCTGACCGGACCCGCCAAACGCGGCGACACCAAAACCATTCACGCGCACCTCGACGCACTCGCCTCACACCCAGACCTGCAGAAACTCTATCGTCTCCTCTCCGATCACGCCGCCCGAATCAACGAAGAAACATCGAGCCACGGAAAAGAAAGCAACGAATAGAAGAGGTTGAGAACAGGCCCCCGCCTCAATGCCCCTCTTTCTTTGAGTTCCATGTGATCTTTGTGGCGAATTTGCTCCCTCTTCTCTACGCTCTCCGCGCCCTTTGCGAGAGAACATCCTTCTGATCTCTCCTTCTTCGCGCCTTCGTGACTCTTTCTAAAAACCTCTCCCCTGCATTTTTTCCAACCATTGGAAAAAGTGGCGAATAATTTTCCAATCATTGGAAAATTAAGGTATGGGAGCATCCGGTTCTGAAAAGTCCAAACACAATGACCCGCGCAGGAGAACAACGTTGAAATACGCAGAAAAAGCCAAAGAGGTGTTCAACACGGAAATCGAAGCCATGCAGAAGGTGCGCGATGGAATCGGACTCGAGTTCGGGCGTTCCGTTGAACTCATCCTGAAAGCCCTGAGCGCCGGCGGAAAAATTGTGATCACAGGCATCGGGAAAAACCTGCCCATCGGACATAAAATGGCGGCCACTCTTTCCAGCACCGGCTCCCCCTCCATCGTCCTTCATCCCATCGAGGCACTCCATGGCGACCTCGGCGTGGTCTGCCCCAACGACGTAGTCATCGCCATGAGCTACAGCGGTGAGACCGAAGAACTGCTCGGACTGCTGCCCAACCTCAAACGCATCGGCGTACCCATTATCGCCCTCACCGGTGTACCCGGAAGCTCTCTCGCACGCTACAGCAACGAAACCATACCCGTCACCATTACCCGCGAAGCCTGCCCTTTCAACATGGCCCCCACCTCCAGCACCACCACCACCCTGGCCATGGGCGACGCCCTCGCCATCGTCCTGCTCGAAGCCCGCGGCTTCCGTAAAGAAGACTTCGCACGCCTGCACCCGGGTGGATCCATCGGACGCACCCTCCTGCTCAAGGCACGCGACATCATGCGCACCGGCGAGCGCATCGCCTGCCTCTCCCAAAAGGCCTCCGTCAAAGATGCCGTCCTGGCCATGACCAAAGCACGTTCCGGCTCCGTGGCCGTCGTGGATGACGAAGAGCGTCTCCTCGGCATCTTCACCGACGGCGATCTCCGTCGGCACGTCACCGACGAGGTGCACATTGACCAGGCCTGCGTGGCCGACTACATGACCCGCAACCCCATCACCGTATGCGAAGACCACCTCGCCGTCGAAGTCCTCCACATCTACGAAGCCCACAACATCGACGATCTCATCGTTTTGGATGAACAGAAACGCGTCTGCGGCGTTATCGACATCCAGGATTTACCCAAACTCAAAATCATGTAACCCACCCCGGAGCCCCGCCCATGCTCACCGACAACATTCTCGAACTCATCGGCAACACCCCCCTCATCCGACTCAAAGACGAACCGATCTATGCCAAGGCCGAGTTTCTCAACCCCGGAGGAAGCATCAAAGACCGCGTCGCCCTCTCCATGATTGAAGGGGCCGAACGCGATGGACGCCTGACCCCCGGCGCCGTCATTATCGAGCCCACCAGCGGAAACACCGGCATCGGCATTGCCCTCGTCGGACGCCTCAAGGGCTACCGTGTAATCATCGTCATGCCGGAAGGCATGAGCGATGAACGCAAAAAACTGATACGCGCCCTCGGCGGCGAACTGGAGCTCACCCCCGACAAAGAAAGCATCCCGGGCGCCGTCGCCAAAGCCGAACAACTCGTCACCGAAATTCCCCACGCCATCATGCTTCAGCAATTCAAAAATCCTGACAATCCGCGCGTGCATTACGAAGAAACCGCCCATGAAATCTGGCGACAAACGGGCGGGAACATCGACTTCTTTGTCTCCGGCATCGGCAGTGGAGGAACCCTCCAGGGCGTCGGGGCATTCCTCAAAGAACGCAAGTCAGGCATCAGGCTTTTCGCCGTCGAACCAAAAAACGTCAGTGCCCTGCTCGGCCACGAGCCCGGACTCCACCAGATTCAGGGGATAGGAGACGGCTTTATCCCGGACATCCTCGATGTGAGCATGGTGGACGACGTCTTTGAAGTCACCGATGCCGACGCCATCGAAACCACCCGCCAACTGGGCCGGCAATACGGACTGCTCGTGGGCATTTCCTCCGGCGCCAACGTCTGGGGCGCCCGCCAGATCGCGAAAAAACACGCCGGCAACATCGTCACCATTCTGCCCGATCGCGCCGAACGCTATTTCAGCACCGCCCTGCTCTAGCAATTCATCGAATGTCGGATACAGAGATCCCCGATAAAGGCCTCCCCCTATTAACGGGGTCCGTGCCGGAGGGCAAGCGTTCCCGCGAGCCGGAGACTCATTGCACCTGCAACCATCGTTCCGCTTCCAAGGCGGCCATGCAGCCGGATCCCACAGCCGTGACTGCCTGACGATAGATTGAATCCTGCACATCACCCGCAGCATACACGCCGGCCACACTGGTACGCGTAAACTGCGTGATGATATAGCCCTTCTCATCCAGATCGAGTTGGCCCTTGAACGGTCCTGTATTCGGCGTGTGCCCAATGCCCATAAACACACCATCCACCGGCAAATCCCGCAGCGCTTCGGTCTGCACATCGCGGAGACGGATACCCGTCACCACATCCTTGCCATCGGCCAGCACCTCCTCCACCACGCTGTTCCACACCACTTCGATCTTCTCATGCGCCAACACACGATCCGCCATGATTTTCGAGGCGCGAAGAGCATCGCGCCGGTGAATGATATAGACCTTTGACGCAAAGCGCGTGAGAAACAGAGCCTCTTCCATGGCGCTGTCGCCGCCGCCCACAACGGCCACCGGCATACCGCGATAAAAAAAACCGTCGCACGTGGCACACCCGGAAACGCCGTGCCCTGTCAAGCGCCGCACGGATTCCAAATCGAGATACCGGGCGGTCGCCCCCGTGGCAATGATCAGCGTTTTCGGATGCAGCACCGTGCCATCCGCCAACTTCACCGCAAGCGCACCCGACTTCAGATCCGTTGATTCCACATCCCCCTGCCTGAATTCAGCCCCGAATCTCTCGGCCTGCGCCCGCATGGCATTGATCAGTTCCAATCCACTGACCCCCTCCGGAAAACCGGGAAAATTCTCGACATAGGTGGTCGTGGTGAGCTGGCCACCCGGCTGTGTACCTTCAATGATCACCGGCGCCAAACTGGCGCGCGCGCAATAAATGGCCGCCGTCAAACCCGCCGGCCCTGTTCCGAGAATTAGTACGTTCATAAATCAGACTCCTTGTTCATCGGTTGTAAATTCGCGCGGATATTAACATGATTCTGCTATCGAGTGAACACGGGAAATCGGGAAAGATGGGAGAGAAGCCTGCCGGGAAAAACAGCAGAGATGCCGTTGATATTCCGCTATAATCAACCTGTTACAGATGCAAAAACTTTGACACCCCTTCACCACCTTTCTATTGTTGCGCTCCCTTACTAACCCAAGCAGGAGTATCCGATGAGCAAACCGACCATTCAACCCGCAAAACTGACCTACCCCGGCGGCACCGTGAATTACTTCTCCCTGGCCCAATTGGAACAGAACGGTCTCGGCGACTTTTCCCGCTTCCCCTTCTCCATCCGTATTCTTCTCGAATCCATTGTCCGCATGCAGGGGCATCCGGCCTATTCGCACGAGCATATTCAATCCCTGTGCCGCTGGACGCCCACCGCCGCGCGCGAGGAGCTGCCCTACATGCCCGCACGCGTCCTCCTGCAAGACTTCACCGGCGTACCCTGCGTGGTGGACCTGGCCGCACTCCGTTCCGCGATGAAGCAGGCCGGCAAAAACCCCTCGCTCATCGAACCGATGATTCCGGTCGATCTGGTGATCGATCATTCCGTTCAACTCGACGCTGCGGGCTCGACATGCGCCTTTAAACAGAATGTGGATCGGGAATTTGAACGCAACACCGAACGCTACCGTTTCCTCAAATGGGGACAGCAGGCCTTCGAAAAACTGCGCGTCCTGCCTCCGGGCCTGGGCATCTGCCACCAGATCAACATGGAATACCTCGCCGGCTGCGTGCTCGTGCGTGACGGCGTGGCCTTTCCCGACACGCTGGTCGGCACCGATTCGCACACCACCACCATCAACTGCATGGGCGTACTGGGCTGGGGCGTGGGCGGCATTGAGGCCGAAGCCGCCATGCTTGGTCAACCGATTCCCATGCTGACCCCCGAAGTGATCGGCTTTAAATTCAACGGACGCCTGCAACCGGGCGTCACCTCGACCGATCTCGCGCTGACGGTGACCCGCATGCTGCGTGACAAGGGCGTGGTGAACAAGTTCATCGAGTTCTACGGCGAAGGCGCTGCCGCTTTGAGCCTGGCTGATCGCTGTCCGGTCGCCAACATGGCCCCGGAATACGGCGCGACCATGGGCTTCTTCCCGGTGGATGAAAAAACCATCGACTACCTGCGCGAAACCGGACGCACCAAAGAGCACTGCACCCTCGTGGAAGCCTATTGCAAGGAACAGGGCCTCTGGCGGCAGGAACAAACCGTAGCCGACTACAACGACACGCTGGAACTGGACCTCTCCTCCGTCGAGCCCACCATTGCCGGACCGCGCAAACCCCACGAACAACTCACTCTTTCCCAACTTAAAAAGGAATTTAAACAGGAAGTTCCCACTCCCAACACCGGGGTGGACGTGCCCGGATTCGGCACCCTGAAAGACGGCGCCGTGATTATCGCCTCCATCACCTCCTGCACCAACACCTCCAATCCATCCCTCCTGCTCGGCGCGGGTCTGGTCGCGCGCAAGGCCATGGAAAAGGGCATGAAGGTGCCTGCTTTTGTCAAAACATCCCTCGCACCAGGCTCCCAGGTGGCCACGCGCTATCTGCGGGACGCCGGCCTGATTCAACCGCTCGAATCGCTGGGCTTTAACGTCGCCGCCTACGGCTGCGCCACCTGCATCGGCAACAGCGGCCCCTGCGCCGAGGCCATCGATCAGGCGATCAAACAGAACAATCTGACCGTGGCGGCCGTCCTCTCCGGAAACCGCAACTTCGAGGGGCGCGTCTATCCGCTGACCAAGCTGAACTATCTCGTCTCGCCCCCGCTGGTCGTCGCCTACGCATTGGCCGGAACGGTCAACATCGATCTTGATGTCGATCCCATCGGCCAAGACCGCGACGGGCACGACGTCTATCTCCGCGACCTCTGGTACACCAAAGAGGAACTCGCCGCCGTGGCAGGCATCGCCGCCAACAGCGATTATTACCGGGAGGTCTACGCCGACATCTTTACCGCCAATCCGCAGTGGAATGAACTACCCGTGGCCGAAGGGGACTGCTTTGCCTGGGACACCGAATCCACCTATATCCAAAATCCACCCTTCTTCGATGGTCTCTCCACCGAAACACCCGTGATTCAACCCATTGAAAACGCCTCGGCACTGGCCGTCTTCGGCGACTTTATCACCACCGATCACATTTCCCCGGCCGGCAATATTCCCACCGACGGACCCGGCGGAAAGTATCTGCTCGCACACGGCGTGAAGAAGGTCGATTTCAATTCCTTCGGTTCGCGGCGCGGCAATCACGAAGCCATGATGCGCGGCACCTTTGCCAACATCCGCATACGCAACCGAATGGTGAACCGCGAAGGCGGCTACACCCGCCACCTGCCCGACGGCGAAGAGATGCCGATCTACGATGCCGCCATGCGCTACCAGACCGAGGGCATTCCTCTCGTGGTACTGGCAGGCAAGATGTACGGCGCGGGATCCTCGCGCGACTGGGCGGCCAAAGGCACCGTCCTGCTGGGCGTGAAAGCCGTCATCGCCGAGAGTTTTGAGCGCATCCACCGCAGCAACCTGGTGGAGATGGGCGTGCTGCCCCTCGAATTCATCCATGGCGAATCGTCCGAAGCCTTGGGGCTCACCGGGGTGGAAAGCTACACCATCGAAGGCGTACACGACCGTATTCAACCCGCTTCCACCCTCACGGTACGAGCCCAATCTCCCGAGGGAGAAAAAACCTTCCGGGTCAAATGCCGAATCGATACCCAGATCGAGGTCGAATACTACCGCCACGGAGGCATCCTGCAATACGTCCTGCGCCAGGTCATGAACCAAAAAACATCCTGAACACCGAGACGCACAACGATCGCATACGGATAATCGTAATCGAAACTCACCTCAGCGGCGTTTTTCAATCAGAGCGTCGGCCACATTGCGCCCCGCCTCACGGTATTTCTTCTGCGAAAATGAAGTCTCGCCCGCAGAGGCCCAGGGGACGCACAGGGTCAGCGCGCAGAGGCCGGCCTCCCCCGCCATCCAGTCGTGAAACCGTACATCCGCAGAACAGGAAGAATCAACCCTCTGCGAAACCCGTACAAATTCCGGCGAGGCCAGTTCCGGCCCGAGTTTTGTTTCCATCACATGCGCCCACTTCAGCGCCTGCGCGTGCCATTCGCCATAGGCCTTTTGATCGGGCAATTCGCAATAGATGCCACCGACCTCTGAAGCGGGGGCGGCGCAAATCGATAACCCCAGCGTCGGACGGCAACATCCCCGCCAGCGCAGCACATCCTGCTTCAGCACCACCGTTTCGTGCCGTTCTGCCGAGCCCGCACCCCAACCCAAAAGCAGGTCCGGCTCCGAACGCCACATCCCGGAATGCGCGCCATCCGCATCGGCCAGAGGAACCGCCCAGGTCAAAAAGGGATTGTTCTTCGCGCCCGCCAGACGCTGAAGCAGACCATCCAACAGCCACGCCGAAGGCATCTCTCCACCCCGCTCACGCGCGATCAGATAAAGCCCGCCCGTGAAACGCGACCCGGCGTCATACCCGTTGGCCAGCCGGACCAGATCACGCCCACCCCGCGACAAACCAATCCGCTGACGCTCCCACGCCCCGCGGCTCTTCTCCACTAACTGCCGCAGATCGCCCGGCTCATACGGATGACACAACGCAATCTCCAGCGGCCCCGCAGGCAGATTCACCGCCCACGTCGCCGAGACGCATCCATCCGCCGAGCGCTCCGGCTTGCCCGCAGGAAGACGCATCCACCACTGTCCCTCCTGTCGGTACACCGGGCAGCACTCGCCGGGTTGCTGCGCACCCGCCAACGTATCGTAATGCTCCAGCACCAACCGCAGTTTGGCATCCGTCGCCTTCACCTCCGCATTCGGCTTCACGCGCAACCAAAACCATAACGGACGCCCACCCTTCGGATCGCACGTAAAATGAAGTTCCGGAGGATCGCCCTCCAGCACCCGCGCCCGCGTGGCATTGCCACCTGGAAACCGCGTTTCCAAAATCAAAGACTGTTCTTTTGTCATGCGGCAATCATACCCCGGTGAAACAAAAATTCCAATCATTAGAAAAACTTCTCAAACCACCTCTGCGGCGTCCCGCCGCTTCTCCCCGACTCACCGGGACAACCTCAGCCCATCCTGCTTATCACCAGGCCTTGTGCAGGCCGTTTCGTGGCAGAGAAGGTATAAATTTCCCTGGCATTCCTGTTGCCATGTTCAACCCGGGCGTATATGCTGCGCAGCAGTGTGTGTATCTATCTGATTTACAAAGGGAACGGCAAGAATGACGAATGAAGTGAAGTACCACGTACGACTTTCGGAATCCATGCTTGAGGGCGCCCGCTACGCCGTCCTGCCCGGCGACCCGGGCCGAGTGGAAAAGACCGCCCGCAACATCGATCCCAACGCCCGCTTTCTGGCGCAGAACCGTGAATACACCTCCTGGTTGGCCACCCTTAACGGGGAACGCATCCTGGTTTGTTCCACGGGCATCGGCGGCCCCTCCGTATCCATCGCCCTTGAGGAACTGGCTGCACTGGGGCTGAAATATTTTTACCGCATCGGCACCACCGGGGTCATTCAGCCCGACATCGATCTGCCCTGCCTGATCATCACCACCGGGGCTGTGCGCCTCGACGGCGCCTCCACGCACTACGCCCCTATCGAATATCCCGCCGTGGCCGACCTCGAACTCACCAACTCCCTCGTGGACGCCGCGCGTGAATTAAACCTGCCCTACCGCACCGGCATCACCGCCTCCTCCGACACCTTCTACCCCGGACAGGAACGATACGACACCTACACCGGCTACGTCCCCAAACGCTTTCAGGGAACCATGCAGGAATGGCAAAAGCTCCATGTGCTCAACTACGAAATGGAATCCGCAACCCTCCTCACCATCATCAACACATTCGGCCTGCAAGCCGCCATGGTGGCTTCAGCCATTGTCTCCCGGGTCAAAGAAGAAACCCCCGACGATCACGTGCTCCGCCTCGCCGAAGAACAACTGGCTACCCTCATCAAACACGCACTGGAACTACACATCAATAGAAATACGCGCCCGGCATGACGGTCAAAACACAAACCCCGCCCTCAACTGAAAAGGCTGAAAAAATCCTGCCGTCCAAGGCAATCTACGCCCAGGACGCCGAGCAGGCACCCCTCCGGGTACTGCTCGTGGATGACGAGCCGGAATTTGTGGAACTCCTGGATTATGTGCTGAAAAAAGACGGCTACAGCACCATGCTCGCCCACTCCGGTCGCGAAGCCCTCAGCCTGCTGCAAAAGCAACCCGCCGACATTCTCATCACCGACATGCGCATGCCCGGCATCAACGGCATTGAACTCATGCAGTATGCCCGTAAAGATTACCCCTGGCTGCAGGCCATTGCCGTATCCGCCCACGAAAAGCCCGACGACGCCATCGAGCTCATGAAACAGGGCGCCATCGATTTTCTCCAGAAACCCATCTCCAACGACGAGCTTCGCCACGCCGTGGAAGCCGCCGCCGACAAGGTTCGCCTTCAACTCAGTCTCAAAAAAACATCCCAAACCCTTGCGCGAGTCATTGCCTCCATTTCCGATGCCATCTGGAGTGCCGAACTCAATCCGCGTCATGAGCTAAACTTTACGTTCATGTCGCCCGTCATCAAAAACATCTCCGGCAGAAACCCGGACTACTACCTCTCGTTTCGAAGCCACTGCTACACCATTCACCCGGAGGACACCAAGCGCTTCGAATCCGCCATCGTCCAAATATTGGAAGGAAAAACCAACCACTGCACCTGTGAATACCGCATCGTTCACGCCGACGGCGCCATCCGATGGGTACAGGACGATATCACCGCCGAACGCAACCCCTCCACACCGACGGCCCTCAACGGCGTCATTTCAGACATCACCAAACGAAAACAGACCGAAGAACTCCTCATCCGAGGCGAAAAATTCCAGAAGGCCATCATCGATGCCCTGCCCGACATGATTTTCACGCAGGATGCGCACGGCTTCTTCGATACCGGACACGCCGGCGATTCCACTCCCTACTACTGTTCGCCTGAAGAACTGATCGGACGCAACGCCTGGGAAGCCTTTCCCCACAAGGTCGCTCACCTGATGGAACAGGCACGCATCGCCGCCACGCAGGCCGGTGAAGTGACTACCATCGAATTCGAACTGCCCGTCCAGGGGGAATTGATGTACTTCGAGACGCGTTTCGCGCCCATGCCACCCGACCGCACCGTCTCCATCATGCGCAACATCACCGACCGCCGAAAAACCTATCAGGCCCTCAAGGAAAGTGAAGAACTCTACCGGGCCATCGTAAAAAGCAGCCACGATGCCATATTTATTTATGACGGACAGCGAATCGTTTTTGCGAACGATCAGTTCTGCGAAATGCTCGGTTACACCCAGCGGGAAATCATGAAAACCGACATGAAAAACCTGATTCATCCAGAGGATCAGCAACGCCTCCTCGATATCTCGTATGATTACACCGATGCCTGCTTCCTCTCCAACTACGTCGCCCGCATACTTCACAAGACCCAAGGCGTCATACCCTGCGCCATCTCCGTTTCCCTGACGACCTATCACAACCAGTGCGCGGCGCTCGGCACCATGCGTATGATATAGTGCATGTCCCTCTTCGACCCATTGAAAGGATACCCCCATGGAATCGTATGATATTGCAGTGATCGGCGCAGGGCCGGGCGGCTACCCCGCCGCTATCCGTGCCGCGCAAACCGGCGCGCGCGTGATCCTGATTGAAAAAGAAGCCCTTGGCGGGGCCTGTCTGAACCGCGGCTGCATCCCCACCAAAACCCTCCTCGCCTCTGCCAAACGGTACCGTGCCCTGCTCAACGCCGAACGCTACGGTCTTCGCCTTGAGGGAACCGTCTCCCTCGATTACGCCCGTATGCACGAACGAAAAAACGAAGTCACCGCACAACTGCGCAACGGCATTGCTCAACTCCTCAAAGCCAACCGCGTTGATCTGCTCTCCGGAACGGCCTCCTTCACCGATCCGCAGACCCTCTCGGTTCTGCAGGACGACGCCTCCACCTCCATCAGCGCCCGACGCCTCATTCTGGCCACCGGCGCCGAGTCCGTGATGCCCTCCTTTCTTCCACGTGATCCAGCCATACTCGACAGCCGCGCCTTCCTCGAGACCACGGAACTGCCCGACTCCCTGCTTGTGCTGGGCGGCGGCTACATCGGCTGCGAAATGGCCTGCCTGGCCGCGGCCCTTGGCGTCCAGGTCACCCTCGTGGAAATGCTCGACGACATTCTCCTCCTGCTCGACCGCGACGTCCGCATGGAAATTCGACGCGCCATGAAAAACGAACTTGGCATCCGCCTCTTCACCGGCAAACCCCTCGAACAAATCACGGCCCTTCCGAACGGAACCGTACAGGGAATCTGCGGCGAAGAATCTCTCCACGCTCAGCGACTGCTCGCTGCCATCGGACGCAAACCCATCACCGAGAGTCTGCACCTGGAACGCGCCGGTCTCGCCACGAATGCCAACGGCTGCCTGCCTGCCGATGAAGTCGGACGCACCACCCAGCCGCACATCTACTCCGTGGGCGACCTCAATGGGAAAATGCAGCTTGCCCATGCCGCAACCGCTCAGGGCCTCTGCGCCGCCGAGCACGCCTGCGGACTGAACCCCACCCCGGCCTCCACCCTTGTGCCGGGCGTCATCTTCACCATGCCCGAGGCCGCCATCGTCGGCGTCAACACCTCGCAGGAGAACGCCAAAGAAACCCTCCGTACCGCTAAAATCCATTTCCGCGGTCTGGGAAAAGCCCTGGCTGAAGGCGAAACCACCGGCTTCGTGAAATGGATTGAAGATGTAAAAACCCGACGCCTTATCGGCGCTCAAGCCGTCGGCGCACACGCCACCGATCTGATAGCCGAGGCCGTCCTGGCCATACAAACCGGTCTGTGCGCAGCCGACATCACCTCCGCAATCCATGGACATCCCACCCTCTCCGAAAGCTGGATGGAAGCAGCCCACATCCTTGAAGATAAACCCGTACACGCCGCCCCCATACAAAAAAAACAATAGTCATGGACGAAAACGGCCTCACTACCGAGAAGATGCTGACAGAACCGCATTATGAT
Source organism: Kiritimatiellia bacterium (assembly GCA_028708815.1). Classification (GTDB taxonomy): domain Bacteria; phylum Verrucomicrobiota; class Kiritimatiellia; order RZYC01; family RZYC01; genus JAQVYB01. The sequence goes on along the minus strand of JAQVYB010000024.1, from coordinate 18,297 downwards.
TCCGAAGGGGTTGTCGACTACAACCATAAGGGGCGCCTCTATCAATTATGGTACGGCATTATCGGAACGGGGGATGCCCCGCCGGCCCTGGTTCTGCATGGAGGCCCCGGCGGAAATCATCACAATCTTGTGGCATTTCAGGCGCTGGCGGATGAGCGTCCCGTGATTTTCTACGACCAGCTGGGCTGCGGAAAATCAGACCGCCCGGATGATTCGTCCTTATGGGATGCCAAACGGTATTTCGACGAGGTGCAGGCGGTGCGTGATGGATTGAACTTGAAGGATTATCATCTGATTGGTCATTCATGGGGCACGATGCAGGCGGTTGGGTTTGCGGCAAAGCATCAGGAGGGAATACGGTCTGTTTCCCTGCATAGTCCAATCCTGAGTTTTCCCTACTATATCAATCAGGTGGCCCCGATGCTGAAGCAGGGCCTCCAGAACCATGGCGGCCAGATTATTGATGACTACGAGATAAAGGGAATCGGCACACCTGAACGCTATGAAGCGGCCTGCATGGAGTTTGCCGAAAAGCATGTCACACACACCTGGCCTCTGCCTGACGCAATGAAAAAACTGATGGCGGCACGCAATGCACAAATTCATGACGTGATGGTGGCGAGCGCCTCAGAACTGAATGTTCCGGGGAACCTTAAAACAGCTGACGTCACCCCGCAACTGTCCCGCCTGGGAGTGCCGATTCTCATGACCTGCGGGAGCGATGATTTATGTTCGCCGGCCTTCACCGAATGGCAGGCCGGATTTGCGGATCATCCTCAGATGCACGTCATACAGCAAAGTGCCCACATGACTCCCATTGATCAACCGCAGGAACTCATCCGACTGCAACGAGCGTTTCTGAACGCACGGGATGAACAAAAACAACCGTAGCGGATGTTTGCACAAAACCATCCGTCAAGTTGCCCTGAAGCAGATCACCCCTCATCGTTTCCGACATCTATCGCGCAGGACGGCATCCAAAGCCGACGGCGGATTCCTACGGGATACGCAGCACGCCGCCGCGACTGGCACTCGTGGCCTGCCGTGCATAGCGTTTCAGCCAACTGAAGGCAATGTCCCGCGGCGGGGGCGTCCATGTCTTTCGCCGCTCCGCCAACTCCTCATCGCTGACCTTCAATTCGAGACGGCCCGCCGGAATATCAAAGCTGATGATGTCGCCATCGCGCACAAGTCCGATCACCCCGCCCTCCGCCGCTTCCGGAGAAATATGGCCGATGCAGGCACCACGCGTACCGCCGCTGAAGCGCCCGTCGGTAATCAGCGCCACCGATTCGCCAAGGCCGCGCCCCATGATATAACTCGTGGGCGAGAGCATTTCCTGCATGCCCGGGCCGCCCTTGGGTCCTTCGTAACGAATCACCACCACATCGCCTGCCTTGACCTTTCCTGCCAGGATGCCGTCGCAGGCATCTTCCTGTGACTCAAAGATCACCGCCGGCCCCTCATGTTTCAACATGGCGGGAGCCACGCCGGCCGTCTTGACCACGCTGCCCTCTTCCGCCAGATTGCCGAACAATACCGCCAGACCACCCTGCTTGCTGTAAGCCTTTTTCAGCGGGCGAATGCATGCGGCATCCCGAATTTCCGCATTCTCCACGTTCTCCAGCAGGGTCTTTCCGGTCACCGTCATTGCGTCGCCATGCAGTAGATTCGGCACCCGACTGATTTCCTTGATGATGGCGCTGATGCCGCCCGCATGCTGGACATCCTCCATGTGATACGCAGAGGACGGCGAGACTTTGCAAATATTCGGCGTCAGGCCGGAGAGTTCGTTGATGCGATTCAAGTCATATTCAATACCCGCCGCATCCGCAATGGCCAGTGTGTGCAGCACGGTATTCGTGCTCCCGCCCATCGCCATATCCACGATAAAGGCATTGTCGATGGATTCGCGGGTGATGAAATCCCGCGGTTTGAGATCTTCGCGCACCATTTCAATGAGGCGGATGGCTGCATCACGCCAAAAGCGTTCGCGAATCGGGTCGACGGCCAAAATAGTTCCGTTGCCGGGCAACGCCATCCCGATGGCCTCGGTCAGGCAGTTCATCGAGTTGGCCGTGAACATCCCCGAGCAGGAACCCGCGCCGGGACAGGCACTGCACGAAATCTTTTCGAGCTCCTCTTCATTCATGTTGCCGGCCTTGACGGCGCCGATTCCCTCGAACACGCTGATCAGGTCAGTCGCCTTACCGTTCACCGGCTTGCCCGCCGCCATCGGCCCACCGCTCGCAAAAATGGTGGGAATATTGCAGCGCATCGCCGCCATCAGCATGCCGGGAACGACCTTGTCGCAATTGGGGATACAGATCATACCATCGAACTTGTGCGCCTGCACCATGGTCTCCACGGTATCGGCAATAAGATCGCGACTCGGGAGGGAAAGCTTCATGCCGGAATGTCCCATGGCAATGCCATCACACACGGCAATGGTATTGAACTCGAACGGAACGGCGCCTGCATCCCGAATGGCCTGCTTGACGAGATCCGCCACATGGCGCAGATGAACGTGACCGGGAACCACGTCCGTATAGGAATTACAGACGGCAATATACGGCTTGTTCAAATCTTCCTCCCGCACACCCGCGGCACGCAGCAGACTCCGGTGTGGAGATCGTTCCAGTCCTTGTTTCACTTCATCGCTTCGCATAATAGACTCCTCCGTCTCATGGGTTATCCAACACTCCACGGACCTGCAAGAGAAGGTCCATGTTCTTAAAAGGTTTGTGAATAAAACCGGCCACCCCGAGGGTTTCAAGTTTTTCCTGAATCGTGGGGGCAATATAGCCCGAAAAAATGACTACGGGCACCTCCGCGCTGATTTCTCTCAGGGCCTCATAGGTTTCCTCTCCATTCAACCCGGGCATATTCAAATCCAACAGAATCAGATCGATGTCGTCCTTCTGCTCGGCAAAAATCTTCACGCCTTCCTCGCCGCTCTCCGCGCAAAGCGCGGTATAGCCGAACCGCGGCATTAAATCGCCCAGCAGCCGCCGAATAATAATTTCATCATCAATCAGCAGAATCGTTTCATCACCCTGAATTTTACTGGGCGCGGAAGCGGGGCTTTTGGCCTCCGTCTCTGTAGCGATTTCCCGGTATGGGAGAAACATTCGCGCGTGCGTGGTTTCGGCATCGCGCGTGATGGAAAGCATGCCTTCATGATCCTCCACCATGCTGTGCGTGACGGCCAGACCGAGGCCGCTGTTTTCGCCAATCGGCTTGGTGGTAATGTAGGGCTCATAGACGCGAGGTGCGATATGCTCCGGAACCCCCGCCCCGTGATCCGCCACAATAATGCAGGCATAGGGGCGAACATCCGTCATGCGATTAAAGATATACCGTTCCAGAGCGGAAAGCGGACGACATTCCACCGTGATATGCACCGAAGATTTACGCTGCCCGCGCTGGGCCTCGCAGGCATTCAGCACCACCTGGGTCAGCGCGTTTTTTATCTTATCGGGATTGCCGGGAAGCGGCGGGAGCTCATTACGTAATTTGGTCACAATCTTTACGTCGCGCTGCTTCGCCAGGTCGGCGGCGACCTGCCGGACAAGCTCGCCCACAGGCACCTGCCCGCTCTTCTCACAGCGGCGGCGCGAAAACGCGAGCAATTGCTGTGTAATCTCGTGCCCGCGCAATGCCGAAGCCTCTATCAGCGCAAGTTGCTTGTGCACATCGCTGCCTTTTTCAAACTTCGTTTGCAAATAGGAGGAAAATCCCAACGCGCCGCTTAGCACGTTGTTCATATCGTGCGCGATGCGATTGGTCAGCTCCGCCATAGAGCGCATGCTGCGTGTGACGTAGGCATGCTCCTCGCGCTGCTTTTTCAAGGCCTGATTGTGACCGGTCACCATTACCGCCGCCGCACAACCGGCCAGGCGATCCACCCAGAACTGATAAGCCACATCCCGTATTTCCACATTCACCGGAAAGGGCGCATCCCCGCGCAAACACGCTTGAATACATTCCTGCAACTCCGTGCCGGACTGCGCCGATAAGAGGCCGGTCCACGACACAACGCCAGGCCCCGCCAGTGCGCTCAGCGCGGCATTGGCCGCCTGGATTATCCCTTCGCTATCGCAAAGCGCCACCAGCGAAGGCGTGTTATCAAAACATTCCATCAATTTTTTTGCATTCATGAAAAAGATCCTATCGGCAGATTCGGATGAATATCCAGTCGTAACGCGTCGGCCGGTTCTTTCGCCGGACTGCACGCAGCCAGCCCGGCCACCATGGCGGCATTGTCGGCACAGAATTTCGGCTCCGCCAGATGAAACGCACAGTCACAGCGCTGCGCCGCCGCCGCCAGCTTCCCGCGCAGACGCCGATTGCACACCACGCCGCCGCCGCACGTGGCGAAGCGCGCACGATGCTTCCGCAAGGCCTTTTCAAAGCGCGATGCCAGCGCATCCAGAACGGCCTCCTGATACGAGGCGGTCACGTCAGCCAGCGTACCATCTTCAAACAATTCCGGATGCTGCTGCACGTAATATTTCAAGGAGGTCTTCACCCCACTGAAACTGAAGCAGAGTTGCGGGTCAACCGACCCGTTCACCTGCGACACCTGACCGCGCGGAAAAGCCACGAAATCCGTACGTGCGCCTTCCGCCGTCTTTTCGATTACCGGACCACCGGGATAGCCCAGCCCCAGCAGGCTGGCCCCCTTATCCAGCGCCTCGCCGGCCGCATCGTCAATCGTTTGCCCCAACAGACGATATCCGTGCACCTCCCGCATCTCCACCAAACAGGTGTGCCCTCCCGAAACCAATAAACTCACTGCCGGAAGGAAATCCTCCACACGAGGAGCTTCTTCCCCAAGAAACGGCGCATACAAATGCGCTTGAAGATGATTCACGGGAATCAGCGGACGATCCAGGCGCAGCGCCAGGGCCCGGGCCGCCGAAAAGCCCACCAGCAACGAACTGGCCAGACCGGGACCGTAGGTGGCGGCCACGGCGTCCAGATGCGTCCACGCCACGCCGGCCTGTCGCAGCGTTTCATCCAGCAGCGGCGCCAACACCTCCACATGCGCGCGCGAGGCGATTTCCGGCACCACTCCGCCATACGGACGATGCTGTGCAATCTGCGAATGAATCACGCACGAAAGCACACGGCGCCCGTCCTCCACCACCGCCGCCGATGTTTCATCGCACGACGTTTCTATGCCAAGAATCATCATGGTCGCTTTAGGGTCCCCGGGTGACCACCACGCCGGGCTCACCACTTTGTGCCTGAAATATCGTAATCCCTTTCAGAATATCCACGGCGCGTTTCAATTGGATATCCTCCGTATTTTTCAACTCCTTTTCCCACTCCTCTGCCTCCGCCAGTTTGGGACGCGAACGCGCCAGAAGAATTCGGCCCCACTCTTCCGGCGCCATCGGCACCACAATATCCGGCTCGATGCCTTTCTTGTGAATCAGGCGTTCCTTCGGGGTATAGTAATAGGCCGTGGTCACGCGGACGGCGGAACCATCATCCATCTTAATCACACTCTGAACCGAGCCCTTCCCATACGTTCTCTCGCCCACGAGAATGGCCCGCTGATGATCCTGCATCGCGCCTCCGAAGATTTCCGATGCGCTGGCACTCCCCCCGTTGACGAGCAGAATCATGGGATACTCCTGCACGTCCTGACCGCTGCGCGCAAGGAAAGTCTGCGTCGCCGTGCCGTCACGCCCGCGAGTGGAGACGATTTCCATATCCCGTTTCATGAAGAGATCACACACCTCGACAGCAGACGAAAGCAGCCCGCCGGGATTGTTGCGCAAATCAATAATCAACGCCTGCATGCCCTCACTGCGGAGTTCTTTGAGCGTCTTGCGCAGAACCGGTCCGGTCATTTCATCAAACTGCGTCAACCGCAGATAGCCGATCCCCTCCTCAATGAGTTCCGCATCCTTCACGCTGGGCACTTCAATGTTTGCCCGCGTGATTTCCATCTCCTTGACTTCGCGGGTCTTTGGACGGTAAATCTTCAATGCTATTTTGGTTCCCGGGCTTCCGCGCATCCGCTTCACCGAATCCGAAAAATCCATCTGTTCGGTCGATTCCCCATCGATTTCTATGAACCGGTCGCCCGGAAGCAGGCCGGCCAGAAAGCCCGGCGTATCCTCCATGGGCGCAATGACGGTCAACTGCCCATCTTTTAAACCGATCACCACGCCGATGCCGCCGAAGCGCCCGTTTGTGTCATCCACCATCGCGTCGTATTCATCCGGCAGCAGAAACTGACTGTATTCATCGAGCGAGGAAAGCATCCCCTTCAGCGAGCCGTAGACCAAATCCTGATATGTGAGCTTGTCCTCTTCCACATAGCTTTCACGCACTTGTTCAAGCACCCGCGCATACAGGGCCATTTTTTCATACGCCTGAGTACGCCCATCCTCCTGCGGTTCGCCGGAAAAAGCCGGCCAACCCGCCAGCAGGCCTCCCGCCAGTGCGAGGGTGATCTGACGCCTGAATCCACTGTGGAATATCCGTTGCATAGCCATTGTATCATTTCCCATCCGCGCCGGATGCTCCCCAAAGCCTCGAATCGCCAATGGAAACCCCGAACTTCTGTAAAAAACAGTGACACCTTACCCAAATCAAAAGAACAACACAACAGCGAATCGGGCTCGCGTGGATGCTTCTTCTCCGGCTTGGTTTATCGTCCTGGAAGGGCGCCGCGAGCCGCAAGACGAGCCCCCTCGCTCGACCCAACGATTTCCCGCACCACCGCCATCCGGTTCAATACCGAAACCGATTTCAACACCGATTACAGCGTCGGCCTTTTTATTCTTCCATCAATCCGGGAAAGGCGCTGCGGACACGCTCGAGTTGTTCATCGCTGAACTGACGGCCTTTGAGCACGGAGAGGAGTGCGAGCAGGTCGGCATGCGTTACCGAATAGCGTGCCTTCGGCTGTTTTTCGGCGCAGGCGGTCAGGCGTTTGACGGCCTTCCCCATGGTGATAGGCCGCGGCTGAGCCTGCGGCGTACCGTCCTTTTTCAACGCGATCAGGGCGGCATCCACCACAGCCTTCTCCTTGCCGGGAACGGCATCCAGCGCCGCCCGACAAATACCCTTGCACCGATTCCAGGAAATTTTGTTCTCTTCGAGCATCCGGCGCAGACGCCTGTCCATCGAAGGCACATAACGCAGAATCTCATCAATCAGCGTAACGCCCTTGTCAATGAACTCGGCAATCTGCTCCTTGCTCCAGTTGGCGTTGTTCAGATAGATGACGGAGTCGAAATAGTCCACGAGCTTGGCATCGAGACGGTCGGCGTTGAGCTTCAGATTCAGCGCACGCATTTCATCGAGTTCGCCCGAGACCACGCGCACGTCAATGCGGTCAAAATAGCCGGGGTTCTTCTCGCGGATAATACGGATGGCGGCCACGCGGTGAAAACCGCCGACCAAAAAGTATTCTCCGCCATTGCGTTCCCAGACGATCAGCGGTTCGAGCAATCCGTTCTTCAGAATATCGCCGGCATAATGTTTCACCTTGTCGGCATTGAGCGCGCGATGATTGGCAATGGCGGGATGCTCCTGAATGGACGGGAAAGGAATATAGTCGTAGCGTTTAGTCGTAATCATGAAGGGACCTCCGTGGTGAAAAAAGTTGGCAGAAGGTACGGCGGCGGGCGGGGCGCGTCAATGACGAAATCAGCCCTTTTCAGCGCGCTTGGCCTCGTTCCAGAGGCGGTCCAGCTCCTCTGCCGAACAATCAGGCAAGACACGGCCTTCGGCTTCCACCGACTGCTCCACGCGCTGGAAGCGACGCTCAAATTTTTTGTTGGCGCCCTTCAGCATCTCCTCGGCATCACAGCCGGCAAAACGGCACAGATTAATAACGGAAAAGAGCAGGTCCCCCAGTTCTTCGCGCAGATCTTCGGCGTGATCGCGGGCAAGGGCATCTTCCACCTCTCGAAGTTCCTCCGCCACCTTGTCGGCCACCCCGCGCACATCGGGCCAGTCAAAACCAACGCGGGCGGCCTTGCGCTGAAGCTGATAGGCCCGCGGCATCGGCGGCATGCTTCGGGGCACACCAGCCAGCACGGACCGCCTTGCGCCACCGCGTTCGACTTGCTTGATGGCCTCCCAATGACGGATCACGTCCTGCGACGTAACCGCTTCGGCTTCCGCGAAAATATGGGGGTGGCGTCGAATCAACTTGTCACAAATGGCCTGAGCGACATCGTAAAAATCAAACGAATCCTCTTCACGGCACAGTTGAGCCTGAAAGACGACTTGGAGCAGCAGATCGCCGAGTTCATCTTTCAGGGCCTGGCGATCGCCGCCATCGATGGCGTCCAACACTTCATAGGTTTCCTCAACCAGCGGGGATTTCAGCGATTCGAGCGTCTGTTCTCGATCCCATGGGCATCCCTGCTCCGAGCGCAGGATTTCCATGATCTCCAGCAGGCGGGCCAGCGATTGTTCACGCATGGGGCCGCTTACCGCCCGACCGGATAGAGAAACTTGAGGATGTCTTCCGACTTCCAACCCTTTTCCCCTTCGAGGATCATTTCCGAGCCACTGTAATCCTGAAATGAGGTATACGCATCCGGCACGGCCACGGAGCGCATCCCGGAGGAAAGAGCCGCCTTGCAGGCTCTCGAACTGCCTGCAAACACCACACAGCGGCGCGAGGTTTTGTTCAGCTCGCGGGCCATTTTCATCCACGTATCAGCACGCGGAAAATTCGCATCCACCTCATCGCTGCAGAACATTTCAACGCCGGCGGAACCCAACCCGGAATGCGCGAGCAGGTTCTGCGTCTGCGTGGGGGTCAGGGCACTCAGCGCACAGACGGGCAACCCCTTGGCCAGCGCGGCTTCAATCAGTGCTTTCATCCCCGCATGCACCTTCAACCCCGGCGAGGTCAGATATGCCACCCGGGCGGCTTCCAGTTCGGCCGCCCATTTGCCGGTCTGCTCCGAGGTCAGTCCGTAAGCGGCGGCCAGCTTGGGCACGAAGTGCTTCGGCAGGGGATACAGGCAATAGCGGGAGAATTCAGGGACGGTCAGTTCCTTGTCCCACTTCTTCATGGATTCGGCCACCTGTTGAAACAAACGCTCGCGGGCACACGCCAGAATGTTCTCCAATTCAAAAAACAACGTGAAATCCGCAAGAGTGATTTCCGTTTTGACTTCCTGCGGCTTGTTGTCTTCTTTCTTCTTCGTCATAATGATGCATCTCCTGATTCCATGCGGCCTGTTTGCGGTTGAAAATGAATGCGGCAATATATGAATAGAGCCGAAACAGGTCAAGCATGGATATTTTTTCCCGCCGTGGTGCGATCCCATTCGCAAAAATGACCTCGTGATTGCCTCCACGCAACCGGACGTTCATTTCAGACCGTGCAAAACGCCCCCAACGGAATTAGCTGGAAATGCAAAACGGCTTTCCCCTATTCTCCCGCCTCACTCACCCCGTTGAAAGGATTCAGAAGGATGAACAACAAGACGATTGACCCGCTATGGCAGGATGTGGAAAAAATACGCACCACCCGCCCCCTCATACACAACATCACGAATTACGTGGTGATGGAGTTCACGGCGAACGCGCTGCTGGCGCTTGGGGCCTCGCCGGTGATGGCTCACGCCCGGGAGGAAGCGGCAGAGATGGCCGCGCTGGCCGGCGCCCTGGTGCTGAACATCGGCACCTTAAGCCCGGACTGGGTGGAGGCCATGCACTTGGCCCGCCAAACCGCGCTGGCCGGCGGCATCCCGGTGGTACTCGATCCCGTGGGATGCGGCGCCACAGCCTACCGAACGCAAACCGCCCGCGCCCTCCTTCAGGAGGCGCGTCTCGACGTGATTCGCGGCAATGCCTCGGAAATGGCCGCGCTGCACGGGGCTGCCAAGGCGGCGACACACGGGGTGGACAGCGCCATGGCGGTATCCGACGCCGAACAGGCCGCCATCAGCCTGGCCGCCACCCAAACCCGGGTCGCCGTGATCAGCGGCCCAACCGATCTGATCGCCGGCCCCAACGGGGTTTCCCGCGTAACCAACGGACACGCCATGATGGCACGCGTCACCGGCATGGGCTGTTCGGCCAGCGCCCTGATCGGCGCATTCTGCGCCGTGAATCCCGACTTCGAGGCCGCCGCCCTGCATGCCATGATCGTAATGGGGCTTTGCGGTGAACTCGCCGCAGAGAAAAGCAGCGGGCCGGGCACATTCAAAGTCGCCTTTTTAGATGCCCTATACGCACTGACCGAAGAGACCGTGCGAACCCGGGTTCAGGGGAACACCCCATGAGCCGGGCATTTGATCCACGCCTCTATTTGGTGACCGCTCGGTCGCTTCTTCGCGGACGCGACTGGATCAATGTGATACTGGCGGCCGTACGCGGCGGCGTAACCCTGGTTCAGCTTCGGGAAAAACACCTCGACACACGCCGCTTCACCGAGGAGGCCCGCCTGCTCAAGACGGCCCTGACACCCCACGGGGTGCCGCTGATTATCAACGACCGAATCGATGTGGCGCTGGCTTCCGGAGCCGACGGCATTCATCTGGGCCGGCGCGACATGCTCCCTGCCGACGCGCGAAGGCTTATGGGGCCAAACGCCCTCATCGGCCTTTCACTCGAGTCGATGGCCGATGCTCAGGCCGTCTTGCCGTCCATCGTGGATTATGTCGCTGCAAGTCCCGTTTTCCCCACCCCCACCAAGACCGATACCGCCGCGCCACTGGGCATTGCAGGCATTCGAAAGATCCGAGAGCTTGTTTCCCTCCCCCTCGTGGGCATCGGCGGAATACACTCCGGCAATGTACGGGAGGTGATCGAGGCCGGGGCCGACGGCATCGCCGTGATTTCCGCCATCCTCGCCGCCGATGATCCGGAACAGGCCGCACGCCAACTGCGTACGCTCTTATCCTGATAATCGTTCATTTCCAAGTGCGACCCGTTTGCCGGCGGCCTGCACGGATGCACGCCCTCCAGCAAGGGCGGGCTTAAAGCCCGACAGGTTGCTGGGCAAAGAGACGGGCCAGGACTCTCCAAAGCTCGTCACTGCCTTCTGCCTCCTGGATAGCGCGCGTGGCCTCGGGTAACTGCATGATTTTGGCAATGCGCGAAAGAATCTGCACATGAATATCCAGCGCGCCCTTCGGCGTGGCCAGGAAAAACACATAGCGCACGGGCTGGCCGTCGGGGGCGTCCCACTCCACTCCGCGCGGGATGCGGCCAAACGACAGTACCGGCGTGACAATCCCTTCCAGCCGTGCATGAGGAATGGCCAGTCCAGCGCCCACAGCCGTCCCGAATTCCTCCTCGCGGGCCAACGCGGCGACCGCCATACTCTCCCCGTTGACCGTATCCATTTTATCCGCTGCCATCCCGGCGAGCGCATGAATAACCTCGGAGCGGGTGGATAACGTCATCTCCGCCTGTATCCCGTCCGGCCCGATATAATCCAGCAGGGAAATGGACGCTCGACGCTTCATGGCGTTACGCAGCCAGGGACCGATGGCGGCCGAAGTAAAGACCGCGCTGAAGACGATCGCCACGAAAACAGACCCCGTGATCAGGCCCGTCTCCATCGCCACAAGCGCTACCACAATCTCCATCATACCGCCCGGCGTGTGAGCAATCGAAATCAGATCGCGGTTCATGCGCGGAACCTTGGTCAGCGTCACCCCGATCCATGCGCCAAAATAGCGCCCCGAGATACCCACCAGACACACCAGCAACACCAACCCCAGGTTGAAATTCGATACAAAATCAATCTTCAGGCCGATGTTCGCAAAAAAGATCGGCACAAAAAGCGCATGCACCATTTGAGAGATGATGCGGCGCGAATCCTCCGAAAGGTTTTTCGCCTCTCCAATCACCACCCCTGCAATAAAAAAACCAAACAAGGCATGCACTCCGAGGCTCTGCGTAATCGTGCCAAACAACAGGCCCAACAGACAAGCCAACGTCAGCGACGTGCCCGGCTCGGGAAGCTTCTGGCGATTAAAAAAGGCCAGGGCCTGCGTGGAGGCCGCACGCCCATAGCGAAGCGCCACCGTGGTGAAGCAAAGCGTCGTCACAAAGATAACCACCACCGGCATCATGGAAAACGCCGCCTGCGAAAACATCCCCAGAATAATGGTGAAAATGACCCAACCAACCAAATCATTCACCGCCAGGGCCGACATCGTGAGAAAACCAAGGTCCGTTTTCAACAGCCTCAAATCATGCAGCACACGCGCCGCCACCGGCATGGCACTGATCGTCATAACCGCCGCCATAAACAGCGCAAACAACACCCGCCGATCCGGATCCACCAGAAAAACGTCCGGTAAAAAAAGGCAGGGAATGAAGGCCACAACCATCGGAATCAGGATGTCCGACAGGGCAATCACCAACGCATTACCCCGGTGACGCCACGCCACCGAAAAGTCCATCTCCAATCCGGTGTCCAGCAGCAAAAAAAGCACACCAATCCACGCGAACGTCTCCAGCATGTTCTGTTGCGTCACGTCGGGCGGGAAAAGCATCCCGTGCAAGCCGGGAAGGTAGCGCCCAAACAGCGTCGGGCCCAGCACAATCCCCACCAACAGCTCCGCGGTCAGGGCCGGCTGATTCCACCGGTGAAATAATTCGCCCAGCCCACGCGCACACAACAACAACACAAACAACTGAAGCAGAAAAATCAAGATGTGAGACTCATCCAGATAATGCATAACACGATGATCCATATTTTCTCTCCGCATCCCAGTTTTTTTTCTTTAACCACCCCCGTCTTTTTAATATATACCATTTCAATAGTAATTGAGGTATTTAATGAAAATAACGACCAAAGGGCGATATGGACTACGATTTTGCGTGGATTTAGCTCTGCATGCCGTGAACCATCCGGTCAGCCTGCGAGATGCCTCGGAGCGCATGGGCGTCACCGAAAAATATCTTTGGCAGGTGACGGCTCCGCTGAAATCCGACGGAATCATTCTGTCGAGCGCGGGCTCGCAGGGCGGCTATCAACTGGCCAATCCGGCATCGGAATTGACGACCTACGACGTTCTGCGTTCCGTGGAAGGCGAACTTTCACTGGTTTCCTGCGCCGCTTGTTCGCGCAATAACAACTGTGCCACCAAGCCCTTTTGGAACGGTCTGTCCGAGCAGATGGCCGATTCATTGCGGGCCCATTCCATACAGCGCCTGGCGGATGAGCAGCAGAAACTGGACCTGGCAGCCAACCCGAAAACATCGCTCGACTATTGCATTTGAACCCCCTACCATCCACGAATGAACAGCCCTGAAACCTCAGGCCGAAAAGGAGACTCCATGAGCACCAAACTGGCAACCCAGGCGATTCATGCCGGACAACAGCCCGACCCCGCCACCGGAGCGCGAGCCGTTCCGATTTATCAAACCAGTTCCTACGTATTTAAAAATACGGAACACGCCGCCAATCTTTTTGGATTGAAGGAATTCGGCAACATCTACACGCGCCTCATGAACCCAACCACCGATGTATTTGAGCGTCGCATGGCCGCCATCGAAGGCGGAACCGCGGCACTGGGCGTCGCCTCCGGCATGGCCGCCATCACCTACGCCCTCCTGGCCATCACCCGCCTGGGTGACGAAGTGGTCTCGGCGGACAATCTCTATGGCGGAACCTATCAACTGTTCCATCACACCTTTCCGCGCCTGGGGCGCTCCGTGCGTTTCGTGGATTCGCGCGATCCCGAGGCCTTTCGCCGCGCCATTACTCCAAAGACACGTGCCCTCTACATAGAGACCATCGGCAACCCCAAACTGGATGTGCCCGACTTTAACGCGCTGGCCGCCATCGCCCACGAGGCGGGCATCCCTCTCATAGTGGACAACACGGTGGGCGTCGGGCTCGTGCGTCCTTTCGACTTCGGGGCGGACATCGTGGTCGCCTCGGCCACGAAATACATCGGCGGCCATGGCACCAGCATCGGCGGCGTGATTGTGGACTCGGGCACCTTCCCGTGGAATAACGGTCTCTTCCCGGAATTCACCGAGCCCGATCCAAGTTACCACGGGCTGAAATACTGGGACGCCCTGAGCCATGTGCCCGAAATGGGCAACGTCGCGTTGGCCTTTAAAATACGCCTGACCCTGCTGCGCGATCTCGGCGCCGCCTTGAGCCCGTTCAATGCCCATCAGTTCCTGCTCGGGCTCGAGACCCTGCCGCTACGCCAAGCCCGACATTCCCAAAATGCCCTCGAACTCGCAGGCTGGCTGCAACAGCATCCAAAAATCAGTTGGGTAAACTATCCGGGGCTTCCCGACAACCCGAACCACGCCAATGCCGCCCGCTACCTGAAAAAAGGATTCGGAGGCATCCTGGGCTTTGGTGTACGCGGCGGGCTCGAGGCCGGAAAGAAATTCATCAACTCGGTGAAACTGCTTTCGCATCTGGCCAATATCGGAGATGCCAAGACCCTGGTCATTCATCCGGCCTCCACCACCCACCAGCAGCTTACTGAAAAAGAACAGGCCGCCACAGGCGTAACCCCCGATTACATCCGCCTGGCTGTGGGCCTCGAAGATACAGAAGACCTCAAGAACGACATGGATCAAGCCCTCAATTAAGGAGAACAAGAAATGGCCACTGTATATGCCGACAATGCTCAAGCCATTGGCCGCACCCCTCTCGTGCGCCTCAACCGCCTCACAGAGGGCGCCGGCGCAACCGTCCTGGCCAAAATGGAAGGACGCAACCCCGCCTACTCCGTGAAATGCCGCATCGGCGCCGGCATGATCCGCGACGCCGAGGAGCGCGGCGCCCTTCGCCCCGGCATGGAAATTGTTGAGCCCACCAGTGGCAACACGGGCATCGCCCTCGCTTTTGTCGCCGCCGCCAAAGGCTACAAGCTGACACTCTACATGCCCGACACCATGAGCCTCGAAAGGCGACGGGTCGTCTCCATGTTCGGAGCGCAGCTCATCCTTTCTCCCGGCGCCGAAGGGATGCGCGGCGCCATTACCCTCGCCGAACAGGCCGTGCGGGAAAATCACGTCAACCTCTTCATGCCGCAGCAATTCAAAAATCCGGCCAACCCATCCACCCACGAAAAGACCACCGGTCCTGAAATCTGGCAGGACACCGAAGGCGCCGTGGATGTGCTGGTCTCCGGCGTGGGCACAGGCGGGACCATCAGCGGCGTCTCCCGATACATCAAACACACCAAACATCATGCCCTGATCAGCGTAGCCGTCGAACCGACGGAAAGCCCGGTCATCACCCAAACCCTGGCCGGCGAAACCATTCGGCCGGGCCCTCACAAAATTCAGGGTATCGGCGCAGGCTTCATTCCGGATACGCTCGATCTCTCCCTGATCGACCGGGTCGAACAAGTATCCTCCGAAGAGGCCATTGAATGCACCCGACGCCTCGCCCGCGAAGAAGGCATGCTGGTGGGCATCTCTTCCGGGGCGGCCACCGTCGCCGCATTGCGGCTGGCACGGCTGCCTGAATTCAGCGGAAAAAACATTGTGGTGATTCTACCCGACGCCGGCGAACGCTATCTTTCCTCCCCGCTCTTTGAGGGGATCGGACAATCCTGACGCCGCCTGCAAAACATGCCGCAGACGAGGAACCACCAAAGCATGGCCCGGTGATAATGGAAAGGCATCCAGGAAAGACAGCGCATGCTCCGTTTCCATCAGTATCCGGGCGGCATCCAGCGGGAAAAAAGAAGCACACCCCGTTGGCTCCGGAGAATCCTGTGGCGGCAAATCGGTTGTTTCCTGATCATCCATGGGAACGAGTGGCGGCCCGCAGCGCCGCGTCCACATCGGCGTATATCGGGAAGACCCTCTCCATATGCACCAACTGCAGGGCCGTGCTCACCGCTTTTTGCAGATTCGCCAAGAGCAGTTCTTTTCCGCGATCCTCCAGCTCTTTCTTGATGGAGAAAAGCACCCCCAATCCGCTCGAATCCACATACTCCAACGCACCCAAATCCAGAATCACCCCCCGGGCGGCATGAGTTCCACGCGCCGCATGAAGCTCGGCAGTCTTTAACGTACCGCGCTTCAAATCATCTACGGAAATAATCAACCAATCAGAACGGCTATCCCTTAAAACACTCATACTCCTCCCGTCGATGTCATGTGCTACACGACCCGATTCCGATAGGTATGTCAGTATCCGGCAATCTCAGGCATTATTCAAGCAAAAGGAATATAATTCATGGGGCGAAAGATTGCCTGCCGCCCGGGCTTGCCTTTAACCGGGAGTTGTACTACATACGCCTTGCATCATTAGACGCCCCGGTAGCTCAGTAGGACAGAGTGCTGGATTCCTAATCCGGAGGTCGGAGGTTCGATCCCTCTCCGGGGTACCATCAAACCAGATATGAAATGGAAAACAACAGGTATTGCGCTGCTGGTTGCCGGCGTCGCGTTCATGCTGGCGGCTTTGGGCTTCCCGGAAAGCATTCGGGAAGACCAGCCAATGGTTGAAAGCGCTCAGGCACGTGAAAACATGCAGGAGCACGCCACCACGCAGCCGGCGGGCCCCTGGGAAAAAGCCGAGCAAGCCTCCAGTCGGGCTCGTTATGACGAAGACCTGATCCTTCGCGCAGAGCATGTCCTTGCTTTCGGCATTCTGCTTTTTGCGGCAGGCGGCACCTGTCTGGTCGTTCACACGACACGCTCCCCGAATCCAAAAATATCCTGAATGGCCGTGCCCGACGCAGAATAAAAACGATCGCCGGCACGCCAAGGCGTGCCGGCGACAGCATCCCATGATCGCATCAGGAGGTCGATGATCACGGATACGAAACAGAACGCTTGGAAGGCGCAGACCTGCTGTTCACAGCCGGAGCGGAGCGGGGGGCCTGTTCTTCACGCTCCACCGCTTCATAGATGCGTTTATGATCTTTGACTCCGGCCAACCGGTAATTCCCCACGTGGTAATGATTGTTCATGTATTCACTGCCATCTTTAGGCAGGCTGTTTTTATACATGACTTCGTAGTCGCCATAGGGCATTTCCGTTCGGTTACCGAGCATCTGACGGTGTTTTTCCTCTTTCAAATGTTTTTTATATCCCGGCTGAACCACCCCGCCATAGAAAATGCCCATGCATCCCGAGCCATAGCTGAAAAGCCCGACACGCTTGTTCTCCAGTTTTTCCTGACTTTCCAGCAAAGAGGTCAGCGCCACATAGACCGAACCCGCATACAGATTGCCGGTCAGCCGGTTGTAACGCTGCGCGGAATAAATCTGTTCCAGCAGCGCCTCCCGGCCCATCCCCTCCGGCGCGCTGTATTTGGCCAGATGCAGATGCCCTTTCTCCGCCATGCGCGTAAAGGGCAGATGATAGCAGAAGCGGTAATGATCCGTGAAATCCAGCCCCGTCTCTTTCACATAGGCATTCCAGGATTCCGCCAAGGCCTTTAAATAGACCCGTATCGAATACTTGCCGTCCACCAGCGCTTCATCCATGTAATTCGGACGCCAGAAGTCCATTACATCGGCCGTGTAGGCTCCGACGTCCGGACTGAGCTCCACGAGCTTTGGATCGGCGGAAATGACCAGAGCCACGGCACCGGCACCGGTGGTCGGTTCCCCGGGCGTACCCAGCCCGTAGCGGGCAATATCCGAAGCCACCACCACCACTTTTTTCTGCGGATGCTGCTGCACGAGCGCCAGGGCGGCCAGGACCCCCGCCGTACCCGCGCAACACGCCTGCTTCAATTCATAGGCCTTGCAGGTGGATGGCAGCCCAACCAGACGATGCACATAAATCGCCGCCGCTTTCGATTGATCAATCCCGGACTCCGTGGCCAGCATCAACGTATCCACGGAACGAAAATCAATACCCTCCAGGGCCGACTCCACCGCGTTGGCCGCCATCGTGACAATATCCTCGTCCGGCGGAACCACCGCCATACGCTCCTGACCCAGTCCCTTGTAATATTTCTCCGCGTCAATCCCTCGAACCGCCGCCAGGCTTTTCAGATCCAGATAATACCGGGGCGAATATATACTGATCGCTTCAATTCCGACTTTCATTTATTTTTTCCTCCAAAGTACTTTGTTCCGCAGAGCCCGTGCGCAAAAAAAAATCAGCTCACCGAGTTCATCAAAAGCATCACGGATTTTTCCTCGTCACACATACGTTCCTCCGACGGCTGAAAGGTCTCCACCGCCTTGTGCAACACCTCTTCCAGTGCGCCCAAATAATCCATAAAGCGTTCGCGCCCGAGGTCCGTCGCAAAAATCATGGTGCGGGGTTTACGCCCGATGAAGGACTTGCTGGTTCCCACCATCTGTGCCTCTTCCATGATTTTCAAATGCCGGTTCAGAT
>JAQVYB010000177.1 GCA_028708815.1 Kiritimatiellia bacterium | reverse complement strand
ACGCCGCTGGCTGCGGCTTTGTATACGGGTGCGGTCGAAGTGGCTTCGGATGCGGTGACAGGCGTTTTTGAGTTGCCGGTTTCGGGGCGGGGGATTGTGGTGGCGGATCGTTTTGTGTGGACGAACAGTCCTTCGCCGCAGGAACCCTACACGAATTGGGCGACGGCGGCGCACACGCTGCAGGAGGCGCTGGATGCAGCGGGCGAAGGCGATACGGTTTGGGTGACCAACGGGGTGTATGATCGCGGCGGTTTGGTGATGGCGGATCAGACCAACCGCGCGGTGGTGGGCACGGGGGTGGTGCTGCGCAGTGTGAACGGGCCGGAGGTGACGCATATTGTGGGTGCGCGCGATGAGGCGGCGACGAACGGGTTCGGTCCGGCGTCGGTTCGCGGGGTGGTGTTGTATACGAATGCGGCGCTGCACGGATTCACGGTGCGCGGTGGGTACTCGGCTTCATATGGCGGCGGGGTTCTCTGTGGTGATCGGGATGGCGTGATCAGCAACTGCCTGATTACGGGCAATGCGGCCTATGGGGGGGGCGGCGGGGTTGCGGGCGCGGACTGTTACCAATCCGTTATTGAAAGCAACGAAGCCCGATATGGCGGCGGTGTGTTTTCGACGTATGCGTGGGACTCCGTGATCCGTAACAACACGGCCATGATCGGCGGAGGCGGGGCGATGCTGCTGGGGGATCGCTGCCGCATTACCGGCAATCGTGCCTGGGCGGGCGGCGGTGTGTATGAGGTGTTTCTGACCAATTGCGTGGTGAATCTCAACGAGGCCACGGTGTTCGGGGGCGGGGTGGCCGTCGGCGAACTGGAGGACTGCACGGTGGCGGGCAATCGAGCGCCTCAAATGGGCGGCGTGATGGAGGCGTGGCTGTTCAACAGCGTGGTGTACGGCAATGAGGCGGATGAATATCCCAACTGGGATTCCTCGGGGGAATCCGATACGGTCTTTGAATTCTGCTGCACAACGCCTCTTCCCGAAGGGTCGTTTGGAAGTAATAACATCGCGCTGCCGCCTCGTCTGGTGAGTATGGCGGATCCGCATTTGTTGGCGGATTCTCCGTGCATGAATGCGGGCACCAACCGGGACTGGATGGCGTCGGCCACGGATATCGATGGGGATCTCCGCCTGAACGGTGTCGTGGATATGGGCGCGGATGAGTTCTGGGCGAACAGCCTGACGGATACGCTGCAGGTCGCGATTTCGCTGCCGCTGGGGCCGCTGGTTTCGGTGGGGTACGCGCTGCCGATGCAGGCGGCCATTACCGGGCGATGCGCGCAGACGCGATGGATCATCAGCGATGGCACGGTGATTACCAACGACCCGCTGCCCATTCACTCCTTTGCGGTGACGGGGTTGTATGAAGTAACGCTTTCGGCGTCGAACCTGCTGGGCGAAACGTTGGCGGTGGTCACGGTGGAGGTGTCGGATGTGGCCTTTTATGTGAGCACGAACGGCAGCGATGCGGCGGACGGCCTGACCTGGGGCACGGCGAAGCAGACGATTCAGTCGGCGGTGGATGCGTGCGTGATTCCGGGCGGAACGGTCTGGGTGAGTAACGGCGTGTATGCGGCGGGCGGGGTGCTGTTGGGCGGCCATTCCAATCGGGTGGCGGTCACGAATCCGATCACGGTGCGCAGCGTGAACGGTCCGGAGCAGACGGAGATTCACGGCGCCCGTGATGAGGGGTCGACGAATCGGTACGGCTGCGGCTCGAATGCGGTGCGCGGGGTGTACCTGGGTGACGGCGCGGTGCTTTCAGGCTTCACTGTGGCGGCGGGACGTTCAGGCGAAAGCGAAACCAATCGGTACGGCGGCGGGGTGTTCTGCCGAAGTACGGAGGCGCTGATTTCCAACTGCGTGGTGGTGGGCAATGCGGCGTTGCGGGATGGCGGCGGCGTTTGGAAGGGCACGGTAACGCACAGTGACGTGGAATACAACGAGGCCGCGAGTTACGGCGGCGGTACGTATCAATCCGTGGTGCGGCATTCGCGTATCATCGGCAACCGCGCCGAAACCGGCGGGGGGATGGCGCAGGGCGAAGCGCAGAATTGCCTGCTGGTTGACAACGAGGCCACGCAGGCGGGTGGCGGTTCATCGCATTCCGATCTGGAGAGCTGCACGGTGATTGCCAACTCAGCGGTGGAAGCGGGCGGTGCCGACGACGGAACGCTGGTCAATACCATTCTGTATTACAACGATGCGCTGCGCGGTCCGAACTGGATGGCCTCGGGCCTGGTTGATGCCCCGTACTTTTCGTATTGCTGCACGACGCCGCTGCCGGAAGGTGGCGCAGGCAACTTCAGCGCCGAACCGCAACTGGCGGGTCTGCGCCAGGGGCATCTGCTGGAAACCTCGCCCTGTATCGGCGCGGGCATCACGCAGGTGTGGATGGACGCCTCAACGGATTGCGATGGCGAGCCGCGCGTGGACGGAACATCGGTGGATGTGGGCTGGGATCAGTTCTGGCCGGATGCCTGTACCAACGAGCTGGAGATGACCATTGGTTTTGCGCACGGACAACGCGTGGCGCCGGGCGCGGCGTTGCCGATGTTCGCGGATGACGATGCGGGGCGTCCGCTGCAAACGGTCTGGATATTCGATGGTGAAGAGGTGGTGGTGAGCAACGCCACGCGCACGTCGCATGCATGGGGGCACGAAGGCATTTATACGGTGGGCCTGCGCGCGGTGAATGACGGGTTTGTGACGGTGGCGATGGCGACGGTGTATGTCGAGAACGTGGTGCAGCATGTGGCGCCTTCCGGGAATGATGGTGCGTCGGGGCTGAACTGGGCGTTGCCGAAACGCACGATTCAGTCGGCGGTGGATGCTTCGGTGTATGGCGGTCTGGTGCTGGTCAGCAACGGCGTCTATGACACCGGCGCACGCCGGTGGGGCGGCGACATAACGGTTTCCAATCGTGTGCTGCTGACCAACGCGGTCACGCTGCGCAGCGTGAACGGGCCGGAGGTCACGGTGATCGCAGGTGCGCCGGGCCCGGCCACCAATGATCCTGCCGCCGTTCGATGTGTGCTGCTCACGCCCGGTACGCAGCTCGAGGGATTCTCGCTGACCAATGGATACACCGGGCGGCTTTATGCCCGCGATTACGGCGGCGGGGCGTTCTGCGTGGATGAGACGGCGGTTCTCAGCAACTGCCTGATCACCGGCTGCTCGGCCTGGATGGGCGGTGGCGGGGTCTTTCAGGGGACGATCAGGAACTGCCGCATCGAGAGCTGCGTGGCAGACGCCGGCGGCGGGGTGTATGACGCACGGGTTTTCGACAGCATCATCCGTAGTAACCATGCCCGGAGCGGCTACGGCGGCGGTGTGTATGGCGGCACGGCGCAGAACGGTTTGATCACGGCCAATACGGCCGCCGCGCTGGGCGGCGGGGCTTATGCGGCGGAGCTGCGCAACTGCACGGTGACCGGCAACGAAGGCGGTATGCGTTCGGGCTTTGCCCTCAACTGCATCGTCTATGACAACACCGACTACAACTGGAGCAGCTCCGACAGCTCCACCTACCGGTTCACCTGCACCACGCCGCTGCCGGACGGCGCGGGATGCACCACCAACGATCCGCAGCTTACGGCGGAGTATCGGTTGGGTGCGTCGTCGCCCTGCGTCAACGCGGGGTCCAACGAAGCGTGGATGACGGAGGCCGACGATCTGGCGGGTGCGCCGCGTCTCATCGGCGGCACGGTGGATATGGGTGCGTATGAGGCACTGCTGGCCCCCGGGGCGCTTGCGGTTTCCCGCGAAGGGCGAATGATACGGCTGGGCTGGAGCCTGCCGGGTGGAGAGCAGGGGGTGGAGATTTACCGCGCGGCAACGTCGGGCGGCGCGGGGGTGCTGGTGGCTGCGACCGGGCCCGGCGTGACGAACTGGACCGACCACACGCTCACCAACAGCCAGACATTCTATTACACGCTGCGCGCGCTCTACAATGTGGGCGAGAGCGGATATTCCGCGCAGCGGGACGTGCTCATGCCCGCCGCCGAGTTGGATTTCGATGGCGACGGGGTGGCCGACATTGCGGTGTTCTGGCCGAAGGCGGGCACCTGGTACATTCTGGAGAGCGGCTCAGGAAACGGATGGACCGAATCGTGGGGTTGGGATGCGGCGCTTCCGGCGCCGGGGGATTATGATGGCGACGGCAAGTGCGACATCGCGGTGTATCATCCGCCCTCCGGCATGTGGTACATTCTGGAGAGCGGCACGGGACGCGGGCGGACGCAGTCATGGGGCTGGAGTGAAGCGGTTTCGGTGCCGGGGGATTACGATGGCGACGGCAAGTGCGACATGGCGGTGCATCATCCGCCGGATGGCATGTGGTACATTCTGGAAAGCGGCACGGGGCGCGGGCGTGGGCAGCCGTGGGGTTGGAGCGGGGCGTGTCCTGTGCCGGGGGATTATGATGGAGATGGCCGGTGCGACATGGCGGTGCATCATCCGCCGGACGGCATGTGGTACATTCTCGAGAGCGCATCGCAGCGCGTGCGGCGGCAGGCCTGGGGTTGCAGCGGGGCGTGCCCCATGCCGGGGGATTACGATGGAGATGGTTTGGCAGACGTGGCGGTGTATGTGCCGGACAGCGGGACCTGGAGTGTGCTGTATTCCTCCACGGGGGGCGTGTTGACGCAGAACTGGGGTTGGGCGGAGGGCCGGGGCGTTCCGGCGGATTATGATGGCGACGGGCGATGGGATGTCACGGTCTATGCCGGAGTCGCGGGGCAGTGGTCGGTGTGGCAGAGTGCATCGCAGAGCGGACGGGTTCAGTCCTGGGGCTGGGTGGAGACTGAGCCGTTGAAGTAGCGGACGCTTCGCGGGGTATCGGTTTTACGGCTTGGGAATGGAATAGACGCGGGTTGGCTCGGTGCGGATACGGACCTTCCAATCCGCTTTTTGAATGCGGGCGTCCACGGCATCGAGCGTGTAGAAGTGCAGCGCATCCTCCGTGATGCAGGCGCCGAGAGAGGTCCGCTTTGAAAGCTGAATGGACCAGCCGCGCTCTTCGCAGCGGCGTCCCCGGAAGACGAGGAGCTCATCGGTCAGCGCGCCGCCGCTGTAGATCGCTCCGGTTTCTCCGTATTCATCCGCGTAGAGCCCCGCTTTTACGGCGGGAAGATTACGCGGGGCGTGCAGCATGTTTTCATGGATGTTTACGCGTCCGTTGGCAAGGGCATAGCCCCGGTTGCCGAAATGATCATCCGTGGGGATCTCCAGTTCCCGGCACAGAAACCGGATAACCGGGAGGGATGAGCGGTTGATCTGCGCCGGCTGTTCGCAGGGAAAGTGGCGCAGGGGGTTGAAGAGGAGGTAATAGAGGGTTCCTTTGCCGTATGGCTTGCGCAGAAGGGCGGGCTGTTCGCCGTGTTCGGTGGTCATGGTGAGGAGCACTTCGGCATCAGGATCGAGTGTCTGTGGATTTGTTTCAACGTAGCAGGCCTGCCGTAGTTTGGTGTCGGAAAAATCCTTGCCGTGAAGGGTGATGTCGCCCTGGCGGCGCGGGCCGATTTCCGCGCCGCGCATCTCCCGCAGGAGGCGTTCAGCGTCCGTCGCGGGATGCAGGTAGCGGTCATGCTGTCCAAACGTATTGGCGATCACAAGCGTGCCGCCTCCGTGAACGTAGGCGGCCAATTTATGTGTGAGGGTTTCGTCCAGCTTTCTGTCGTAGGCGAGAAAAGGCGCAAGGATGACAGGACGTTGGGCGGGATCGAAGGAATCGGTGTCGGTGATAACTTGGTAATGCACGTTCATCTCGGTCAGATCAAACGAGAGGTCGGCGTGTTCGATCCAGGCGGTCTGATCCAGATCAAAGACGGCATCAAGCCCGTGAAAGATATAGAGGGAGGGCTTGGCTGCGTAATCGGTGCGCGCGATGGTTTCATTTTTCAGGGCGAAGAGGGCATGCGCGGCGCGGAAGGCGTGCCAGGCGGGCGTGGGCTCGCGCTGCTCGCCGCGCACAAGGCCCCAGTCGCCTTCCCAGCCGGTGTAGAGAACCATGAAGTAACTCAATCCGGCCATTTCGGGGATCAGGCTGTAGGTCATGAGCGAGTCGGCGGCGAAATGTGCTTTGGCGGCTTCGGATCCGACGAGCCCGTGCGTGCCGGCGTCCCGCGCTTCGGCACGGAAGCCGTAATTCCCGGCGCAAGGCGCGATGCCGACGATGCCCGCGGTCAGTCGCGCTCGAAGCAACTCCTCGCGAAAAGAGAAGTCGGGACCGTATTGGCCAAGGGTGTAGTTGTTGATGCCGAAGGTGTCCAGAAAGGAGAGGGCGGGATGCAGCGGGCGGACGGGGCCGAAAAGGTCGAAATGGCGACACTGAAAAAGCATGGAGGGGTCGATGCTTTTATAGGCCTCGACAAATCGGCGTGTAAAATCGATCAGAAAAAGTTCGCCGTATTCGAGCAGGTCAAATTGGCGGGGATCGGTTTTTGGGACGCCGCGGAGAAAGTCCGAGAGGGATTCATCGACCGCCTGGCGGACCGAGGTATAGGCGGTTTTCCAGCGGGCGTTCAGGGTGTTCAGGTCGCCATGTCGTGTCAGGAGAAACTGCTCGAACATTTGTTTGCCTGCTTTGGAGGCGTAGAGGGCGCTCACCCGGGCGGTATCGCCTTCCCATTCGGCGTCGATTCCGATTTTTTCCTCCCAGGGGATGATGGTGACGACGTTGGTGCAGGGGCGCAGGGCGGTGGCCAGTTCGCGGGCATAGTCGCGACAGAAGGCGCGATAGTCCGGGTCTGCGTAATCAATATCGAAGTGATGGTGTGTTCCATCGGCCAGTGTGGCGCGGGGAAAGCGATGGGTGAAGCGGTCCAGGCAGAGATGAAACTGAACATACAGTTTGTGTTTCCGAGCCAGTCCGGCGAGCTGCACCATCTCCTTCGGGGAGAGGCGGTTTTTTTTCTCGGGGTCGGCGTGGGTTCCGTGAAAATCAACGCACCAGATTGCGATGGTGTTGAAGCCCGCCTTGCGTATTAGGGAAAGGTCGTGGTCCACGGAGGCCCAATCGATGGGCTGATAGAGCGCGAGGGGCTCATAATCCACACCGGATGGGAAAAAGGGTGTGCCATCGGCGAGGGTGATCATCCATCCGCCGTTCGGGAGCTTTTGGGTGCACCAGCGCTGCGGTTTCCAATGGTTGGAAATATCTTTTTTGAAAGACTGCACGGATAGGTCAGGTGCTTCGCGATTGGTGTTTGCCGGAAGTGCCGTTTGGTCGATGCCGCACAAGCTCAGCAGGAGTAAACCTGCGGCGGCTCTTTGGGTAATCATGCCGTGCCATGTATTCCGCATTTGCGGCTCCATTGAATGCATGGCTTGATCTTAACCGCACGTTGCCCCCGCAGGCAACGGTAATTCTTCACAGAACCTTGTTGAGGAGAGTCTGAAACTCATTGAAGTCGCCCTGGCATTTAACGATACGACGGCGGCCGAAGAGATACAAACCCGTGCGCTTTCCATTGTCGAGGATGGCCGTTTGCGTGATGCGGTTCCGCAATAGAGGGAAGAGGAGGGCGTGCAAAGGGTTGGCAGCCCGTTTCACCCTCTGATTCTTCTGCTTTTGTTCTTTTATTGCGTACGTGTGGTCCGCTATATTCGACGGGTGCGTGAGTTACGGCGTGGGACGGTTGCCCGCGGCGTTTGTTCTGATCACTTGGATGGTGCGGTATTATGGCGAAAGCAGATAAAA
>JAQVYB010000176.1 GCA_028708815.1 Kiritimatiellia bacterium | reverse complement strand
GTTCCTTGCGCTCTTTCGCGGCTGTTTTTCACACCCTTTTCTGGCATGGAGGCCCATGCCGCTCCCAAATATTTTTTGTTCCAGCTCTGTGTACTCTGTGTTCTCCAGTGACTGAAAGGAACGGGTGGTTAACCTCTTTTTTCCACCACCCGCTACGCTAGAGGGCACGGAGGGCACCGAGAAAACAGCCCCTCGAAATCCAGGCAAATTAGTGAAAATTAGTGCAAAGCAGTGGTCTTTCCCTTATTATTCGCATTTTTTCATGTTCTCACATCTTGTGAGCCCCTTTTTTGCGTTCCTTGCGCTCTTTCGCGGCTGTTTTTCACACCCTTTTCTGGCATGGAGGCCCATGCCGCTCCCGGATTTTTTGCCTCAAGCTCTGTGTTCTCCAGTGACTGAAAGGAACGGGTGGTTAACCTCTTTTTCACCACCTGCCCGACGATTGGTTAGGGGAAACCCCTAACGCCTTGGAGAAATAAACCTTAAATATTTAAGAAAAGATTCTTTACATCCGATGGGTTAGTGCGTATAGGTAAATACGTTTTCGAAGGAGTTTCTTTCGGCCCTATCGGGTCGGGGGGTAAAAAAAAAGGAGATCAAGATGAAAAAGATAATGAGTTTGGCGCTGACCGGACTGCTTGCCGCCACCGTGGCCCATGCAGCCAGTAATGAAGTGTATTCCGTGAATGTCGTTGGGTTTAGCAAAGTGGATGCCCCTGTGGGCCTTAGCATTATGGCTATGCCGTTTGATGCGGAGGCTAGTACCATTGACGATGTTGTAGGAACTAATGGTGTGTATGGGAATTCAAGTACGATTGCTGACAATGTTATGATTTATGATGAATTGTCTCAGTCGTTCAAGATTTTCTGGCTTCGTTCTCTTTCTGCCTTCGGCGGGCCTATATGGTTCAGCGCCGCAGGACCGGCTACCAACGAATATCTCTATCCGGGTATGTCGTTCTGGTATCAAAGCCGTGCCGCAAGTGATTGGACTAACACGATGGTTGGTGATGTGGTTCCTGATGCTGCGGTGACCAATGTGATCGTTCCCGGTTTGCAGTTGATGTCTTATCCATACAGCACAGATGTCGTAATGACGGACATGAATCTTACAAACGGCGTTTACGGAAATTCAAGTACGATTGCAGATAATATAATGCTATATGATTCAGAAAATGAAAGTTTCCGTATTTTCTGGTTGCGTTCATTATCAGCTTTTGGCGGCCCGATATGGTTTAGTGCTTCCGGCCCCGCGACAAATGTTGTTATTAAAATGGGTGAAGGCTTCTGGTATCAGAGTCGTGCCGCCTCAAATATGAATTGGGTCGAACCTTGTCCGTATGATCTTAGTGCAGAATAAGGGTTGACGGGACGCGGGCGACTATGCTAGTAGTATCATAGATTTTTAACAGGTGTATACAGTAGTGAGTAAATGAACAAGAAAGGGAATAGCATGAAAATAGTATCGATGAGTGTGGCGGTTCTTTTGGCCGCAGCGGTAGGTGTACACGCGGATCTGTATTGGGAGAATAGCGTTGCTATAACGGATAGTGGCAGTACACCTTTAGCAGCTAGTTGGAACGATCCGACGGTAGGTTGCTTTGCTCAGTTGATTATGAGCAGCGGCACGACTGCGAATCCGTTTGTCAATAGCGGATCCGGCGTTTCTGGTGGAGATGCTGTTATGGCGACGATGTATTGCGGGATGGGCGATGAGTGGGGGTATTCGGATGGTATATTTCCAATGCAAGGCACCGCTGCTGTTTCTGGTTCGGCGGGCAATGGATATTACTACGTTCGCGCCTTTGATGGTGCTCAGACGTTGTCCGAGTGGAACAATGGTACGGCGGCAGCCATTCCGACCAGTGCCGCGTACTACTGGGAATCCGCTGTTCACGAATACACGCATAATGCATCTTTGCCTGACAGATGGGACTTTGCCGCTTCTGGTGGCAGCACACTGAATATGATTGCGGTTCCTGAACCGACGACGCTTGCGTTCCTGGGGTTGGGCTTCGGTGCTCTGCTTCTGCGTCGTAAAGTGCGCAAATAATTCAAACACCCTTTGGTGTTTAGCTAAAGCCCGTCTCGAAAGAGACGGGCTTTTTCATTGGGTCCCCAGTACCGCCTGCGCTACGAGCAGGCGGCTTGTTGGTGTAAGCAAAGAATGAAGAGGCCACCTTCCCGCCCTGCGTCGGGACAGGCTATAGCCGGTGGCCGTACCAAGAGTACCGCCTGCGCTACGAGCTGGCGGCTTGTTGGTGTAAGCAAAGAAGGAAGAGGCCACCTTCCCGACCTGCGTCGGGACAGGCTATAGCCGGTGGACTGCTTTTGGTCCAGAAATAAATAGACATAACAACTCAGGGTTTATAGGTATTCTGCAATGCTGGTGGTGTTTAGTAACTTATAAACTCAACCCCGACGAAAAAACGAGATTTTCACCACCTGCTTTGCTGGAGGACACGGAGCCTTTTTGGATTCGCAACATTTGAGTGCTCCTGCACCCCGTCCGGGGCGCTTGAGTTGTTTTGTTTGCCTATACCCGGGGTCCTTCGACCCAGGGCTGTATTCCAAGACCCCTCCGGGGTCATTCTTATTTTATTCAAACGAGGGAATCCCGCGGGAACCATTGCACATTCATGTTCGTAAGGGTGATGCTCTGGCAAAGATATGGCTTGAGCCTTTGCCCGAGGTTGCAGCATCATACAAATTGTCTGCGCACGAACTGCATAAACTGCTGGATGCGGCCATTGAGCATAAAGAAGAGATTGAGAGGTACTGGAATGAATACTTTATTAGCTGATGCTAAAGCATCACACGTTCGTTTTGATAACGACACGATGTGGGTTTACTTAACCGATGGCCGACAGCTTGGCGTCCCCCTTGCTTATTTCCCCCGCCTCCGTCAGGCCACAGCAGAGCAACGGAAGAAATTCATTATCAGCGGTGGTGGCGTTGGCTTGCATTGGGATGATCTTGATGAAGATATTTCTGTTGAATTCCTTCTTGCCGGTATTGGCGATCGCCACCGCGAAGTGGCCTGAAGGTGTTTTGGACCCAAGCTGGCGCGGACATCGCCAGCTTCATGCCCGCTCTCTCGTACTGGTGTAAAAAGTACCGCCTGCGCTACGAGCTGGCGGGTTGTCGTGTGGCCGTGCTGCGGCGGAAAGGCCCCTTGACGGCGTATCCCATATGGGGTACAAACGGGGTGTGTCCTTAAGGAGTATTTATGACAACAAAATCTGCTACGATAAGAGCCCGGATAGAGCCAGACTTAAAATCACGGGCGGAAAATATATTCCGTCAGATCGGAATGAATGCGACAGAAGCGATCACGCTTTTTTACAAGCAGGTGGAATTGCGCAAAGGGCTTCCCTTTAACGTCGTTATTCCCAATGAGACCACCCGGAAAACACTCGAACAGGCCGAAGCGGGGGAAGAACTGATTATGTGTGCTGACGCCAAAGATCTGTTTAAACAACTGGGAATCTGATGCTTCAGCCCATCTACACCAAGCAGTTCAGGAAGGATGTGGAGCGATGCCGTAAGCGGGGAAAGTCGCTTGAGAAATTCAAGAGATTGGCGCTCTGTTTGATCGAAGAACGTCCACTTGATCCCGTCTATAAGGATCACAAACTGGCTGGGAACTATGCCAATCAGCGGGATTGCCATATCGAACCGGATTGGCTGCTGATTTATAAAAAAGACGCTGAGTTTGTCGTGTTTGAACGCATGGGTTCGCATTCTGACCTTTTTAAATAGAAAGAAGAGGCCACCTTCCCGACCTGCGTCGGGACAGGCTATAGCCGTTGGCCGTACTTGGGCAAGGTACCGCCTGCGCTACGAGCCGGCGGCTTGTCGGTGTAAGCAGAGGTTCAAACGTTTCCCCTTCCTAAACGTGGACTTGACGAACACCTGTTTCTGCATGACCATGCATGACCTATGAAATGGAGACCCATCACTGCCGGAATCGTTTATGGGATCGTCCTGATAGGGGCTGTTCTGCTGGCGTATACCCCGGCGTATCCGGGCGCTTTCATATGGGATGACGGTGCGTTCATCTGTGAGCATCCGCTTGTGCTTTCCGATACCGGATTATACGACATCTGGTTCAGTGCGAAAGCCACGGACTATTATCCCATCAGCAATTCGGCATTCTGGCTTCTTTGGCGGTTGTCGAATCATGCGCCGTTGGGGTTTTTGCTTTTCAATATGCTGCTGCATGGTCTGGTGACAGTGGTCGTATTTTGCTTTGCGCGGCAGTTGAACCGACGCGCGGCATGGATAGTCGCCCTTCTTTTTGCGGTGCATCCGTTGAATGTTTTTTCGGTGTGCTGGCTTTCTGAAATAAAGAACACGACGTCGGCTTTTTTCTTTTTTTTATCGTGCATCTGTTTGCTGCGTTGGCTTCGGGGCGCAGGAGGGCTTCGAATGGTTGCCGGGGGCTTTTTGTTTTATCTGCTGTCGTTGCTGGGTAAGCCGGCGGGTATTCTGCTGCCCGCGGTTTTTCTGCTGCTGGCCGTCTGCGAGAAGCGGCTGACGATTCGTGCCGTTTGTTATTCGATTCCGTTGTTTCTTGTCGGGTTGGCATTTGGTTGTTTGACGGTTTGGTTTCAGTTTCATAATGCGCTGCTGGGAGAGACTCCGCTGACGGCGTCGTTCGTGGAGCGGATGATCATGGCGTCGAAGTCGGTTTTCTTTTACATTTATCTGGTGTTTGCGCCTTGGCGGATGGCCATTTTTTATCCCCGCTGGAATTTGACGCCGACCGTCTGGAATCTCCTGGTGGTGTTTCTGCTTGCACTGGTTTCTTTTCTGCTGTTCCGCCTGCGAAGGGCCCGGGGTATGGCGCCTTGGTTTTTCGGATATTACTTCTTTCTGCTGGGGTTGTTTCCGGTGCTTGGCTTCATCAATCAGGGGCATTACCGCTTTTCGTATGTGGCGAATCACTGGATGTATATTCCGCTGTTCGGACTGCTGTACGCCTTCACGGCCTCGCTGTATGAATGGATTCCCGATCGTTTTCATAAATGGACGACGGCCGGGCTGTCGGTTCTCGCCGTTGCGCTGCTGCTGTTGTCGCGTCTGCATGCATCCGCCTTTTCATCGGAGCAGATATTTTATGAGAGGGCGTTGGTGGATGCGCCGGAGAGTGTCACGGCGCAGAACAATCTGGCCAACATCCTGCTGGCGGAAGGGAAGGAGGATGAGGCGCTCGAGCATTATCTGGAGGCGGTGCGTTACGAGCCGGGCTTTTGGAGTGCGCACAATCGCATCGCGGCCATTTATATGAAACGTCACGACGGGATGGCGGCTTTTCCGCATATCAAGGCGTCGATTGAGGAGGAATCCAACAATCCGGAGGCGTGGGTTATGCTGGGGGACTTTTACGGGGAAACGGGCGCGTATGCCGAATCGGTCAGGGCCTATGAAAAGGCGTTGGAGTTTTTGCCGGACGATGCGGGAATCTATGGCAATATGGCCGTGTCCTGTTTTCGCGCGGGCGATGCCGCGCGGGCGCGGGTTCTGTTGGAACACGCCCTCCGTCTGGACCCGACGCGTCCCTCGCTGCGGGCAAATTATGAGCGGCTGGTTGAGTATCAGGAGAGAGGGGAAGAAGACAAGACGATAGACACAGACTAAAGCGGGTGCCCCGCAACCCAACTAAAGCGAGCCGGTATTTCTCTCGTCGCTGTTATGCGCCATCGCTTGCTTCCCGCCCGCTTTAGTCAAAATCGCGTTCGCGATTTGGGGAGCAAGAATGACCCCGGAGGGGTCTCTGAATACAGCCCGGGGTCGAATGACCCCGGGAATAGACAAACAAAACAACTCAAGCGCCCCGGACGGGGTGCAGGAGCACTCAAATGTTGCGAATCCAAAAAGGCTCCGTGTCCTCCAGCAAAGCGGGTGGTGAAAATCTCGTTTTTTTTGTCGGGGTTTAATTTATAAGTTACTAAAGACCATAGACCATAGACTATAGACCGGGATGGTTAACCCCTTTTTCTGCTGAGCTAACACGCCGCCAGCTCATAGCGCAGGCGGTACTACTTGCACACCAATAACAAAGCGGTGCCGCCTCACTTCGTTCATTGTCTGCGCACTCCAAAAAAATATTTTACCCAAAATGATTTTGCGTCTCTCTCTTTTTGCGCCCTTTTGCGGCTATTCCTGGCATGGGGCCCATGCCGCTTCCTGATTGGTACGAATCTTCAGCCCGTATTCCGACGCCCGTTTGGCCAGTTTCTCTGTATAGAGGGGGAAATAGTTTCGGCTGATGGCATCCAGCTCTTCAACGGATTCAACCGGGCCGGTGACGCAATGCGGTACGCCGGACGGCTCCATGCCCAACAGGAAAGCGACGCTGCGCATGATCATGCGCTGGAGGCGCCAGGTGGTTTTCTGCGTGTCATCGGAGAGGAGCGGTTTGACGTTGATGAGGGCTGTCATGCGGTTGGTGTTGATGGATTGATGCAGGTCCGATTCCGCCAGGCTGACCAGACCGATGGCGGCGGCGTCCTTTTCGGTTTTTAACGCGGCAAGGGCGTCCTGACAGGTGTCCATGTTGGTGCATGAAAAGGATTCCACGGTCTGAACGGTGAGGGTGAATGGCAGTTGCTCGTTGCAGAAGGTGATGACGTCGGTCATGACGGGTTCATCCACGGCGGCGGCATTGATCACGTTCAGGTCAAGCGCGAAGGCATGCAGCGTCATGCCGAAAAGCAGAACGACGATGGAGAAAAAAACGGGTTGCAGCTTCATGAGCATCCTTTCTCTATTCGATGTTTAAGCGGGGTTTATGATAGCGGGCGAGTCATGTTTCGTCCACTGATTACTTCGCGCGGTGTGGGTTCAGGGCGCATCTCCGTTTAGGAACTTATAAACTCAACCCCGACAAAAAAAACGAGATTTTCACCACCTGCTTTGCTGGAGGACACGGAGCCTTTTTGGATTCGCAACATTTGAGTGCTCCTGCACCCCGTCCGGGGCGCTTGAGTTGTTTTGTTTGCCTATACCCGGGGTCCTTCGACCCCGGGCTGTATTCCAAGACCCCTCCGGGGTCATTCTTACTCCCCAAATCGCGATAGCGATTTTGACTAAAGTGGGCGGGAATCAAACGTTCAGCATGGAATCAGACGAATGGAGCATCAAGGAACGTCAACTGGGTTGCGGGCGGGCCCGCTTTAGGAAAAGAAGGACCCTGCCTCGCTGGAAACGGGCGCTTCAAAGAGGCGCGTTTCGGCCAGGGAGAGTTCGGTGTCCGTTTCCTGGATTTCGTTGATCATCATCAACTTGTCCCCATCGCGCGATTCAACGGTCAGCACCACGGCCTCGACCGGTCCGGTTTGCGAGCCGGGGATGGACGTCATCAGTTGCGCGATATGAATGACCGCGTAGGCGTTGTCCTTCTTGATCTGATCGGTTACGGACTGCATGATCCGGTCGCGATCCTGGTCGGCAGGTACCGGAATGGTGGCCGCCTGACCATCCTGCCCGAGGAGGAAAATAATTTCCATGTGGGCATGATCGTTGAGGAACATGGTGCGTGCGTTGTCGTTTAACCACGTAGCATACTGGCGTAGTGATTCAGGTCCGGCATCCTTATTCCACATCGGTTTGTTGGTATTCATGAGTTCAATATGGGCTAACTTCCTCTACCAGTGCAAGTATTATTTTTCGGTTTTGTTAACTTTTTCCTTTTCATGGGTTAAGAGGAGTGGGGGTGGGGT
Source organism: Kiritimatiellia bacterium (assembly GCA_028708815.1). GTDB lineage: Bacteria > Verrucomicrobiota > Kiritimatiellia > RZYC01 > RZYC01 > JAQVYB01. The sequence continues at coordinate 2 of JAQVYB010000176.1, read as the reverse complement.
GG
>JAQVYB010000175.1 GCA_028708815.1 Kiritimatiellia bacterium | reverse complement strand
GTAAACTGTATTGGTTCCTGCAAAAACCTCATTGAACACCACGGAAGCATTATTGCTCACCCATAGTGTGGGCCTGTTGGCTCCCAGTGGTCTTATCAACTTGCCGTTGGCCGTCAATACCCCACCATCGCTGCCGTTGCCAAGCACGCTGAGTGACCCGCTTCCATTCAGATAGATATTGGATTCAACGGTTATATTCTGATTGACCGGATTGATTTGCATCGTGGTTGAAGCCACTCGGATATCCGCATCAATCGTCTGTGTTTCGGACGAGAGATTTTCAATCAGATTGCTGACGGAATAGCCCGTGCCATGCAGCGTGTAGGCTGCTGCATCCTCATCAAACAAAACCGAGGTAAACGTCCGGTTGGTACCGTAATCATTGGTCGGATTGACGGATGTCGAATCGGTGAATGTCATCTCCGCTCCAGCGGCCGGATAATCCGGATCCCAGTTCACCGTATAACTGAAATTCGCATTTTCACATCCGCCGGTCCAGGTCGGCGAGAGAGAGGCCGTTCGCTCCAGCAGATCAAACCAATTGGTCGCGATATGAATTTCGTCATAATACACATCCCCAGGATCGCCCTCATCCCAACCGCCGCAGGAAGGCCTGATCCGATCAATCCCGCTTAAATATCCCGCACCCATATTCAGCGATGTCAGCCAGACCGTGGGTTCCGCGCGCGGAATGGTTTCATTGGTGCACCAGACATAGCCGTAGAGCGTACTGGCGGAAAAATCATACTTGCATACATAGGTATACGTAACCCCGCCGGTGATGGTATAACTGCTGCCCTGCTCACTGTAATCGGAACTGCGCTGAACCGTCAGAGCCGTCGCACCACCCGACAGCCCGAGCATCATTCTGTTCGTTGTTCCATCCAGAATATCCATTCCCGCATATCTTTTTGCACCGGGGGATTCCACATTCATATTAAACGCGATATACAGTGTACCGGTGGTCAGCTTGGTTCCGAATACCCGATGCATGGAGGAATTCCCATTTCCGGGGTCCATTTTAACCATGGAACCATATCCCTCGGGATAATTGGTCGCCCCGGCCAGACTTTCCAAACCAAACAACCCGTTGCTGTAGATGGTGACCGCCCCACTGTCATGAGTCCAGGGCCCCGACCAGGTCGCCGTACTCCCGCCGTCCTCTACATTATGAATATCCCCCGGCATATACGAAAAATGGTCTACCGCGGTGGTGTTGGTCACAAACGCCGTCGGAACCGCCGATTTGCTCCGTCCTGAGTAGGTGGTGCCATTGGTCAGCGAGAAATTGCCGTCATATTCGGTGAAGAATGAATAATAATAAGTGGTTCCGGCCGTCAAATCATAGTCTCTTGCATAGATCCCTTTTCCGGGAGCGTAAACCACCAGGTTTCGACTATCTGTTCCGTATGTTTGACGATTGGTGTAGGTTGTTCCATCCGTCGGAGCATCCGGCCAATCCCCGGCGCGGCGTACCACCATGACATCATAACCATCCGGCGGATTCCAATAGGCCGACAACGCCTGCTCACCGATGTTATTGGTCACATAACAATTCGTGGCCGGAACTGTATCCAGATTATACAATTCAATATCATCCACGCGAATGGCTCCATCTGTGCCCTGATTTTTGGCCATCACCACAACATAGAGATAATTCACACTACTGGGAGATATCGCCGAAACCGTTTGGTTGCTCCCGCCATCTACGGCGCCCGGAGGCGAAAAGGCATTCGTCACCGCATGAAGGACAACCGCTTTGGATGAATCGCGGAACTGAATTTGCAGCTCCATATCTGCCGTGTAGTTGTTATCCGACCAAAACCAGGCCTTGGCATTCCATTTGGCGCCAACCGTCGTATTGGATATTTCCTGCCACATATAGGAAGTGGAACTTCCGTTTGTCCAATTATGCAGCGACATCATCCACGTGCCGCTCTGCGCGCCCCAGCTTTCCCGCGACGCATCGCCCACCACATTTCCATAATCATCCGGCTGATCATCAGCCCAATGATAAGCAATCGTATCCGAGGAACCCGCCACCTCAAAGCTTGGATTGCGCACAACGGTATTAAGGACTTTGGTGTTACAGGTCTGCCGCTCAATAGCCATGGCATCATAATTCAGGACCCCCGACGTCGTCCCTTGAACGGTTGAAGTATCCGTATCCGATGAGGTCTCAACCACCCAGTTGATCATATCGCCGAAGTCCACATCATCCCCGATATCCAACTCCAGAAGCGTGTTCGCCGAAATATTCGTTACTTCATGATACCTCCGCGTCGTCCAGTAGTCCTTCGTCCACATGAACCAGATCTCTTCATTCGACCCACTGGATTCCGCAGATGATTTCGAATTCAGCCAGACCTTCGACTGCGTATTTGAAAAAACGGGTGTCGACAACGTCACCAGAGCATTCTGATGATTAATTTCCGATACCGCAAAACCACACACATCATTCCCCGGTCCGCCAATAATGTCGTCGTCATTGAATACGTTGAAAATATAACTTTTTGAGTTTTCATAATTTACCGTAATGTCCCCCGGATCACTCCAATCCGCGCCGTCCCAATACCCGCCAGCATCCACCGTCTCCGTGAAAACAACATCATTATCAGGCGAAAGTGTGGTTCCTCCGTATGCACCCCATTGCTTATCCCAATTATCTCCATCAGTGAACTTGGTCCACTGATCGCCCGCTGTTGCAGGATTTCCCTGTTCGATGCGCTGGTAAAAAATAAAACTGCTCGTATATATTTCACGAGCATACATCCCGGAATACGCCCCCCCCTGTAATTTAAGATTATCATAGCCCCAGTCTTCAGCGTATACACCGGAGGAACAGATACCACTAATCAACAATACATACGAAAAACGACGTTTCCAATGATTGGAAAAACACGCAGAAAAGTTTCCAATGATTGGAAAATCACGCCCGAAAGTTTCCAATGATTGGAAAAGATAGACTACAAAGTTTCCAATGATTGGAACTTTTCCCAATGATTGCAAAACATCAAACAACATAAACTTCTCCTCATCATTTTCAAAATAAGAACAAAAATATGGTTCGCCACGCTTTTTCAAAAACCGATCCCCTTCCCAAGTATTCCCCGCTTCATGATAAGATGTGACCCTCACACCTCCCCCTTTTTTCAGCGAGAAACCTGCCTAATCTATATGCACAACAAAACGCACCGGCTCTACACCTGTCGGCGTTATTATGCAAGTCTGATCTGCATGGTATTACCCTAAACGATCAGAGCAAATTAAGTATACACTACACTGCATGTGTTCAAAAATGACGACTTTTTCTCTCTTTTTTCTAAAGCCAACATCCATTCGCCCGGCCATTTTGTATGCGCTTAACCCTAAGTGATTTACGATTCTACATCATACGGTGCGATCATGTTTCGATCACTCCGCATACAACGCATTCGTCCATGCACCATACAGACTCTGTCGGAAATTTCTGCTTGCGCCTGGCTTTTCATCGGCAGCAGCCTGAATCAATCCCATCCCATAGTCGGCTTCATCCGTAAACCAATCGCGCAGGGTCCAGCTGGTCCAGGGAAGGCCCTTTTCATTCCAGATCGAAGCCATATCCGCCAACAGCGCCGAAGCCGTTTCATCTGTATCCGTGGCCATACAACCAAACTCACCCACATATCCCGGCACGTTATTGGAAACCAGCCAGTTCAGATACTCCGCTTCCACATAGGCCTTAAGAGCTGACCGGTCCACGTATTGCATGGTGGGACTGTAAAACAGCAAGGTCACTCCCCCCGAACCAATCGACCCGGTCGACCGGACCATCGCACGCGCTTCCAGGTGATCCCCAGGCTCCACCTCGATCAGGGGAGTTGTCAGAAATGCGTTATCGTATTGATGCCAATAACCGAGTGTACCCGATCCCGAGATGTGCAGGGCACCCGGCTGCAGATAGCCGACGGTCCGACTGGCAATCGTCAAATAGTCACCCTCAGCCTGCGCGAACCAGGCCTTGGGCCAGTCCGGTCGGAAAGGACTTTCCTCCAGTATGGCCGCATTCACCAAGTCCACGGATTCTCCATTACGTGTCACCGTAAAATCGTCATAGTAGATATCAACCGACCCGTTCTGAGCAAACGCCACCAGCGTCGCATATCCGCTTCCGGCGGGTGCAACGATGTTGGTGGTGGAAACTTCCATCCAGTCGTGGGTCCCCGTAATCATACTTCCGGGAGGGGCATAGGTTAACTCGGTCTGACCCACTAAAACCGAACCGGGATAAACGGGATTGGTGGGCATAAGCGTATCACCCGACCAGTTCGATGCCCGGTGCGTCACGGCCAAAGGCTCATAAAAATGAAAAGAATAGAGAACCGAGGGATCATTCACCCGTTGGAAGGCCTCTGTTCGATTCCCCAGCGGAGGTTCGACTACAATAATATGCTGCGAATCAACCTCGCGAATGGCCTGAACGGCAAGATCCACCAGTGACCACCAATCGTCTTCATCCGGCGGGCGCGGCTCATTGAAAAGATCATAGCCGAGAATGGTGGTATTCCCTGCAAACTCAGCTGCCAGAAGGCGCCAAAGATCCAGGAAGTCGGCGGTGTTTTGAGCGACCTGTGACTCCAGCCAAAAAGAACCGTCATCCACCTCCACGCATCCCGGCGGACAATGTAGATCCAAAACCACATAGATATCACGTTCCATGCACCAATCGATAATCTCCCGGTATTTCGCCAGATTATTCGTCCGCAGCCGAACCGGATCCATCTCGGCAATCATATACGCATTCAAACACAAGCGAATCAGATTGGCGCCGTCGGCCTGAACCTGATCCAGCGCCCACTCATCCACATAATTCCAAACCGCCGTCGGATTATTGGTCTCCACGTAAAAAAACATGTCCACATTAACACCACGAAGCTGAGGGACAACCCCGCTTTCGGCCACCACAATCTGTGCATTGGAAATCACAAGTCGCGAAAGCGGGGCAGGCATATAATCACAAAGCCTGAAATACAACCTAGACGTTTCGGTGGCGACAACATCCAAAACAAAAGGACTGGCCACAACCATATTGCTCCAACTGAGCAAATCCGTTGATCCCTGCAGACGGCTTCCGCCCTGCCATGACAGCTCCAGGTGCGGCGGAGCATACACGCTGTTCAGTCTCAAGGCCCCTTCATCCGCGCAGACGCAATGAATCAGCAGCGTCGGCAGGCACACCACACCCGCCAGTCGCCTGAACATGCGAAAGAAATACATGCTCATTCCGCCGGACCGGTTTTTCTCATTCCACAGGTTTGACTTGTATCCGATAATAATTCACCTGTTCCGCTGTGTGCTGTGCATCGGTGTAGGAATTGATGGCCGGGTAGGCGGAAAGAACATCTTCCACCAAAACGGACCATTCCGTACCTGAAAGCGCATTGTTCCAGAGAATGCTGTAAGCACGCCCCGGCTGATCTGACCCCATCCAGCAAATCACCGGATCGGCTTCATCTGTGCTCGAAGACTGAACTTCCCCCAACAAAACGGACGTGGCCTCCGTCGGGTCCGTCCCCGCCACATATTCCTTCCATGTTAACATACCGTCCCCATCCTGATCGGCCAGAGCGGCGGCATCAAACTCATTGGTCCAGCCATATTGCGCCAACCACCAATACGGCGTTTCCTGTACGGCCAAATCGGCGGCAAAGGTCACCGCGATCACCCCATCGGCCTGCACATCGTTCCAGGCCAGCAGATTCGTACAGGGGGCTTCCGTCCCGTTCGTGAGGACCAAGCCAATGTGATAATACAGGTCCGGGGTAATGGGAATGGAAACGTCTTCGCCTTTTTTACCATAAATCACTTCATCGTCACCGATGGTCCCCTTGCCGTAAGTCAGGGAGGCAATCGTGTAACAGGGATATTCCACCACCCCCATATCAACCACTCCACCCTGCAACCGCCTATCGCCGTTCAGATCCGTATCGGTTACCACGTAACCATTATCCCCGACGTTAATACAGGGCGAGGCAAGGGTCAGATTAAAGTCCCCGCCAACGGCATCCATGAAGAGCGGATCCTCTTCCAGATTACCTTCGCCGCCCGGATTGTTGCCCACACAACAATAGTTGATGGTGGCCTGATAGACATCGCCGTCGATCTCCGCCGAATTGCCCCATATGATGCAGTTTGCATACTGCCCCTGATACACCCCGCCGCCGGCCGATTGCGCGGTATTGCCATATACGGTACAGGAATAATTCAATCCGCCTTGGATTCCTCCTCCCAAAAGATCGGCTTCATTGTCTATAACCAGACAATCGCAAAGTTGCGCATTCACAGCCCCGCCGCCCGTATAAGCGCTGTTCTCCCGGATGACGCAATTGGTCAGGCAGGACCCGGATACTCCGCCCCCGCTGTCCGCTGTATTTCCAGAAATCACACAATCATAACCCGAGCCGCCACACAACCCGCCGCCCAGCTGATATGCCGCATTCCCGGAGAGCACGCACTGTTCCAGCCTTCCGTCCAGAGCCAGGGCCCCGCCACCGGCCTTATCGGCATCCGCATCTGTTTCTCCTGAGAGCGTACACCCATTGGTCAGTGTAAAGCCCGACAGCACGGCGCCGCCATCCAGATACGCACAGCGAACGGCACTCGCTCCCAACGTTCCTTCACCGCAAATAATCGTCATTTCCGAACCGTTCACGCTTTGAATCGTCACCGCGTTGGTTGCACAAATGCGATTCGTCAGGCTCATCTCAGGCCCGACACACCCGCCCTGATCATACACGCCGTTCGTTACCAGCACGAGATAGGCGTCTTCGGCCACATCCAGCGCATCCTGAATCGTATGTGCAGCCGTATCCCAGGTGTCATAAGGCACCGCCGGGGAGGGACTGTTCGTCCATACATAACAAACCGACTGGTCGGATACGCTCACATCGAACGATACGCCGACCCCCTCGGGATACGTCTCGTTATAAGCGGTCAGCGATACCGTATATTCGCCCTCCGTATCCCAGGCATGCGTGACAAATGTCAAATTCGTTACCGAGCTTCCGTCATCATAATCCCAAATACAGGAAGCCGTTTCCCCTTCGATAATCCCAGCCAGATCCAACGGTTCTCCCACCTGCAAAGAGGACTGACCGCCATAGATTTCAGGATTCAGTTTTCCTTCGTACGGAGAGAGCGGTTCATCGCACCCCATGGAAGGCGGTGTCGACCACGCCTGATCATCAATATCCAATCCCAACGTATCCGCGCTGTTGGCCGCGCCGACACAGGGCGAGGTGGATAAAATATGCATGCCTCCGATCAACTGCGGATCCGCCTGTATATTTCCGGTTCCGGAACTCCCCGGCATACAGCAATATTCGAAACTCCCATCATAGCTGTTGGGATATTGAGGCGCCTCGTTATAGTAAATGATCGAATTCATCACGGCACCGTATTCCACCCCGCCGGCATACCATTCCGCTGTATTCCCGACCACGGTACAGTGATTCAGCGTCCCGCCGAATGCCGCAGCGCCATGTTCTGCCTCATTACCGAACAGAAAACAGTTGCTGACGATTGTTTCAGAAACCCCGCCCCCGAAATTGGCTCGGTTTCCTATGATGATACTGTCTTGCACGATATTGACATCCCATTCAGAAAAATGAACGCCGCCGCCTTCCGATCCGGCCGTATTGTATAATACCTTGCATCGAAACAGCGGAGATTTATCCACCCCGCCACCCAAAGAACCGGCATAATTGTTGGAAATCACGCAATCAAACAATGCGACAAAAGAAACCCCGCCACCCGCATACC
>JAQVYB010000174.1 GCA_028708815.1 Kiritimatiellia bacterium | reverse complement strand
CATCGAACGCATCGCCTACATCGAAGACGATGAACCGTTCTACAACGCCTACATCGTTGATCCAGAGGGCCGCCTCCAGGGTTCCATAAGCCTTTGGGAACTGATCAAAACCCGGAACCGAATAAAAATGCTCGGTGAAATTTGCCACGGAAATCCAATCATAGCCACAGCGGACATGGACCAGGAGGAAGTCGCCAAACTTATGGCCAAATACGATTTGACGTCCATGCCTGTGCTGGACGCAAACAACAAACTGCTGGGTCGCGTAACCATCGATGATGTCATCGACGTCATTGAAGAAGAGGCCACGGAAGACATCTTTCGTCTGGCCGGTTCCAACGACATGGAACTTTACGACACCTCCCCCTGGCTTGCCTGCAAGGTGCGCCTCCCCTGGCTGTTGATCACCTTGGGCACCGGCTTTATCACCAGCTCCATTCTCCGCCATTTCATGACCGATTTCAGCCACGTCATTGCTCTTAGTTTCTTTGTTCCCGTGGTCATGGCCATGGGTGGAAATGCCGGCATTCAATCCTCCACGCTCGTCATACGCAGTATCGCGCTGGGCACGCTGGAGGGGCGCAGTCTGATTCGGTTTTTCGGACGCGAAATTCTCGCCGGCGCCATGATGGGCCTTTGCTGCGGAATCATTGTAGCCCTCTGGGCTCGGTATCTGATCAATACCGACGGCCTGTCCACCGCGTCACACACGCCCTACTACTTAGCCTTCACCATCGGCATCGCCCTGTTTTCGGCCATGACCTTTGCCGTTTTCTTCGGCGCGTCGGTTCCGCTGCTGCTGGAGCGCTTCCACATTGATCCAGCCGTGGCCTCGGGACCTTTCGTCACCTCCTCCAACGACATTTCCGCCCTATTGATTTATTACGGCATCGCCATCCTGCTGATTCTCAACCCTCTCTTTGGAGCGCTCCCTTGATTGTCAAGACGCACGGAGTCGTGCTGCGTTACTGGCCCTATTCCAACACCTCTCGAATCGTATCCTGGCTGACGCCGGATTATGGAAGAATCAATACACTGATCAAGGGCGCGCAGCGCCCCCGCAGTCCCTTCCTCGGACAATTCGACCTTTTTTACACCTGCGAACTGCTCTTCTATACCCGCGACCGAAGCGACCTGCATATAGCCCGGGAATGTTACCCGCAAAACAACAGAAAATGGCTGCGCGAAAGTTACCGCGCCACAGCGCTGGCCTCCTATTATGCGGATATGATCTACCGGTTTTCTCCAGCCGGCGCCGCTTCCCCCGCTCTCTTCGACCTCTTGAACCGACATCTGGACTGCCTGCAAACCCCTGAAATTCGACCGGCCTACCTTTTCTGGTACGAACTCAAGTTAATGGAATTACTCGGCTTCAACCCCGGTTTCCAGCAGTGTTTCCGGTGTCATGCGGCCATCAACCCGCGCTGCCCTCCACACTTTTTTTCCTTTGCAGAGGGAGGCATGATATGCCCCTCCTGTGCCGAACGAGACCATGTGGAAACGGAATCGATTACCCCCGACGTCCTCGCCAGCCTCCTGGCCTGGCAACGGACCAACTCACCACAAGCCGTGCGGGCCTGCCGGCATACACCCCGCCAGCTCGGGCATATCGAAAAAGCACTGGGGTCCTTCATCCGTCATCATCTGGAATCGCCCATTGAGAGCCGGGACATCGCTCTGAACATCCTGCGGCTGCCACCTTGCGCCGCCTCCTGATGCCACACGCCGTATTCAAAACCCGAAAACCGGCTGAAACTCAACCGCCGGAGCTCTCAAACTGAACATCATCAAGGAAGATCTCTACTTTTTTACCGGTGCTGTATACCGTCCAGGAAAACCCATTGATGATGTGCGTAAGATTCGCCATGCTGACGTCAATGCTGTATTGCGTCCATTCCGTGGACAGCCTGATTCTTCCGGTGGAAACCACGGCGCTATCGCGGTAACGTCCCTTTCGGCTGCCGGAAAGCCCCACCCGGAATTCCGCCATAGCCTCACCGGATTCGCTCCGGGCCCAGAAGGTCAGTTTTGCCGCCTTGGAAAGATCATACAGGGCCGGGCGGTTCCCCCAGTTGTTGGGGGGCGCCTGCCACGCACCACCGGCCCAGGCCCCGGAAGCATCATACACAATGCGCATGCACGTCTTACCGCGATGCACATTCTCCTTCCAGCAATCATCAATCAGCAAAGCCTGTTCATTACCCAGCATGCCGAACGGTGCAAACGGCATTTTGCTGTAGCAATCATCATAAAGCAGAAAAGGCATATCGGGAACCATCTGCCCACTTGCATTGAACGGCCATTCCGCCTGCATCTGAAAACCGGGAGCGGGCGGAGTCGGCTGCGTAAATTCCATGGCCGTTTCCTCGTCCACAGGCACCGCACCACCTTCGACGAAAGGCGTGGACTCCTGGGCGACACGCGTTGCCTGCCGGGACGCATTTGCCGGAGCAGGCACGTCCTGTTGCAGGGGATTCGACCGGTCATCCGGCAGCCCTGTTGATTCCGCAGCTGCTTCGACTGCGGCAGAAACAGGCGGCGTTTTCAGTTCTTCCAGAACCTGCGGCATGAGTTGGAGGAGCAGGCTGTAAACGAGAATACTGCACAGCGAAACAAGCGTTCCATGCACACCGTCGCGGCAGACCACCAACAGGAGACCAAGCAGCGTACTCAGCAGAAACACAGGCCAAAGAACGAGACCGGCTGCCAACTGCGACATAAGGAGAAAAACACCCGCCGCCAGGATTAACCAACTCACCCAGCGAAGCGCCATAACCCAGCGATGAACCCTGCGATTCCTGGTCTCCACCCTCTCGGCTTCCGAAACATCATCCAACGGGACAACAAACTCACACCCGCACACCCCACAGGCTATCGGATGTCCGCGCAACTCCGATGACACAGCTAATTCACTTAAACACTGTGGACACTGGATAACCATATCGAAATCTTCGGGTGAGGTATCCGATTTCCGAAATTCGCCGTTCCTGTTCATTCTTCCGAATCTCCTGCCTAAGCTCAACCAGACATATTATTCCACTGCCGCGTATCCTATCTTCTACAAGACGCGACGGCAACCCAGAATAAAGACTCTCTACCCGGACGGAAGACAAACGCTGATTCCGGAGTTAATACTTGAACCCTATACCGTTCTCATCTATATTGGTTCCGGTAGTAACGGTTAGCAACAAGGAGTGTAATATGATGAGTTCATTCGGCAAATCGGTTCCGGTTATCGGCGCAGTCGCCATCGTTCTTTTTTCGAGTGGCTGTGCCATGTTTCGTGCAAAGACCACGGATGTGGATGTCGATCAGATGGGTCATTATCAGGCCGATTATGATGCCACCGATATGCGTAAAATAACCCAAAGCGTGGTGAATCAGGTTCTCGGAAGCCCTTGGCTGAACAATCAAACGGAAGCACCCATTCTCGTGGACGCCGGCGTGGAAAACCGTACCAGTGAATACGTGGATACGAAAAACCTGACCGACCGCATGCGTACGCTCCTCCTTCAAAGCGGCAGAGTGCAATTCGTCAACGCTCAGCGTCGCGATGACCTGCTCAAGGAGCAGGGCTATCAGGCCGCCAATGTCACCGCCTCCACCCAGGCCGCCATCGGCCAGCAACTCGGCGCCAAATACATGCTGACCGGGTCTCTCACGGAAATGTCGCAGAAAACGGCACGGCAGGTCCGCGTCTCAAAAACGGAACAGAAATATTACAAGCTGACGATTGAAATCAATGATCTCACCACCGGGCTGATCGTATGGACCACCGAAGAGGAATTCGCGCGAGCCGCCAGACAGCCGCTTATCGGATGGTAAGGCATGCCTGAACGCCCGAGCAGCAAGTGGGCACTTTTCACCCGGACAGGAGCGCTGCTCCTGTCCGGGGCCCTGCTTTCCGCCTGCTCCACACCCGCCATCAACCTTGCACGCACCGAGTTTTACAAGGGGAATTACGCGCAGGCCGAAACGGAAATCGACCGGGCGGAAACGGACGAACTCAACGAAGTGCTTTGGCGCATGGAACGGGGAACCATCCGCCAGGCCGCCGGAAATTATCAGGGAAGCTCCGAGGATTACATCCGTTCATCCGACCTGTTGAAAGACCTGGAAACCTACAGCGTATCCAAAGGCGCGGCCAGCATGGTGGTCAACGACAATGTGCAGTCCTTTATCGGCGTCCCTTTTGAACGGGCCATGCTGCATGATCTGACCGCGCTGAATCACTTTGCTGTAGGCAACTGGGAACATGCCGCCGTGGAAGCGCGCCGCATTATCCAGGTGCAGCATGCCGATGTGCGCGGCGAGTATCCTGACGATGCGTTTTCCCGCTACGTGGCCGGAACCGCCCTGCTCATGGTGGACGATTACTCGAATGCGGAACTGCAATACCGAACAGCATCGGATCTGCTGGATGGCCTGACCATCAACGCCATCGGAGTCATTGCCCCTGTGCCCATCACCAATCAAGCCCCCGACGAAGCATCCACAACCAACGCGCCGCCACCTAAGCCCGCTTTTCCGCGGACACGTACGGCCACCAATCAGTACCCGGCGATGCTGACCTGTTTCGCCCTTCTGGGAAAATCACCCAGCGGGCAGGAACTGCTCAACGGAATGGGTCATTCCCCCCTCGACCGTTATGTTGAAATTTATCACCGAAATGAATATCTGGGCCGCACCTACACCCTAACGGATGTCTATGCGCTGGCCTACCGCACCGCCGAACTCGAAGCCCTTCGCAAAGCCGCCAAAACGGCCGCACGCGTAGCCATGAAGGAAGGCGTCGCCCAGTCGCTCGAACACAACGATCAAGCACTACTCGGCGCGCTGGTTCGCCTGGTACTCATTGGCCTGCTGGAAGAACCCGACACCCGACGCTGGGAAACCCTTCCGCACTGGCTTCAGGCCGCCACCATCGCCTGTCCGCCCGATTTGGATGAATACGACGCCGTTATCAAAACCGCTTCCGGCATAACCCTGCAAACCATTCACGTCACCTTTCCCATTACCCGGAAAGGAAACCGGCTGATCTCGCTTTTCCGCGATCTGCCCAGCCCACCCGCTGACGGCACCGCCGTCGCCGAAGTAACCGACAACGCCGTTGCGCCCTGATCATTCCACGGTAACGGACTTCGCCAGGTTGCGCGGTTGATCAATCGGACATCCCCGGGCGCGGGCAATGTAATAGGCCAACAACTGCTCCACCACAACCACTGGAACGGTGGCAATGAATTCCGGGCATTTGGGGATGAACAGCACATCCGTGCAATGTGTCCGAATCTCCTCATCCCCCTCTGTAGCCAAGGCAATAACCGGTGATTTCCGCGCGAGACATTCCTGCATGTTCCCCTGGGTTTTTCCTTTGCCCGGCGTATCCGGCGCCAGAGCCACCACGGGCACCTGCTCGCCCAGCAAGGCAATCGGACCATGCTTCAACTCTGCCGCATGATAACCCTCCGCATGAATATAAGAAACTTCCTTCAGCTTGAGCGCCCCTTCCAGCGCGGCGGGATACATGTAGCCTCGGCCAATGAAAAAAAAGTTCTCGTAAGACGCATACCGCTCCGCCACCTCGCGAATCGTCTCAGCCGTTTCCAAAACCCGGCGCACCAAATCCGGAAGCTGCTGAAGCCCCTCCACGATGTGACGCCCCTCCTCCATCGACATCCGGCGCGTCCGGGCAAAACCAAGCGCCAGCAACGCAAGCACAGCCACCTGACAAGTGAAGGCCTTGGTGGAGGCCACACTGATCTCCGGGCCCGCATGCAGATATACCCCGGCCCCCGTTTCGCGGGCAATCGTCGAGCCCACCACATTGCAAATGCCAAGCACCCGCGTACCTTTTCTCTTCGCCTCGCGCACCGCCGCCAGGGTATCCGCCGTTTCACCGGATTGACTGATCGCCAGCATACAGCTGTCCCGCTGGATCACCGGATTCCTGTAACGAAACTCGGCGGCCTGCTCCACCCCCGTCGGAAGACCCGCAAATTCCTCAAAAAAATATTGCCCTGTCATGCCTGCGTAATAGGACGTTCCACAGGCGGCAATGATCATACGGTCCACCCGTGCCATGTCGAAGGCATCCATCTGCATCCCGCTCAACACCGACATCCCGTCCTCTAAAATCATGCGCCCGCGGATCGCATTGGCAATGGCCTCGGGCTGCTCGTGAATCTCTTTCAGCATGAAGTGATCAAACCCGCCTTTTTCAATCTGTTCAACATCCCACTCTATTTCGGAGGTTTCGCGGCTGACGGGCATACTGTTGCATTCCGTAATATCCACCTCCGAAGTCGTCGCCGTGACAATATCCCCGTCCTTCAGATAAATCACCCGATTCGTATAATTCACAATCGCGCTGACATCCGATGCAATAATGGTCTCGCCACTTCCTACCCCCACCACAATGGGGCTTCCCTTGCGTGCGGCAATGAGCATGTCCGGATGATCGCTGCACATTATGCAGAGCCCGTAGGCCCCCTGCAGGTGCTCCAGCATCCGTACGACCGCCGCGCGGAAATCGCCTTCGTACAACTCCTCGAGGAGGTGCGCCACCACCTCGGAATCGGTCTCGCTGCTGAACACGTACCCCTTCTCCGTTAAACGCCGTTTGATCTCGCTGTAATTTTCGATGATTCCGTTATGCACAATCGCGAATTTACCGTTGTTGGAACGGTGCGGATGGGCATTCAACTCCGTCGGAGCGCCATGTGTAGCCCAGCGTGTATGCCCAATGCCGACATGATGAATGCCCGGCACGGGCGCCTTTTGTTGCACCGCTCGCTCCAAATCCTTGATCTTTCCAACCGCCCGAATCACTTCAATCTGTTGCGCCCCATCGGGAAGATATGCGACGCCCGCGGAATCATAACCGCGGTATTCCAGACGATGAAGCCCGCTGATCACGATCTCCAGCGGATCGCGATGACCAATATACCCCACTATTCCGCACATAACGTCAGTCCTTTCTTAGCGGTATTTCTTCGGCTCGATACCCAGGTGTTTTATTTTGTAGTTAATGATTCGCTGTGTAGTAAACAAATGACGTGCCGAAGCCGCAGCGTTACCCCGATGCTTCTTCAGGGCATCCACAATCAACTCACGCTCGTAGGTCTCGACCAACGCCTGCAGGTTAGCGCCCTCCTCCGGGAGCAGGGCCGTATTTGTCAGTTCACTGGTCTGCAACGAAGGCGGCAGCGCATAGCCATGGATCACCTCGTCCGTGGCCGTCAGCACCGCACGTTCAATGCAGTTTTCCAATTCACGCACATTCCCGGGCCAGTGATAAGCCATCATCATGTTAATGGCCGTGGTGGATATTCGTTTGATCTTTTTTCCGTATGCTTCGTTGTATTTCTGCAGCAGATGATCCGCCAAAAGCATAATATCGGCCCGTCGTTCCCGCAACGGTGGCAGGTGAATGGGGAACACGTTCAGCCGATAGTATAAATCCTCCCGAAATGTATCATGCGCCATGGCTTTTTCAAGGTCACGGCTCGTAGCCGCAATGACCCGCACGTTCACGTTCACCGTATCGTTTCCGCCAACCCGCTCAAACTGACGCTCCTGCAAAACCCGCAAGAGGCGCACCTGTACACTGGCCGAGATATCCCCGATTTCATCCAGAAAGATCGTACCACCATTCGCCATTTCAAAACGTCCGGCCCGTCGCTGTACAGCCCCTGTAAAGGCGCCTTTCTCATGACCAAACAGCTCACTCTCAATCAACTGTTCCGGCAAAGCGGCGCAATTCACAGCGATAAATGAATTGTTTTTCCTCGCGCTGCCATAATGAATGGCCTTGGCGACCAATTCC
>JAQVYB010000173.1 GCA_028708815.1 Kiritimatiellia bacterium | reverse complement strand
AAAAGGACCATGTGGTGATTGTGGCCGGTTTTCAGGGGCTGAATCCGAACGATGATATTTCGACACTCGGTCGGGGCGGGTCCGACTTGACGGCTGTGGCCCTGGCGGCGGCGATGAAGGCGGACTTGTGTCAGATTTTTACGGATGTGGCCGGAGTGTATACGACAGATCCGCGCCTGGTGCCGAATGCGAAAAAGCTGGATGTGATTGCCTATGACGAAATGCTGGAATTGGCGAGTTTGGGCGCGAAGGTATTGCAGTCGCGCTCGGTGGAATTTGCCAAGAAATTCAATGTGAATCTGGAGGTGCTTTCCAGTTTTGAAAAAGTACCGGGAACCATCATTAAGGAAGAGGTGAAGGATATGGAAGACATTGTGGTGCGGGGTGTTGCGGTGGATAAGAATCAGGCCAAGGTGACCTTGCAGTCGTTGAAGGATACCCCGGGCGTGGCGGCGCGCGTATTCCAGCATTTGGCGGAAAATGCGATCAATGTGGATATGATTGTGCAGAATGTCAGCGAGCAGGGAGTGACGGATATGTCGTTTACGGTTCCGGAGACGGAACTGGACTGCGTGCGCAAGGTGGTGGACATGATCATTAACGAGGTGGCCAGCCGCGGCGTGATTTATGACCCGGATATTGCCAAGGTCAGTATTGTGGGTATCGGCATGCGGAGTCACTCCGGCGTGGCGCACAGCATGTTCAAGGCACTGGCAGATAATAATATCAACATTGAGATGATCGCCACTTCGGAAATCAAGGTATCGGTGGTGATTGAGAACGCCAAGGCCGACATGGCGGTCCGTGTGCTGCATGATGCGTTTCATCTGGGTGATTAAACCTCAGGCACGAAACAAGGGCCCCGATTTTCGGATCAACGAATGAAAATTATAATTGTAGGAGCAGGTGAAGCAGGTCAGCAACTGGCCGAGCGTTTGTGCGAGCAAAAGCACGAGGTCACCATCATTGATCAGGAAAGCGAGGCGCTGGAGCACGGGGAGGCGCAGTTTGATGTGATGACGCTGCACGGCAGCGGAAGCAGCCCGCGTATTCTGGCTGATGCACAGGTGAGCAAGGCCGACATTCTGGTGGCGGTTACCGGGAGCGACGAGGCTAACATTCTGGCATGTCTGTATGCGCATGCCGCCGGAGTTCCGCACAAGCTGGCCCGCGTGGCAAATCGGGATTATCTGCTGGAGAACACGCCTTTCGATCTGAAAAAAGCCGGTGTGGATCGTTTGGTGTGTCCGCAGGAGGAAAATGCCCGCGAAATGATGAGCATGTTGCAGGCCCCGGGCCTGGAGCACATGATTGATTTGTTTGCGGGAAGCCTTTATGCCATAGGCATTGAGCTGTCCACGCAGAGCGAAATGGTGGGTCGGGCGCTGAAGACCTGCTCCGACAACGAACTGATCAGTGCCATGCGCATTTTAGCCATCCGGCGTGGGGACAAGGTATTTGTGCCAACGGGAGAAACGGTGTTTGAGGCGAGGGATCGCCTTTTTGTGGCTATACAGTCGAAATTTCTTCAGGAGGTACAAGACTGGATAATGCCTGCGCGCAAGCGAATCAGCAAGGTGATCGTGGCTGGTGGAGGTGTTTTCGGCCTGTATTTGACGGAACTGCTCGAGGATTCCTTCAAGCAGGTGGTGTTGATCGAACGGGATGAGGCTCGGGCGGAATACTGTTCCGGCGTGTTAAACAAGGCGCTGGTCCTTCGAGGGGATGTGCTGGAACAGGAAGTCATGCAGAATGCCGGGGTGAATGACGAAACGGCCTTTGTGGCCGTGACCTCGGATGATGAAGACAATATCATTGCCTGCCTGTTGGCGCGGAAACTTGGCTGTAGCTTTACTCTGACGCAGATTCGCAAGCCGGAATATGTGCCGGTGGTGGAGCAACTGGATTTGATCGATCGCGTGGTCAATCCAAACGTGGCGATGACCACGGCGGTACTTGGTTTTATACGGGGCGAGAATGTGCGTGCCGCCAAGGCATTGAAGAACCTGCCGGGTGAATTCCTGGATGTGGTCATCCAACCGGGTAGCAAATGGTCCGGACAGGAAATCCATGCACTGGGCATGAGCAGCGGAACAGTGATTGCCGCCGTATTGCGGGAAGAGGATGTCCTGGTTCCGGTGGGCAGTCTACAGTTATTGCCGGATGATCACCTGATTCTCTTTGCCCTGGATGACTGCGTCTCCAAACTAAAGTCCTTCTTCAAGGATTAGCATGAATTTCAAAGCGGTATTTCATCTGTTATCCCTTGTGCTGGTCTTTATGTCCGGTTTTCTTCTGTTCAGTGCGGGGCTGGGGTGGGCGTATGGCGATGGACCGGAAGCGGTGCGCGGGTTGCTCTATTCGGCGGCGGTGGGATTCACGGTGGGGATTCTGCTCTTTTTATTCACCCGGTGTAAGGCGGAACTCTCGCGCCGGGACGGATTTGCGATTGTGGTGCTCGGCTGGCTGATTACCTCACTGATTGGCGCTCTGCCTTATTATTTCTCAGGAATTATTCCGGATTTTATCGGAGCGCTGTTTGAATCGATGTCAGGCTTCACGACTACCGGGGCGTCCGTCATGACGGATCTGGAGTCGGTGCCTCGGGGAATTCTTTTTTGGCGCTCGCTGACGCATCTGATCGGTGGAATGGGCGTACTGGTGCTGTGTGTAGCCATTTTGCCGTTTCTGGGCATGGGCGGCATGCAACTCTATCGCGCCGAAATGGCTGGACCTTCCAAGGATCGACTCGCGCCGCGCATTGCCACTACGGCCAAGCTGCTTTGGGGCGTATACATTCTGCTTATTCTCTTGGAGTCGGTCCTGCTTCGCGTGGCGGGCATGGACTGGTTTGACGCCGTCTGCCATTCCATGGCCACGGTGGCCAGCGGCGGTTTTTCCACGCGCACCGATAGTATTGCCGCCTTTAACAGCCGATCCATCGAAGCCATTATTATGGTGTTCATGTTTCTGGCCGGCGTTAATTTTGCGTTGCATTACCGGGTGCTGCTGGGGGAGGTAAAAAGTTACTTCAAGAATACCGAATGTCGTTTCTATATGGGGTGGATGCTCTTGTGTGTCTTTGTGGTCACGTTTCTCCTGTTTTTTTCTGAAACGTACGATTCCTTCGGCGCTTCTTTTCGCTACGGCTGTTTTCAGGTGCTGTCCATTGGCTCGACCACCGGATTTGTGACGGCGGATTTTGATCTTTGGCCCAAGGCATGCATTTTGTTGCTGCTCCTGCTCATGCTGTTCGGCGCCTGCGCAGGTTCCACCTCCGGTGCCGTGAAAAACATTCGTGTGGTGGTCATTTTCAAGAAGATTAAACGGGAAATTAAGTTGTTTATGCAGCCTCAGGCCGTGTTTCGTATCAAAGTGAATGATGAGCCTCTGGAGCAGGATGTGATTTCAAATATCACGGCGTTCGTTATTGCGTATATGCTTGTATTTATCCTGGGGTCACTGGTGTTGACCTTTTTTTCGCCGGACATCCTGACCTCCTGCTCCGCCGTAGCCGCCACGCTGGGCGGGGTGGGGCCGGGAATGTCCATGGCCGGCCCCATGGAAAACTATGCGGCATTTTCCGGGGCAGGGAAGGCGGTGTTAATTATTTGCATGTTATTGGGTCGCTTAGAGTTGTATAGTGTTCTCGTGTTGTTGCTGCCTTCTTTCTGGAAAAAATAAGCTGCGGAAATAACGCTTGATCCCATTGGGAGTCCTTTGCTATGCTGCGCAGCGCCGTGGAGGTGGTACTCCCGGTCCGGCACTTGTCGTCGGCCTGAGCCAAAGATTAAGAGAAGGGTGACGCATTATGGGGCACATAGTTTGGGGTTTGATTATAGCGGGTGGTAAAAGCGAGCAACTGAGCACGGGCGGTGCGGACGTTGCCCTGTTGAACCTGGCCGGAAAACCGGTGTTGTATCACGCACTTTCCACCTTTGAAAAATGCACGGAAATTGACGGCATTGCGGTTGTGGCCAAGCGCGAAATCCTGCCGGAAATTCAGCAAATGGCTCATTTGTACGGTTTTTCCAAAATGCGCAAGATTGCGGCATGTTCCATGCCGCGTTCAGCCTGCCTGAAGACGGGTATGCGCGTGATGGATGATCAAGTGACGCACGTGGTGGTGCATGACGTTTCCCGTCCCTTGCTGGATGGCGCGGTATTGTCAGAAACCGTGCGCATTGCCCGGCGCAAAGGATGCGGCGTGGCGTGCGCGCGCATCGGGGGTGTCGTCCGGTCCACCGTTCGTGGAACAACCGCTCAATCGACGATTGATGCAGGAACACTTTGGGAAACTCAAACACCCTACGCGGTTCCACGGGATGTGCTTGATCAGATGTTAAACACTCCCGCCAAAGGGAAAAAAACGCCATGCGACGAGATTCAGTCTCTGGAAATGCAGGGAATGGAAATCAAGATTGTGGCTTCCCCTTCCATGAATCTGAAGATTGGCGATGTGGCCGATCTGGCGTTGGCAGAGGCTTATTACAAGCTGATCAATCCCGAGCGGCATGCCGGAGGCAATCCGATCAGCTAGTTTTCGGGGGGAGCTCATGCGATGACGCCGCACCGAAGCACAGGCCGGCAAGAACAGGTTGTGGCAGTGTACCGCGGCCAGGTGCAGGGGGTGGGCTTTCGCTACACGGTGCTTCGTCTGGCGGAGGATTTTTTGATCACCGGTTTTGTTCGCAACGAATGGGACGGCTCGGTTCTGTTGACGGCGGAGGGTGAACGTTGCGAGCTGGAGCGGTTTATCGTTTCCATTGCTTCATCCCGACTGAATCGTACCATCCACGGCGTTGAAATCCACTGGCGTCCCGCCACCGGAGCGTGGTCGCACTTTACCGTGGCTTAGTGATTGTCATAGAGCACGTTTTGCGATAATACTGGTTCTCATGAAGATCGCTGTACTCGGTGACATCCATAGCAATATTGACGCCTTGGAAGCTGTTTTGGCGGATGCGGCCACTCAGCAGGTGGATCGGTACTGCTGTGTGGGCGATGTGGTGGGCTATAATGCATGCCCCCGCGAATGCCTGGACCGTGTTCGCGGCTTGAAAGCCGTCATTGTGCGCGGCAATCATGATCACTACTGTTCTCATAATGCCAGCCTGAACGATTTTCATCCCATGGCCGCAGAAGTGGTGGATTGGACGCGCCGCATATTGACCGACGAGGAGCGTAAATTTCTGCACGACCTGCCCCTGATGCGCATTATGGAGAATTTCACCGTGGTGCACAGCACGCTGGATAATCCGGAAATGTGGGGCTATGTGTTTGATAAGCTGGAGGCGGAATCCAACTTTGCCTATCAGGCCACGTCGGTTTGTTTCAATGGGCATACGCATGTGCCGCTGGTATTTGAAAAAACGGAGACAGTGCGTACGGAGATGTTCACCAGCGTTAAGGTGGTTATGGGGCGCAAGTATTTCATCAATGTGGGGAGCATCGGGCAGCCGCGCGATGGCGATCCCCGGTCCGCCTATGCCATTTATAATATTGACCGAAACTTAATTGAACTGCGTCGGGTGGAATATGATGTGGAAGCCGCGCAGAAGAAGATACTGGCAGCCCGGCTGCCGGAGCGCCTTGCCGCCCGTTTGGCCGTGGGAAAGTGATGCTGCATGTTTGACCGGATCCGTTTATTTCAGTGTGTGTTTCTTTTTGCCTCTCTGTTTCCAATAGGGGGGTATGCGCAGCTTGAGGTGCGTTGCAAGATGGAGACCTCTCGCTATCTGCCGTTCGAGGATATTCTGGTGACGCTGGAATTGATCAATCAGGGTGCTCGGGAAGTGGTGATCGGGGGTGATCAGGCGGATGCTTATTTGAGTTTTGACATCCGAAACAATCGCGGGGAACGGGTGGAACGGCGATTGGATAAAAGTATCAAGTCGGTGACGGTTCCGCCGCGCAGTTCCGTTCTCCGTTGCGCGAATCTGCTGGATTATTACGACCTGCGTCAGATTGGCGCCTATACGCTGCGTGCCCGCGTCGAATGGAAGGATACCTACTATTATTCGGCCAACAGCTACTTGGATGTCGTGCGGGGCGATAAGATTGCGGAAGTCATCTCGGAATATGAGCCTTCGGGCTCGTTCCGGACCTATACGCTAGAAACCATTCACCGGGATCGCATGGAATCGGCCTTTCTGCGCATCGAGGATCGGAACGCCTGCTACGGCGTGGTTTCTCTCGGTAAAATCATCAAATTATATAAACCCGAATTGATGGCGGATCAGTCGGGCCGCATCCATGTGTTGATGCACACCGGCCCGGCCAGTTTTGTGCAATATGTCATCGCCGGAGATGGTGCCGTCCTCGAACGGCGGATACTGGCGTCGGAAGACGGAATGCCCTCCATGAGCTTTGATGAAGCCGGCGAGGTACATGTGGGCCAGGCGTTTGAAGAGGAATGAAAAAAAACGATTCCTGCTGTTGACGTTTGCGAATTCTCTTTGCTACCTTGCACCGCATCTTGCCTGGGCACCCGTGGTGAAATTGGCATACACGCTAGATTCAGGTTCTAGTGGCCGCGAGGCCGTGGAGGTTCGACTCCTCTCGGGTGCACCATCTTGTATTGCGCAACACGCAACGAAGCCGGGGAATCATGAACCCAACCGTCCTTAAAACCGTCTGTGTTTTCTGTGGATCGAGTACGGGCCGGCGCGACAGCTACTCCGAAGCGGCGATTTCTCTGGCCGACCTGCTGATTGAACGCCGAATCGGCCTGGTCTATGGCGGAGGCAACATCGGGTTGATGGGCATTATGGCCGATCGCATGCTTCAGGCCGGTTGTGCGGTAACGGGGGTGCTTCCTGAATTTATGGATGGCCATGTGGGGCATTTGCCCTATACCGCGTACTATCCCGTCAAAACCATGCACGAACGTAAGGAAAAGATGCGCGAACTCTCGGATGCCTTTCTGGCGATGCCGGGTGGATTCGGCACGTGGGAGGAATTGCTCGAAGCGGCCACGCTCACGCAATTGGGCGTACAGGATAAACCCTGCGGCCTGCTCAATATCGATCACTATTACGATGCCCTGATTCAGCAGTTCGAACACGCCGTGGCGGAGGGCTTTGTCCGGGCCGCGCATCATGAATCGCTGATCATCGAATCCGATCCGCTTCGCTTGATGGATCGTCTGACCTCGTATGTGCCTGTGCGCATCAGCAAATGGGATGCGGAACATGAAGTCGGTTAAGCTGGGCCTCATCGGGCTGGGTCATATTGGCCGCCACCACGCCGAAAACCTGTTCGAAAAGCGCGTGCCGGGCGCGGAGCTGACGGCGGTCGCCACCGCACATCCCGAGTGGATACAAAAACGCGCGCCATTCGTGCGTGTCTATTCGGAGGCTGCCGCATTACTGCGTGATGTCGAAATCGACGGGGTGCTGATTTGTACGCCGCATCGTCTGCATGTTCCTCAGGCCATCGAGGCCCTGCACGCCGGCAAACACGTCTTAATTGAAAAGCCGGTGGCTGCCGATTGGCATGAAACCGGCGCCCTGTGCCAGGCACGCGATGCCTCGGGGTGCCTGGTCGGCGTGATGTTTCATCTTCGCACCAGCCCCGTCTATCGCAGCATCAAGGCCATCCTTCAGGAACAACGGCTCGGTCGAATCAGTCGCGTGGCCTGGACCATGACGGCGTGGAGCCGGGATCAGGCGTATTACGATCAGGCCGACTGGCGCGGAACCTGGGCGGGCGAGGGCGGCGGCGTACTGCTCAATCAATGCGCGCATCATCTGGACCTGTTGTACTGGTATTTCGGCCTGCCCGTTCACCTGCAGGCCGTATGCGGGTTTGGAAAACATCACCGAATCGAAG
>JAQVYB010000172.1 GCA_028708815.1 Kiritimatiellia bacterium | reverse complement strand
TCACCATGGTCGCCCTCCTATTCATCCAGGCCAAGCAATTTGATAAGGCCAGAGCCGCCCTGCAATCCGTTTCCACCCCCCTCGGGCCCCTCCTCCTTGAACGGATCGACGAACAGTCCGCCGCCACCGCGTCCACCGCCTCGACACGCCAACCCGTGACCAATCCCGTATTCGAGCCCGACGCCACTCACAAGCTCATCCGACTCTAGCAGGATGCCGGGATTAAACCCCGCCATCCTACTCATAAAAAACATCTTAAATCCAACGGATTGCCAGACATGAACACCCCCGCCCCTAATCCCCGCTACCACCTCATCGGCGCTGCCGGCGTCGGCATGAACGCCATCGTTCAGACCCTCCTCTTTCGCGGATTCCGCGTCACCGGATCCGATCGCTATGCCGATCAGGGAAAAACACTCGATGTACTCGAGCGTCTCACCCGTGCCGGGCTCCAAC
Source organism: Kiritimatiellia bacterium (assembly GCA_028708815.1). Lineage (GTDB taxonomy): Bacteria > Verrucomicrobiota > Kiritimatiellia > RZYC01 > RZYC01 > JAQVYB01. The sequence goes on along the minus strand of JAQVYB010000172.1, from coordinate 7,418 downwards.
TATTCCCGCAGGACGGCTCCGGCATCACGCCCGATACCACCGGTGTCGTGGTCAGCACCGCCATTGAATCCAACAATCCCGATCTCTTAAAGGCCCGAGAACTCAGCATCCCGATCATCCATCGCGCGCAGATGCTTGCCGACTGCATCGGCACCGCTCCCCTCGCCGCCATCGCCGGAACCTGCGGAAAAACCTCCGTCACCGGCATGACCGGCTGGCTCCTCGAACAATGCGGAAAAGACCCATTCACCGTCAACGGAGGCGCCATCATCGGCTGGGATGCCCCACCCGACCGCACCGGAAACGTCCGCCCATCCTCTGCTGAAACACCCCTCTGGATCATTGAAGCCGACGAAAGTGACCGCTCCTTCCTCTGCTTTCAACCCGAATACGCCATCATCACCAACATCTCGCAGGATCACTTTCCCCTCGATGAATCCATCGCCCTCTTCAACGACTTCGCCTCGCGCGTCTCCCGAAAAATTATCTGCACACCAGCCGTCGCACACCTCCTCAGCTCCATCCCGCAACACAAAAAACTCATCGCCGATAACTCCACCATCGCACACGACCACGAAGGATGGCACTTCACCATCAACCAAAAAAAATACCGCGTCCCGCAACCCGGACGCCACAACGCCGAAAACGCCCTTCTCGCCTACACCCTCGCCCTTGAACTGGGCTGTACTCCCAAAGCCCTGCATGAGGCCATGCCCCGATTCCCCGGCATTCGACGCCGACTCGAAACCCGTGGGGCCTGCTGCGGCGTCACCCTTGTGGACGACTACGCCCACAACCCCGAAAAAATCCGTGCCGCCTGGACCACCCTCAAAGAAAAATATCACTCCCTCATCGGCATCTGGCGTCCGCACGGTTACGGCCCACTCGCCGCCATGCGCGACCCCCTCACCGCCGTATTCAAGGAGCTCATCACCCCGCCCGACGCCCTCTACATCCTGCCCGTCTACTACGCCGGAGGAACCACCCAGCGCGCACTGGATGCCGACACCTTTGTCCACGACCTGCAATCCGAAGGCATACCAGCCCTCTACGCACCCGATTACGGGTTTCTGCTGAACGAGATCCCGCAACACTGGCATTCGGGTGGCGCCGTCCTCTGCATGGGTGCACGCGACCCCGAACTTTCCCTCTTTCCAGCCCGTCTCATAGCGACTCAAAAGGAGAACAACGAAAAGGCAAAGAATCCGGAGTAAGCATCCTTATCCATTCTTGTATTTCCAAATCCCTTTAAACGTGGCATTCTACCAATCTGATCGAAGGCGCTTTATCTCTTGAGCGAGTTTGATCCGGCAAACAAGTGAGCAAAACGCCATATTAACAAAAGAGAAACAGTTAGGAAGAGAACGATGCCACAAGGTAAAATCAAATGGTTCAGCACGGAAAAAGGTTATGGGTTCATTGAGCAGGAAAGCGGCAGCGACCTTTTTGTGCATGTGAACGATGTCAACGGAGCAGCCCTTCAGGAAGGCGACAACGTGGAGTTTGAGATTGGCGAGGGCAAAAAAGGCCCCTGTGCCAAGGATGTGAAGACCATCTAGACCATCCAGAGCCCCACCAAATAAACCCGCTTCCACAGGTTCAAAAGTGAGTCGCGTCGCGACTCACTTTTGACCGTGAAGCGAAGCGTTAAAGGGAGTGCGTTCAAATAAAACATTCACTTTTTCTGTTTATCAGAGCAACCACTTCGGGTATGCTGCACCTGATTTAAGTCGATATCTCGCCAAGGGAAAACGCCACTATTCAGATCGGGAGTATGACTATCGAAACGGACCTTTACGTCAAGATGCAGGATATCTGCAAGACCTTTGGGGAAGTCCGTGCCAATCACAACATCTCTTTTGAAGTCCATCGGGGAGAAATCTATGCCCTCCTCGGAGAGAACGGCGCAGGCAAAAGCACCCTGATGAATATCCTATCGGGCATTTACACGCCCGACAGCGGACGCATCTACGTGCATGGCGAAGAAAAGCACTTCACCACTCCAAGCCAGTCCATCGAGGCCGGCATCGGCATGATCTATCAGCATTTTAAACTGGTCGATCCCCTGACCGCCACCGAAAATATCATTCTCGGCCAAAAAGGACATTTTCTCCTGAATAAGCGCGCCCTCAGCCGGCGCATCCACGAACTGGCCGATCAATATGGATTCTCCATCGATCCAAACAAGCAGGCCTACGACATGTCGGTCAGCGAAAAACAAACCGTGGAAATCCTGAAAGTACTCTATCGCGGCGCCGACATCCTGATTCTCGATGAGCCCACCGCCGTACTCACCCCCCAGGAAACAAAAAAACTCTTTGATGTCATGCGGGCCATGAAAAAACAGGGCTGCGCGATTGTCATCATCACCCACAAGTTGAACGAGGTGATGGAAATCAGCGACTGGGTCTCCGTCATGCGCAAAGGGGAAACGGTGGGTACCATTAAGACCAGCGAGACAACACCCACGGAACTGACCAACATGATGGTCGGCAAAACCGTAAGCCTCTCCATCCACCGCCCCGAAGCCAAAAAAGAACCGGGCGTATTCAAGGTGACCGATCTGTGCGTACGCGACAAAGAAGGCGTTCTACGCCTGGACCACATCAACTTTGAACTGAACGGCGGCGAGATTCTGGGCGTCGCCGGCGTCGCCGGCAGCGGGCAAAAGCAGTTATGCGAAGCACTCACCGGCCTTCAACCCCTCGAATCCGGCAGCATCCATTTTCGCGGACGCGATATGGCCGGCCTCTCCCCACGTGAAATCAGCCTGAGCGGCATTTCCGTGAGTTTTATCCCCGAAGACCGCCTCGGCATGGGGCTGGTGGCCAATATGGATATGGTCGACAACATCATCCTGCGCGACTACTACCGCCAAAAAACCTTCCTCCTCCATCGGCGCCCCTCCGAGGAAAAGGCCGAACGCCTCGTCACGACCCTGAACATCCAGACGCCCGGCGTGCACCACGCCGTAAAAAAACTTTCCGGCGGCAACATTCAGAAAGTACTGCTCGGGCGGGAAATCGCCTGCGATCCCAACGTGATCATCACCGCCTATGCCACGCGCGGTCTGGACGTCGGCTCGTCGCACGTGGTCTATGAACTGCTGAACAAGCAAAAGACCAAAGGCGTGGCGATTCTGTATTTCGGCGAAGATCTGGATGTGCTGCTGGAGTTGAGCGATCGCATCATGGTCCTGTGCAACGGGCGCATTTCCGGGATCGTGGATCCGAACCAGGTGGACAAAGAAGCGCTGGGCTTCATGATGTCGGGGGCCCGCAAACTGGACCGGGAGGACTGGGTATGATTCAGATGCAGACCAGAACCCACTGTCCCGGCTGGTATCTTTTTGCCGTGCGTTTCGGCGCCGTCTTTCTGGCGCTCCTCACGGCCTCCATTTTCATTCTCATCATAAAACAGAACCCCCTTCAGGTTTACTGGGCCATGATTCAGGGTGCGGCAGGCACCAAATACCGTATTTCAGAGACCATTGTAAAGGCCGTTCCCCTCCTGCTCTGCTCGCTGGGCATTGCGGCCGCCTTCCGAATGAAGTTCTGGAACATCGGCGCCGAGGGCCAATTGATGGTCGGCAGTGTCGCCGCCACCTTTTTCGCTCTGCACGGCGCCACCTGGCCGCAACCCCTGCTTCTGGGGAGCATGATGATTGCCGCCATCCTGGCCGGAGCCCTTTGGGGCCTTATCCCGGCCTTCTTCCGCGCACGCTTCAAGACCAACGAAACCATCTTCACGCTGATGATGAACTATGTGGCCCTCAACATCATCACCTACCTGCAATACGGCCCCTGGCGCGATCCGCGTGCCATGGGCTTCCCCAAAATTCCCACCTTCGCCACCAATGCCGTACTGCCCAAGGTGTGGAATGTGCATATGGGTTGGATCATCGCTCTTCTCGTGGCCGTTATCATGTATGTATTCATGCGCCACACCAAGAAGGGCTATGAAATTGCCGTGGTCGGCGAAAGTGAAAACACCGCCCGTTACGCCGGGATGAAAGTGGGCGGTATTATCATGCTCACCATGGCCATCAGCGGTGCGATTTGCGGGCTGGCAGGCATGATCGAGGCCTCCGGCGTCAGCCGTACACTCTCCGTTCACGTCTCCGGCGGCGTGGGCTACACCGCCATCATCACCGCCTGGCTCTCGGGCCTCAGCGCGCCGGTCATGGTGGTCGTCTGCGTCCTCTTTGCAGCGATGATTCAGGGCGGCACCTACATCCAAATGGCCCATCACATTCCTCAATCCGCCGCACAACTGTTGCAGGCCATTATCCTTTTCTTCGTACTGGGCAGTGAATTTTTCACCCGGTACAAACTGGTTTTCAAACGGTAAGGCGATGGAAGGAGCATTCGTATGCTGAGTGATTTTCTCGTGGCGGCAATTGTGGCCGGGACTCCGCTTCTCTTCGCGGTGCTGGGCGAGATATTCGCCGAACGCAGCGGCAAGCTGAACCTGGGCCTCGAGGGCATGATGCTCATGGGGGCCGTTGTCGGATTTCAAGTGGGCCTCTCCACCTCTCAGGTCGGCCTCGCCCTGCTCTCCGCCATGATTGCCGGCGGCGCCGGGGCCCTGATTTTCGCCGTGCTGACGATCACTCTGCGCTCGAATCAGGTGGTCACCGGCCTGGCCCTCACCATGTTCGGCATGGGCTTCTCCAGTTTCGTCGGGAAAAACCTCGTGGGCGAAGCACTCCCCGAAACCATCAAACTTTTTTTCCAGCCCTATCCCATTCCCTTCCTCTGCAACATCCCCTTCCTCGGACCCATTCTCTTCGCACGTGACCCGCTCGTCTACGGCGGTTACGCCGCCGTCATCATCGGATCGCTGTATCTCTACCGCACCCGATGCGGACTCCACCTGCGGGCCGTCGGCGAAAACACCGCCGCGGCGGATGCTGCGGGCATCCGCGTCACGCTCTATCAATACGTTCACGTTGTGCTCGGGGGCATTCTATGCGGCCTGGGCGGGGCGTACCTCTCCTTGGTTGATGTGCCGGCCTGGCAGGACAACATCACCGCCGGACGCGGATGGATCGCCATCGCCCTGGTCATCTTCTGCAAGTGGAATCCCTGGGTTGTTTTTCTCGGCGCCTATCTGTTCGGCGGTCTGGACATCATTGGTTTCCGCCTGCAGCGGTTCGACATCCCGATATCCCAGTACATCATTGATATGCTGCCCTATCTGGTCACCATTCTGATTTTGGTTATTTCCTCGGTACGTAAATCGCGCGGCAGCGCCGGACCCGCCGAAATGGGGCATCCCTATTTCCGGGAAGAAAAATAATCCATCTACGCCGCTGAGTTCCGCCTGGCTTTTTCCCGCACTCCGCAAGAGGAACCCTCTCCTCTCCACTTGCCTGAAAATTAAAAAAACTTGCAGGTGAACGGACGTTCACTTATCTTGCAGGCAATCCATGGCGAGGTCCCAAATGTCAAAAACCGTCCGTCTCAATGAAAAACTTGATCTGCTGCGTGCCTTTTACCGAAGCGAAGGCCGTCCACCCGCCTATTCCGAAATGCTGGCGCTCTTCGGCTATCGCTCCAAAAATGCCGTCCATCGCCTAATCGGGAAACTCGAGGAACACGGCTACCTCACCCGTAACGAAAAAGGGAAAATTTCTTTCACCTGCAAGCTGACCGGCTCCGTGAAACTCCTCGGCAGCGTGCAGGCCGGCTTTCCCTCCCCCGCCGAAGAAGAACTGGTGGATACCATCAGCCTCGACGACTTTCTAATCGAAAAACCCGCCTCCACCTTTATGCTCACCGTCAGCGGCGACTCCATGATGGATGCAGGCATCCATCCGGGCGACATCGTGCTGATCGATAAAAGCGCCAAGCCCCGCCGAAATGAAATTGTCATCGCCCAGGTAGACGGCGAATGGACGCTCAAATACTTCGGGAAAGATCGAGAGGGTGTCTATCTCGATCCCGCCAATGCGCACTACACCCGCATCCGCCCGCAGCAGTCTCTGGAAATCGGCGGAGTCGTCCGCGCTGTTATCCGCAAATATACATAATCAGTGAAAACGCATTTTATGAGAGGATGGAACAGGATCTTCCCGAGGTTCATTCCCATCCACGAAAACGCCCCTCGGTTTTTACACCCTTTTCCGGCCCGTCAGAACTCAACGTCCGGCGGATGGAGGGCTACTCCATCGTGAATTTTTTGCCTTTGAAGCCGGATTTGATCGTTTCGCGGTAATACTGATCGCGATCGGAGGCCTTGAGCAGTCCGTCGTATACGTCTTTAGGGACGTCCGTATAGTCGTATACGCCGTCTTCATACAATACCACCGTAAGCATGCTTGCGGCGGCATCGTAATTCACGCTGTAGATCAGTTCGCTTTGAATCGGCTGATAGCCGGTGGTCACGTCCCCGCCTCCGGCTGACACCGCCGTATCTCCCCCCGTGGACCGACAACCGCAAACACCGAATAATACGGCCATGGACAACATAAACAGCGTCCAGCGAATGGATGATAAATTCATCAGTAGTTCCTCCTTAGCTTGGCTGATTGATACTCCCGATGCGTCCCGCCGGGGACTGGCAAACCGACATGGAGAATGCCGTATTTTTCCGCCGATTGCAAGCGTTCCAACCGACACAAATCATGATCGCGCCTCACGGCGCAGCGGCAGCGGCTGAAATCCGTAGAGGAATTCCACCTGCGGTTCACTCTTCTTTCCAGCTCAACAGATCATCGGACGTATCGGAAATCCGATCGGGTCCGCAGGACCACAACGCCACGCCGGCATTATCCAGAGGACGATAAATGCTGTGTTCAAACACGCACCGATTATTGAGATCTGCATCCAATATGATCTGATACGGGGTGCCCCAGGCATCCAGAAAATTACCCTCGCGATCCAGCCCGGAAAAACCGCTCCGCCACGTTCCCGCTTCGAGAAAAATGATCTTTTCAGGATTGCGGGTATGGTTGTAATTCCCGGGCCCGCTGATGGCCCGGAGCGCATTCATTACGAGCGAATTGGCATGTTCGCGTCCGTAGCGCGCATCACCGTAATCACGCTCGCGATCGGTTGGCCAATAGCCATATTCATCGAAGAATAGTTGGCAGGCCCGGGTTACGGCCAGGAGATCATTCTGAACCGATTGATAGCTGTGCCTCAGGCGGGCGGCCATAAGCCCCGCCAGGCAAAGAGTACCCAGGATCAACGTCACCCCGCCCAGAAGCATCCATTCCGGCGCGGTCAGCTTGAAGTTTCTGTTCACGCTGGTAAACTCAGCTCAGCTTCCCAATAATGGAAATCAACGGCATGAAGAGGGCGATCACAATCGTGCCGACCACTACCGCCAGAAAGATGATCAGAATCGGCTCAATGACCGAGGTTAGACCCGCCACCGCGTTGTCCACTTCACCATCGTAGGTATCGGCCACC
>JAQVYB010000171.1 GCA_028708815.1 Kiritimatiellia bacterium | reverse complement strand
ATATCCCGGATACGGGCCAGCAACTCTTCAAAATAGCGCGCTCCGTCCGGTTCCTTTAACCGCTCATCGTTCAGCACAAACCCCTTGACCAGATATTCCTTTAAGCGTTCCGTTGCCCATATACGAAACCGGGTTGCCACCGCACTTTTTACGCGATATCCAACCGAAATAATCATATCCAGATTGTAATAATCCAGATTGCGCTGGACCTCACGTGCCCCCTCCTGACGAACTGTTAAGAATTTCTTAAGAGTTGCCTCGGGAACAAGTTCTCCATCTTCATAAATATTGCGGATATGCATGCTGATATTTGGCACAGAAGTCTGAAAAAGCTGTGCCATCAACGGCTGCGTCAGCCAGACCGTCTCATCCTGCAATCGCACATCCAGCTTTAATCGCCCATCATCACCCTGGTAAAGTAAGACGCCACCATCCGCGATCTCAATATTCTGCTGTTTCTCTGACATTCGCACTCTCCTCCGCACCACCCATTATCCTCATCGCCCATTTATCCTCTTTTTAACTGCGCGAAATTACGCGAAAAAAGCCGCTTTTTGTGCATTTTTCAACCACCCGCTTCGCTGGAGAGCACAGAGAGCACGGAGAGTTAAATCCTTCATTCTCAAAAACTCCGTGTCCTCCGTGCCCTCTAGCGCCAGCGGGTGGTTAAAAACCCGCAGAGCCCATGTTTTCGTTAAAATTCGTGTTTTTTTTGTGTTCTGTGCGTTCTCTCGCGGCCATTTCCACCAAAAAACGCCTGATTCCGGCCATTTTACGCCATCCAACCGCCACAAAAAACACAAAAACCCACAAAATATCAGTGTCCATCCGTGCATGCCGCGCCGTAGCTTATCAGCGAAGGCGGGTCCATCTGTGGTTAAAGCCGTAGAACGGTCCTCCGGGCCGTTTCCCCCACTGCCGCAAAAACGGCGCAGAGCACCGTTCCACCTTTCCCGCTCCACCCATCGTCCTCATCGCCCGTTTCTCCTCTTTTTTTCAGACAGGATCAACCAGCCTTCGCTCAGCTACGGCATGGCACGCAAGATTAACTGGATTTCCTCATCCTGTACATCCTGTCAAAAAACTCGTCTTTTTGTCCAATTCACATCCGACCTAACAGCATTTCCTGCAACACCTCATAATCGGCCACCACATCAACCACCGTCCCCGGTCGCACCAGCGGAGAACAATCCTGACAAAAACCGGGATGTTTCAATTTGCCGGTCACATTCTCCACAAATTCATTTTGTCCAATCGGGTGCCCTTCTTCACGCAAATACGTGGAAAAAATATCCAGCACCAAGTCAACATCCACATCGCACGTTCGCAGTACCATGGCCAAGTCGAATAAATCACGCCCCTTTCTTCGCTGATATAACGCACGCAGTTTGGTGGCAAGCAATTCTTCAACCTGATACACCGGCACAACGGCCTGTCCAGCAAACCAACGACTGTTCACCTCAAACGCATGCGGACGGACCGGTTTGATCTGAAAATGTTCACGGGTATTGATTTCTATTTTTACTTTCAACGGAAGCGGTGGAGCATCTTCCGATTCCATGCGATACGTCAGCGTCGCCACGCCCGTGCCTGTTTTTCGTTTAGGCTCTCCCAGCCACCCCCTGAAAAGCGCGCGGATACGATCAAATTGAGAGCCAATAGGTTCGGCACACGTCTGAACCAAATCAATATCCTCAGAATAGCGCAGCGCTTCAGGCAGCACCAGCTTGTGCAATGCCGTTCCGCCACGAAATATGAGACGCTCAGCCAGGAAATCATCGTTAAAAAGCTCCACCAGCATCCGACTGATCAGCAAATCCTGCTCCACCATGGCATCCGACTGCCAGGGATGCCCCTTCGTCCGCCACTCGACAATATCAGCACGAGGAATCACAAATCACCTCCCGGCTCTTCATTCACCCAAACCTTCCAGCGTTCATCACGGGGGCCGATACGCTCTTTTAACGAGGCACTCAACGGCACAAAGGACGGATTACGTTTTTCCAGAACCCCCTGCAAAGCGCTGGTCAGTTCTTTCTTTCCAAGATAATCAAGCATCCAGCCCAACCTTTGAATATACGCATTGCACGATTCACGCCGCGACGCCTCGCCCAGTCTTTCCGCGTCAAGCTCCTCGGCCAATTCAGTCAGTACCGTGGCGGCTGCATCCAAACCTCCATACTGCTTCTGAAAGCGTATCAGATCCAGAGCGGTCCACTCCGGCGTGGAAACAGGAATGTCCCCGGTGTGTGTGCGCCTGGTCTGCGTCAGAGCAGCATCCATGGAACGGTTCTGCAAAAAACGAATGCGCAGGACTGGAGTCTCTATCAGTCGTTGATGCACCGGAACCACCACTTGCAACTCCTGGACCCGCTGATGAGCCGCGCCATACATCGCCGCCGCCGACAAACCGCCAACGTAATACGACAACCCCAAAAACCGCATCAAATCATCAATGAACCATTCAGCAGGCGGCGTTCCCGCCGTAGCATATTCCAGCGGAATAATGACATAAAACCCGCGACGCGGACTCATGAGCCGCCCCTGAGCACACAACCGCTGAAAAGCCTTACGCAGCGACGCTTCCTTTTTAGGCCGAAGCGCTTCCCGCGCCTCCATGGAAGAAATGACATACCTCCCCTGCCGCTGATACGCGTCCACCAACTCACTCAAACTTTCTGATGATCTTTTCATTGCGTGTTGTCGTTAGCATATACGTACACAATATGTCCATATATATTATTATCATAACAATCAAATAGTACCCCACACGGGAACGCCGAACGCCTGATCGGCCGCAAAGCCCAAGCTCCGTGCCCTCCGTGCCCTCTAGCAGGCTGTCGGGCTTTGGCCCGCCATCCTGCCAGCTAACAACAGCGAATACGCTGTTGTGTTTGACAAACAATTTGTCGAAATCATGAACAAAGGTCGCACAACCCAATGACGACTATGATGGTCGGGTATAAAGCGTCCTGAAGTCCGACAAATTGCTAGTGTAGCGGGTGGTAGAAAAAGAGTCTTAACCACCCGTTCCCGTTGGTCACTGGAGAACACGGAGCTGATCCACGATCATTCCGGAAGAACCTGTTTTTTACAAAATTCCGTTTTTCCTGCCCGAATTCTTCTTCGCGCCCTCTGCATACGCTGCGGGAAGCATCCTCACTCAAAAAATGACTATCCGCCAATCCGCCTGTTTTTTACGTTGCCGGATCCAGCCGCTTTTGCGTATCATCACCCATCATGAACGATATATTGGCCGTCATACCAACCTATAACGAACGCGAATCCATACAGGACATCACGCGGGCCGTCTTCCGCGAATACGAAGCCCTCGACATCCTTTTTGTGGATGATAATTCCCCGGACGGAACCGGACAACTGGCCGATGCCATTGCCGCCAAAGATCCCCGCGTACACGTCCTTCACCGCAGTGGAAAACAGGGCCTCGGACGCGCCTACATCGCCGGTTTCAAGTGGGCACTCGAGCAATCCTATCAATTTATCTTTGAGATGGACGCCGACTTTTCTCACAATCCGGCCGACATCCCCCGCCTGCTGCTCGCGGCACAAAAAGCGGATCTCGTGCTCGGCTCCCGCTATATCGGCGGCGTGCGCGTCATCAACTGGCCGCTCAATCGGCTCATCCTCAGCCGAGGCGCCGGTATTTATGTGCAACTCATCACCGGCATGCCCTTCACCGATCCCACCGGCGGCTTCAAATGCTATCGGCGGGCCGTACTCGAAGAAATCGATCTCGATGCCGTACGGTCCAACGGCTATTCCTTCCAAATCGAGATGACACATAAAACCTGGCAAATGGGCTTTCAGATTCAGGACGTGCCCATCACCTTTGAAGAACGCCGGTCCGGACTCTCCAAAATGAACACCTCAATCGTGCGCGAAGCCTTGTGGATGGTCTGGAAGCTGTGGTTTCAGGCCGGACTGAGGCGCACGCCCCGCGCCCGGCATCCCCGGAGCGCTCTCTGATGAATGCACCCGCCTCCAAACGCCCGCGCCCGCTCAGCTTCTTCCTGGCTCTCCGTCCCAACCAATGGACAAAAAATGCGCTCGTCTTTGCGGCCTTCATCTTTGCTCTGGGCGACCGGACGCAGCAGATCGGCTGGGTATCTTTCTGGAAGGTATTGGTCGCCGCCGGCCTCTTCTGCATCATTTCAAGCGCCATCTATCTGATTAACGACCTGCGGGATATCGAGCTGGATCGGGCTCATCCAAAAAAACGCTACCGCCCCATTGCCGCCGGAGAAGTCCCGGTCTCTTCGGCCATCCTGATGTCGGTCCTGCTCGCCACCACGGCACTCGTCACCGCCTACCTGTTTGACACCCGGCTCCTGCTGGTGATCCTGACTTACTTCATCATGCAGCTGGCCTATACACTCGGCCTGAAAAAAATCGCGCTCGTGGATCTCTTCGTCATCGCCTTCGGTTTTGTACTGCGGGCCCTCGCCGGCGCCGTGGCCCTGCAGGTATACATCTCCCCCTGGCTCCTGCTCTGCACCCTCCTGCTCGCCCTCTTTCTCGGCCTCTGCAAGCGCAGGCACGAAAAAGTGGTCCTGGCCGACCTCGGCGGAAACACACGCGACAGCCTCGAAAATTACGACACCAAGCTGCTGGACCAGTTGATCGGCATCGTCAGCGCCGCCGTCATCGTCTTCTATTCCATCTATACCCTCTGGCCCGAAACCATCAACAAATACAACACCTCCAACCTCGCCTTCACCATTCCCTTCGTCCTCTTCGGACTCTTCCGATACCTCGACCTCGTCTACCAACACGAAAAAGGCGACCGACCTGAAAAAATCCTCCTGACAGATATTCCCCTCATCATCGACCTCCTCCTCTACGGCGCCGCCGTCCTCCTCATCCTCCTGCTCATCCACTAGCCATCCGGCGGAATAGCCCGGACCGCATCACAATCACTCCTTTGGAGCAGCATGCCCGGGGATAAGAATCTCTAACGTCCGACGGATTTGCCTGGAATTTCTTCTGTGACTCAGGGATTGCTACCGGACAACAAATTGTGTTATTAGATGCGCCCCTTTTTTTAACCAGACCGACAATATCAGCAGGTGGAGTAAAACACTATGGCGAGCATGGATAAAATCAACACGAAAACCCCGGGCGACACGTCCGGAGTCAACTTCTTCGACCAACAAACCGGCGCGTTTTTCCGTCGGGTGGACTGGGCAGCCTTTCTCGCCTGTTTCATCATCACCCTCGGCGCCTATTACTTCACGCTGGCGCCCACCGTCAGCCTCGAAGATTCCGGCGAGTTGGCCGTCGCCTCCGAATACCTCGGCGTGCCTCACCCCCCCGGATATCCCATCTGGTCGCTGCTGACCTGGTTCGTGCAGTGGGTCTTTAATTTCGTCTCCTACAACGGCTTCCCGAACCCGGCCTGGGGCGTCGCCTTCGCCTCCGCCCTCTTCGGCGCAGCCGCCTGCGCCACACTTGCCCTCCTCGTCAGCCGCTCGGGGGCCGACATGATGCGCGGGCTCAAAACCGCCACCCAGGTCATCGGCACCCGCACCGAAAATGCCATCTGCTGGGTATGCGGCGTCTCCGCCGGCCTACTCTTCGCCTTCTCTCCGGTACTCTGGTCGCAATCGGTTATTGTAGAGGTATACAGTCTTAATGCGCTCTTCCTCATGCTGGTTGTGCTCCTGCTCTACATGTGGATGGAACGCCCCGACGAATTCAAATATCTTTTTGTCCTCTCGTTTTTGTTTGGGCTCGGGCTCACCAACCATCAAACACTGCTCTTTCTGGGTCTGGCGCTGGTGGTGGCGGTGGCCGTCAAGGACATTCGCCTCTTTCGCGACTTCGCCATTGTCGGCGCGTTCTTTCTGCTGATGCTCATCATCAACAGTTGGGCCGCCAAGCACGGCAAAACGAACCTCTGTTGGAATTCAGGTTGGGATCATCCCGCCTTCTGGTGGTGGACCGCCTACCTCGTGGCCGTACCCATTGCCGCCATCTTCCTCCTGCCCAAAGGAAAAATCGTGGGCGCCTCCTGCCTACTCGTACTCCTCGGTATTTCCTTCTATATGTACATGCCCATTGCCTCCGAACAGAATCCGCCCATCAACTGGGGCTACCCACGCACCTGGGAAGGATTCATGCACGCCATCACACGCGGCCAATACGAAAAAATCAGCCCGGCGGATAACTTCAAGGCTCTCCTGGCCAATCCCATGAAGTTCATCCATCAGATCAATGCCATCATTCTCAATCCAAAGGATTACAGCTCCGTGGTCGCCCAGTTCACCTGGGTCATTTCCCTCGCGGCACTCATGCCCTTCCTTTTTATCCGGAAAATCAGCGTCAAGACGCGCTACTGGCTGCTCGTCACCATCATGGCCTTCGCCTCCATGACCCTGATCTTCATTGTCTTTCAGAATCCCCAATTCGATGTGCAAACCCTCTTTATCATGCGCGTCCAATACATTCAGGCACACGCCATTTTCGCCATGTGGATCGGCTACGGACTTGCCTTCGCCCTGACCTGGCTCGATACCGCCGCACGCGGAAATACGCTCGTGAAAAACGCCTCCCTGCTCGGCGTACTGCTCCTCCCCCTCGTGCCGATCCTCCGCAATGCCTATGACCAGACCTTCATCGACATCCTCGGCGGATGCGAACAAAACGGACACGACTTCGGATGGCAATTCGGCAACTGGCAACTGCGCGGGGTCAACGGCATTCACGACGACTTCCAATTCGAACTCTCCCCCGAAGAATTCGAAAAGGAATGGGCCGACTATCCCACCCCCGGATACCCCGAGGAGATGGGCACCAACGCCATCTTCTTCGGCGGAACAGACCCCGGACGATTCGTTCCAACCTACATGATCTACTGCGCCAAAGTGCGCCCCGACGTCTTTCTCATCACCCAGAACGCACTCGCCGACAACACCTACATGAACGTCATGCGCGACCTCATGGGCAACGACATCTGGATCCCCTCGCAGCAAGACAGCAACAAAGCCTTCCAGCAGTACGTCGAAGATATACGTGCCGGGCGCACCCCCGCCGGGGCCGATGTCAGCTTCCAGGATGGACGCGTCAGCGTACAGGGCGTACAGGGTGTTATGATGATCAACGGCATCCTCTGCAAAATGATCTTCGAGGAAAACAAACACAAACACCCCTTCTACGTCGAAGAAAGCTATGTCATCCCCTGGATGTACAATTACATGGTGCCCAACGGGCTTATCCTCAAACTCGAAAACGAACCCATCCCCGCCATTCCCCAGAAAACCATCGAAAACGATCATAAATTCTGGACCTGGTACACCGAGCGCCTCCTCGCCAACAACAAATTCCTGCGTGATGTCGTCGCCCGAAAGACCTTCTCCAAACTGCGCAGCGCCATTGCCGGCCTGTACGCCTACCGCCGAAACTTCCCCGAGGCCGAATACGCCTTCCAACAGGCCATTGACCTCTATCCCCTCAGTCCCGAGGCCAACTTCCGCCTCGCCGACATCTTCATGCAGCAGCGAAAATTCACCGACGCCCGCAAACTCATCGAAGCCTTCCTTGAAAAAGACAAAGGCAACGACAAAGTCGCCGAATTCCTGAAACAGATCATCGGCGCGGAAAATGCCGATCAGCGCCGCATCGTCCTCGAAGCCGAACTGTCCGGCGGAAGTGCCGATGTGAACAGCGCCTTTGAGCTGGCCGACATCTACCGCCAGCTCAACCTGATGCCCCAGTTTGAACAACTCACCCGCAGCATCATGACCCAACCCGACCTACCCCCGCAGATCACCCTGCAGTTGGCCCAGCTCTTTGCCGCCGCCGGACGGCTCGACCTCCTCGAAGAGGCCTTGACCTCCTACCTGGCGCGCGAACCGAAAAACGTGCAGGCCTGGATTGATCTCGGCGCCGTACAAACCGCCATGAACAAACAGGCCAAAGCCCTGAACTCCAT
>JAQVYB010000023.1 GCA_028708815.1 Kiritimatiellia bacterium | reverse complement strand
ATATTTCTGATGCAGGCGGAGCTTTGTGCCGCCCAGGGAGATCCGCAGGGCGTTACGCGGCTGATCTATGAATTTCAGAACAGTCCGGCGTACGATGGTGCGCCTTTTCAATACAGCGGCGGCGAGACGCGCGATCAACCGTTGAAAATTGTACGTCCGAATGCGCGAGGAAGCGCGTCGATCACGGTGACGGCCATGGAGCAGCTTCGGAAACAGGCGCAGACAGGCAAGGATCGTCCGCTGGAGTCCATCCCCGTGCTGGATGACCGGGGGCGGGAATATGATTTGTCGAGGCTTCCGTGGAAGGTTACGCTGATTGATTTCTGGATGGGCGCCTGGGTTCCCTGGCGCGGCACGATTCCCTATATGGTGGATGCCTACGAGGAATATCAGGATCAGGGATTCGGGATTCTGGGGATCAGCCTGGATGACGATCCGTCCGCCGGGTTGGCGATGCTGAGGGCGGTGCAGGCGACGTGGCCGCAGGCGAGCGGGCAGGGACGTGCCGTAGCGCGTGAGTTCGGCTACTATGGCGAGGCGAGTAATGTGTTGGTGGATGAGCGGGGATTTGTGCTGGCGCGGAATATACGCGGTCCTGATTTGGGAGCGCTGGTTCGCAAGGCGCTGAACCTTCCGGAGGGATCGTGGGATCATGAGTGAGAAGTCGAAGAGAGGCACTTCGTATAGGTCACGGTTGGATCGGCGCCTCCGGCGTTTTTACCTGACGTTGGCGACGCTGGGTATACTCGGGGCCCTTTGCTGGTTTGCGATTATGCCCTGGATGACCCGTGATCCACATCCCAGGCGCGGGATGATGAAAGAGGGGGCGAGCTCTGCGCTGCATGAATCCGTGGGTGTCTCTGGTGATGGCGTGGTGTCGGAGCCGCCTGAATCGGCGTTGCGCGTGCAGGTGGAAAAGCTGGAAGAGGAACTGGCCGGGTGTATGAAGACCAATGAGCTTCTCCGGTCGGACTTGGCTGAAAAAGAAGAGACCTTGCAGGCCTTCGCCGCGGAGTTGGAGACAGAGCGGGATACGAGCCGAAGCCGGCAGGCACAGTTGGCGGAGGCGGATGCAAAGGCGGCGGAGACGTCGGCGCGACTGCAGGATGCCCTTTCCACCTTGCAGGAGGCGGCTAAACGGCTGGAGGTCCAGAAGGTTCAGGAGGTGGAACTCGCTGATGCGCTGGAACAGAACCGTATGCTGGATGCCGAACGCAACAAGCTTCGCGGGCAGTTGGATGCCGAGACGGTCCGCAGTCGGGATTTGCAACAGCAATTGGATGATGTGCAGGACGAGGGTTTTCGCCAAAGGCAGGCCCTGGTTGCCCTGCATGAGCGGATGAAGGCGGGGGATACGAACGCCTTGTTGCTCGATTCCGTGGCCATGGCGCAGTGGCGGCTGCTTCATTATGATGCCGAATGGGTTTTGCGCAGTCTTTCTTCCATGACGCCCGAAACACAGACGGAAACGGTTCGCGAGTGCATGGAACGACTTCAGGAAAACCTTCACCCGTGAGCGAAGCGCTTCGGTTGAATTGCCGCACCGGGACTTGCCGTTTCTTCAGTGCCAGTCTTTGTAGAGATCGTCAAAGACGCCGTTGATTCGCCGCACTTCTTTGGCATCTTTTACGGGTTCGGCGGTAACGGAATCGCTGTCGGAGGTTGGGGGTTGGGTGTGCGTGTATTCGCGCGGAGCCTGCTTTGTATGTTCTGCGGGGGCGGGGCGTGCCGCCCTGCCGAAAGAGGTCATGTTGCGCATAAAGAGGTCCTGAAACTGAACGGCACGATACTCGGCGCCGGCAGAAAAATAGATGAAGATCGCAATGGCGATCAGGAAAAAATTCGTACTGAAGAGGCCAACCAGCCCAAAGGCGATGGCCATAATCTTTCCGATTTTGGCGGCACGTCTTGTGGCTTCCACCTTTCCGACGCGCGGTGTCATCCAGGCGCGGAAGATGCGCCCGCCATCCATGGGAAAGGAAGGTGCCAGATTAAAGACGGCCAGGATGAGATTGAAGAAGGCCAGGTGAACCGGCAGGGATAGAATCGGTGAACGAAAGACTGATTGAGGGCCGAAGGAGAGTGTCAGGAGCATGCCGATGAACCCGAAAAGCAGGGCCAGCAGCAGGCTGACGGCCGGGCCGGCGGCGGCAATCCAGATTTCATCGCGCGGTTCCGAGGGCATTTCCTCCATCTGAGCCACTCCTCCGATCGGGAGCAGCAGGATGTCCCGTACGCGTACGCCCTTCTTTAAAGCAACCAGGGCGTGACCCAGTTCATGCAGCGCGACACAGGCAAAAAGGCTGACGGCAAAGAGAAGTCCCCAGGGCATTGGCGGATAAGGGCCGGTCATGGCGATCAGGGGGAGAATGATCCACAGCGAGATGTGAACCCGAATCGGGATACCCCGAATAGTGGCAATGGTGGTGGCATTTGACATAAGGACGCCATGCTTTGAAAAAAGAAGCTCCGATGCAACTTAAAAATCACTCAAACCTTCGTCTTGTCAATTGATGGTTTCATGCCTACCATACGCTTAAGTGGCGTCGTACAACCCGGTAGGGGCGATATGCCGTGCAACAACCATCACAGGAGACGATACAATGAGGAAGAGCGTGCTGACAGGTGCATTGATGTTGGGTTTGGTTTTGAACGCTGGGAATGCCTGGGCGCTGTGGGGGAAGGCGACCACGTCCACCGAGAGCGGAAATGCCGATATGAAGCTGGGCGAATACAAGGGACTGAAGCATGCCATTGGCGTGAAGGGATTCGACAACGAGGCGGGTTGGCGCGGCTCGTTCGACATCGGCAATAATCTTTCCATCATGCTGGAATCGGCCTTGATGGATTCCGGACGTTTTGTGGTGGTGGAACGCGAAAAACTGACGGACGTAATTGCGGAGCAGGATTTGGCGGCCAGTGGGCGTACGGCCAAGGCCAAAGATGTGGCGCAAACCGGCAAGATTCGCCCGGCGAAGTATCTGGCCAGCGGAGCGGTGACCGAAGTCGAAGAAGAGCAGTCGGGCACGGGGGGCGGCATTGGGTTTGGTGGTTTTCGTGTGGGCGGCAGTAAATCCGAGGCGCAGGTGACGGTTATTGTTAAGCTGATTGATACCACCACCGGTGAAATCGTGGCCAAAGAACGCGTCGTGGGCAAGGCCGGCAAGAGCGGGCTGGATTTGGGCATGAACAAGTTCGGGATTGATGCGGATCTGGGCGGGTTCAAAAAGACGCCGATGGGCCAGGCCGCACAGGATTGCATCAATCAGGCTGCTGCGTTTATTGCCAAGAAAATGGAAGAGTTTCCGTTTGACGGCAGCGTGGTCAAGGCCGGAAGCAATGGCGTGATCATCAACCGTGGCGAGCAGTTTGGTGTAACGGAAGGCATGATTCTGGTTATGGCCGAAGAAGGGGAAGTGCTGATGGACCCGGATACCGGCGAAGTGCTTGATAAAGAGGAAGGCGAGCAGATCGGTCGGTTGAAGGTGACCAAGGTTCGTGAAAAGATTTCTTATTGTGATGTGATTGAAGGCGAGGAAGACCCGGAACCGGGTACGGTGGTGCTTGCCGAGTAGTGGATGGTATGGATGGACTTCAAAGGGAGGCGCCTGCCGGCGCCTCCCTTTTTGTTCATGAATAGCGTTGAACTCGGTTGGAGCGGGGTATAGGAAAAAGGTGTCGCCCCGGCGGATCCGGCGGGCGAGACGAACGATTGATAACCCAGGTGGATTCAGATGGAACGCATACGAAAAAACGTGCAGGAAATGTCGGGCTATGTGCCGGGGGAACAGCCTCGGAATCCCGATGTGATCAAGCTGAATACGAATGAAAACCCCTATCCGGCCACGGCATCCATTCAAG
The DNA here is from genome assembly GCA_028708815.1 of Kiritimatiellia bacterium. Taxonomy (GTDB): domain Bacteria; phylum Verrucomicrobiota; class Kiritimatiellia; order RZYC01; family RZYC01; genus JAQVYB01. The sequence goes on along the minus strand of JAQVYB010000023.1, from coordinate 28,259 downwards.
AACTGCTGGCGGAGATTTCGCCGGAACAGTTGGCGAAATATCCGGATCCGGTCTGCGGAGAACTGCGTACGCTGCTGGCGGAACGGCATGGCGTGGGATCGGCCCGGATTCTGGTGGGTAATGGGTCCGACGAAATTCTGGCGCTTTGTCTGCGTGCCTTTGTGGAACGGGACGGCGTGGTGGGCTATTTTGATCCGTCGTATTCGCTTTATCCGGTATTGGCCCGTATAGAGGGTGTGCGCGTGAAGCCGGTTGATCTGGCGGAAGGCTTTCAGTGGGCGATGCCGGAGGATTATCAGGCCTCTCTTTTTTATCTGACGTATCCGAATGCCCCGACGGGAATCGCTTACGACAGAGAGCGTATCCGTTCCTTTTGCGGGCGTTTTGAAGGGGTGGTGCTGATCGACGAAGCCTATGTGGATTTTGCCGAAATGGATTGCATGGATTTGGCCCGTGAATACGACAACGTGTTGGTGGCACGGACCTTTTCCAAGTCGTATTCTCTGGCGGGCATTCGGCTGGGCTATGTGGTGGGCCCCTCCGAGTTGATTGGCGCGCTCTACAAGGTGAAGGATTCCTATAACGTCAGTATGCTCACCCAACGGATTGGACTTGCGGCCCTGCGGGATGAGGCTTGTATGCGGGCCAATGTGAAAAAAGTGGTGGCCACCCGTGATCGAATCATTCGGGAACTGCGTGCGCGGGCTTTTGAGGTGACGGAATCGCAAGCCAATTTTCTGTGGGTCCGCCCGACGAAGGGCTCTGCGGAATCACTCTTTTCCCAATTGAAATCCCGCAACATCTATATCCGGTATTTTCCCGGTCCGAAAACAGGGGAATGGCTGCGCATTTCCATCGGCACCGATGCGCAGATGGATGCCTTGCTGCGTATGGTGGATGAATTGACGGCGATCGGCTGACCGGAGATGGGAGCGTCGGAAAGCGGGCGGAGGGAAACAACATGACGGCGGAGCAAACCGTTCAGTGCGCGCTTTGTCCGAAGGCCTGTGTCATTGCGCCGGGGCAGAGCGGAGAATGCCGTATCCGGATCAATCTGGATGGCGTGTTGACGGCTGTGACTTATGGTTTTCCCTGTGCGGTGCATGTGGATCCCGTGGAGAAAAAGCCGTTGTTTCATTTTCTGCCGGGGACCTCGATTCTGTCGGTGGCCACGGTGGGATGCAATCTGCACTGCAAAAACTGCCAGAACTGGGAAATTTCACAGATGAACCCCGAGCGCAGTCAGGCCTATCCACTGTCGCCTGTGGAGGTTATCGCTTTGGCTGAAAAGCAGGGGTGTCCATCGGTGGCTTATACCTATACCGATCCGGTGGTGTTCTATGAATACGCGCTGGACACCTGCCGCCTCGCACACGAACGCGGCCTTCGAAATGTTCTGGTCACGGCGGGCTACGTCAATCCGGGCCCGTGGAAGGAACTCTGCGCGCGGACGGATGCGGCGAACATCGACCTGAAAGCCTTCTCCGAATCGTTTTATCGCGAAATATGCGGCGCCACCCTGAAGCCGATTCTGGTGGCGCTGGTTTTGGCCAGGTCGGCGGGCGTGGCGGTCGAGGTAACCAATCTGGTTATTCCCACGCTGAATGATTCCGATCGCATGCTGACGGATCTCTGCCGCTGGATTTGCGCCAATCTCGGCGCGGATACGCCGTTGCATTTCTCCCGTTTCTGGCCGAATTACAACATGAAGAATCTGCCGCCGACGCCGGAAGGCACGTTGCTGCGCGCGCGGGAGATTGCGCGCGCGGAGGGGCTGCATTTTGTTTACATCGGCAATGTGGATGCCGCGGACGGGGGCACGACGTTTTGTCCGGGCTGCGGGGAAGCGGTGGTGAGTCGGCGCGGATTTCAGATTCTGTTCAATCGGCTGGAGGCCGGCGCCTGTCCGGCCTGCGGACGGCATGTGGAGGGGGTGTGGCTGTGAAAAGGCGTACGTTTCTGAAGATGTTGTTTTTCGGGCTGTTCGGGGTGTTTTTAGGCGGTGTCGGAAGGTTGGGGGCGATGATGAGGTCGGATGTGTTCCTTCGCGGGGCGTTGCCGGAGGGCTTTCCGGGTTTGGTGCTTCGGCTTGACGTGAAAAACGTTCAAAAACCTTCAAAATGGCTGGGTTGAGCGGTGCAACAGCGGCCTTCCCGGTGTCTTTCGACCCCGGGCTTTTCACCTGGACCCCTCCGTGGTCATCAGAATTCGAGGCCGATGCCGATGGTTCCGGTCAGTTGTTTGGTTTCGAGTTCGCCGCCGATTTCCCCGTGCCAGCCCAGATATTCTCCGGCGTAGAAATGCTGTTTTTGCGTGCCGTCGGCCTTGGCGTAGAAATAATTCACCCGTCCGAGCAGAAAGAGTGAGCGGGTGAGGTAGAAGCGTCCTTCGCCTTCCGCAAACCAGGCGTTTCCATCGTAGTCGGCCTCGTTCTTTTTGCTGCGCAGGATGTGATTATCCGTGGCCTGCATGTTCAGGTAGGCGCTGATGCCGGCCGAGGCCGTCAGGCTGAAACGAGGATGACGCAGGTAGGCCTTCCCGCCTGCATACAGCATGTCCAGATCGAAATCGTAGGTCATCGTTTTTCCGGCAACGCGATCGTGCGGTTCGTTGGGATAGGTCGGGTACCATTGATCCAGATTGCTGATATCCCAATCGATGCTCTGTTTTTTGTAACCGAGGGCGGGCGCAATGCCGGCGGTCATGCCGGTTTTTTTGCAGGGGGATGTGTGGAACCACCAGCGCACACCGGCATCGGCACTCCAGGCGCTGACATCGCTGTCGGACTCCGAATATACAACCTTCTCGCCTTCATCCCAGTCCGAGTCCTCCATTTTGTCGTCGGGATCGGTTACGGAAACGAGGGCGCGTCCGTACACTTCGAGGGCCTTTCGGATGTTCATCGAGGCATCCACGTTGACAGCGGCGACGCCGAGAGGGAATTTCAGTTCGCTCAGCGGGTCATCCAGATAATAGACCCAGTTATCGTCGATGGCCCTGCCTCCGATGGTGTCGGTTAAGTCGCCGTCCCAATAAGAGATGCCCGCGGAAAGATCGAAGTGGACGGCCCGGCTCTTCGGGGCGGGCGGCAGGGTGGATGATTCCATTTCAGCGACGTCGGCTTCGGCGGGTTGTTCCGTTGTGGTTTCCACGACATTGGTCTGGCTGACGTTGGATTCTGCGGGTTGGGTGATGTCGGCCTCCGGGGTGTTTTCGGTTTCGGCCTCCTGGGCTCCGGCCTGCCATCCGAATGTAAGCCCCGCCGTTACCACCGCCGCAATCATCGATCTCATTTCTTGTACTCCTTGTTGTGTTCAGACTGGTTTAAAGTGTCTGGATATCCCCTCGCCTGATGCCGTACGGGGGCGTGAAAGTTAGTGAAACGGAGTCGCTTCCGTCAAGTTCAATCAGCTGTTTCGCGCGGGTGCATGGTGATGCGGAAGCCGGTGTCTGCGCTGCAGTAATCCGGCGTCACTTCGGTGATGGAATCCACGCGCAGGCGGTCTGGATCCCTTTCCGACCAGGCGCCTCCGCGAATCACGGTTCGGTGTGCCGGGGTATCGGGTGAGGGCTCGCACCATTCGTACACATTCCCGCTCATGTCATAAAGACCAAAGGCATTGGGCGCGAATTTGCCGACCGGTTCGGCGCAGGCGGTGTTCCAGGCGGCTCGCCCGGCGGGGTCGCCCCAGCCCCAGGAAAAAGGTGCGCCTCGGACACCGGCGCGGGCCGCGTATTCCCATTCTGTTTCAGTGGGCAGGCGTATCTCTTCGCAGGTTTTGCGGGAGAGCCAGCGGCAGTAGGCGCGTGCGTCATGGAGCGTTACGCCGGTGACGGGATGATGCGGGCGGCTTAGTGTGCCGGAAGGCTCGGCGGGCAGTCCGGCCTTGATTAAAGCCGGTGTCGCGGCATAGCGGGTCTCCTGCATGAATTCGGCAAAGGCGCTGCGGGTGATTTCGTGTTCGCTCAGATAGAAGGCCGCCACGCGGATTGTTGTGGAGCGGTGAGAGCCGGCATTTACGCGAACCTTCAGATGTCCCCTGGGTATGCGGTTCATGCGTCCGGGAGGAAGCATTCGGTGCTGCACCTCGGGTTCCGGCGGGGCACAGGAAGAAACAAGCCCCGCGAGCATAAGGGATAAGAGAAAACACAAGAAGGAGTGAATGGTTTCCATGATTTGATTGTAGGTGGCGTCCGGCGCGGATGCGAGCGCATTTTTCTTCGGGGTTGGTTTTGACATCCTCGGGATAGCTACTTATTATCAACGGCCATATCACCGGTCATGTAAGCCTGTGGGTTTATCCCTTGTTAAGGAGCGAGATTATGAACAAATCGTGGTTTGGGAAGAAGCGCGTGGATGCGTCTGATCTGGCGGAAATGTTGAGTGATGCGTTGAATCAGGCGTTTCAACGGAACCTTCCGGACCCGCAGGAAATTTCCGAGAGCATCGCCAAGGCCATCGAGAATGCCAATTTCAGCACGGCGGATCATATGGGCAAGGTGAAGGCGGAATATCAGGAAGCGCAGAACGCATTGCTTGAGCGTTGGGATGCGGTGATTAAAGAACTCCAGGCCAATCGCGAGGCCATGGCGGACCTGCCGGGAAACCTGCAAAGTGTCCTGTCCGCCGAGACGGACCGCTGGAAGGGTGCCGTAACCGATTTCGGTGCACGGATGGACGAAGTGCCGGTGAAGTTGGCCGCCGTCCTGGATGAACAGGGACAGAAGACCGGGGAGATGCTCCAGCAAATGGCACACACCTTTGCCGATCAGGTGGCGTTGATCAAGAGCACCACGGAAAAACTGGGTGATCAATTGGCCAAAATCGGTGAATTGACCGCCGGGATCGATCAGGTGCTTCGCCTGCAGGAAACGGTGGATGGCACGATGCGTCAGGTTACCGCTTCGCAGGAGATGGGGCAGTTGCTGCGCAATGTGCAGGAGCACCTCCAGGAAACCAATAAATTCCTTCAGGAAGCGGCCAAGCCGCGCGTGGTGCGGCTGGTCGAATCCGACTCCAACTGAGACGGGAATCGGAGTGCCGAAGAGCAGGGGTTGGAAGTCTGTGTTGCCTTATTCCAGCAGGGTGCAGGGCATGGCGGGGATTTGCGGCCAATCCAGTGCCTCGAGCATGCCACGGGTGGCCAGGGCGTGATGCGGCTTTTCGTCGGGAATAAACAGCGCCTCGCATTCGGCAAATTCGGGCATGATTTTCATGCCTTTTTCCGGCCCCAGCACAAAAAGCGCCTGCGCCAGGGCGTGTGCCCTGGTGGCGGTTGGCGCCAATACGGCCACTAGCGCCAGGCCTTCCGCAGGACGCCCGGTTGCCGGGTCGATGATGCGTCCGTAGCGTTTGCCGTTGATGGTGACAAAATCCTCCCCGATTTGCGCGATACTCACGGCCGGTTGGCGTGCGAGGCGAATCTGGGCGAGAGGTGTTTTGGAGTCAAAGGGATTGGGCAGGGGGTAGGTCCATTCCAATTTTCCGGAAGGGTGTCCGAGTGCGCGTGCGTTGTCCGCGAAACTCAGGAGAAGATCGCCGTAATTCAATCGCCGGATTTTGATGATGGCCAGATCAATGGCATAGGCCCGGGCGATGTCGTCCAGGTTCAGGCGGATGTAGGAGGTCCGTAGTTCAGCGGTGTTTTGCGCCAGGCGCAGATTGGTCGGGCCGATGCTTTTAAGCGTGGTCGTAAGGAGCTCATCGGGAATTTCGCGTTCGGGTACGGGTGAGCCGTAGAATCCCCAGAGGCAGGCGATGGGCGAGGTGGTGATGTCATACGCGCCGCCGGTTCGGCGGTTGAAGTCCTGCGTCAGCAGCAATAGGTTGTAGGTTTCCCGGGAGACGGGCAGGCGTACGGTGTTTCCAACCTGGTTGATCGCAGAAATTTCGCTTGTTTTTACGGAAAGAAGCAGGCGCTGCATTTCATCTTTCAGCGTGTTTTCCACGGCATTAAGCAGAATGGAGCGCGTCTGGCCGGGCATGTTTCTCGGGACGCGAATCTCTACATCATACGGCAGTTCAAGCGGATCGAGCGTATCATACGGAATGCCGCGCGAGCAGCCGAGCAGCAGCGCGATGCCTGGCATCAGGGATAATATGGAGCTTCGAACCCGTTTCAATGGCAACCTCAATGGTTATCTGCATGGACATTGCAAAACAAAAAGGAGTATAAAGGCGAATGCACGGCTTGCAAGATTCTGTGTAAAAGATTCCGCCGAGGAATGGAGTCAACAGCCAGACGGGAAGGGTGATCATGAAGCGATGGATAGTGTGTTTTCTGCTTGCGGTTTTCGGGGTTTGCATTTCCCGGGGCGAACAGGTGTCGGAGGCTCCGAGGGTGCAGGGCGCCTTGTTGACGCTGTATGACCGCAGCATGGGCCTGGTGCGTGAGCGCCGGACGGTGAATCTTCTTTCGGGCGAGAATCTGGTGGTGTTGCCCGATGTGCCTGCCGGGATGGATCCCTCCACCCTGTTTTTCACTCCGCCCGCCTCGGTGATGGGTGTGGAGACGGCGAGTCTCAATTTCCGCAACGATTTGGCCGATCCGCTTCGTTTTCTGGCTCGGGGGTATGGGCATCCCCTGATTGCGGATACCGCTGAGCGCCGCTGTGAAGGAACACTTCTTCGCGTGATGGGAACGCCTGGACGCATTGAGGCTTTGGCGCTGGCCGTGGAAAACGACGGCGTGGCCATGCTGCCTTGGGAAGATGTGCGCCGCGTGGAAATTCCCGGCGTGGCCGATGCCGTGTACCCCCGTCCGACCCTTCTCTGGCGGTTGACGTCACAGAAGGATCAGATGCAGAGTGTGCGGTTGAACTATGCCGTGGATGGTCTGCACTGGGATGCGGAATACAACCTGATTCTGAGCGAAGACCGCAAGGATGGGCATCTTTCCGGAAAGATCAAACTGAGCAATCAGGCCGGCGGTGACTTTGAGAATGCCTCCCTGCGCCTGGTGGCCACAGAAAAAGGGGTGGCGGAACAACTGGAGACGGAATTTGCGCGTGATCAGGATGCCTTTTCGGAATCGCAACGTCGGTTTTATTTCGGGAGTACGTTGCTGAAGGAGGAGCGGGTTTTCGATGGGTTGAATCCGGTTTTTACCTATGCCTGTCCGCAGTCGGTCAGCCTGAGTTCCGGGGATGAAAAATTCATTCGCTACGTCGATGCGGAACGCATGCCCATGGTGCAGCAATATGTCTATGACGGCGTGGTCTTTGACCGCTTCCAGCGTAATCGAAGAAATGACTGGAATTACGGTACCGAGAGCCGTCGCACCGTGGAGGTTTATCTGAACTTCCAAAATAGTCAGGCCTCCGGATTGCCTGGTGATGCGCTCGCGCCGGGAATCTATCGTCTTTTTCAGCGTCTGACGGACGGGGGGGTGGATTATCTGGGAGAAACCTTCTATGGAGTGGTTCCGGCGGGGGCCGGCGCGGCCCTGCGTCTGGGGGCCGCCCGTGACCTTTCCGGATGGCGCGAGCGGGTGGGCTACAGTGAAGTCGTTCCGCTTCATGAATACGAAGAAACGTTTGAAATTCAATTGAAGAACGGCCAGAGCGAGGATGTGGTCATTCTTGTGGTGGAGCACCTTTATCGGTGGTCCAATTTTGACATCGTCAAGTCGGACTCCGAATATGAACGGCGGGGCGAGGATGTGATTGTCTTCAAACCGCTGGTGAAGGCCGGGGGAAGCCGAACGCTGCGTTACACCGTGCGTTACCGCTGGTAAATCGAATGAAGCGGACCTTCCAGCACAGCGTCTGTTGCGTGGTATTGCTTTCGGCTTGCTGGGGCGGCCCCATCCGGGCGGAAGCCCTCCTGCCCATGGAAAGCACGCTGGTGGTTGGGCGTGAATGGACCGCGGTACGCGCTCTGTATCGGGTGCCTTTGTTGATTGGGAAGCAGCAACTGATTCTGGACGGTATTCCCGTGGATGCGGATCTGGGGTCGCTGCTTGTCCGGGATCAGCGCGTGTCTCTGCAAATTCAGCGCATCGAATGGACGGCCTACGCGGAGTCGGTTCCGTCCTTAACGGAAAAGGCGCCTGCCTCATTCATTTTAAATCGCGAGGCGGTGTATCCAATGCCTGCCGCCCCGAAGCGGGTGGCGATTTTGCTCGAATCGCCCGTGCGGGCGGAACGCACGCTGGAGGTGATATATCTTACCCGTGGGTTGACTTGGTCCGCCGGTTATCAGCTTCGTGCGCGGGGCGATTTGCGGCGCACGGAGGATGAACGCTTTTCGGTCGATCTGTCAGGATTTGTGGAAATCGGGAATGCATCCGGACAGCCCTTCGCGCAGGCACGCCTCTACGTCACCGGCGCGGAAGCGCCCAAATCCAACCCGGTGTTGAACGACCCCGGTTTTTTGGCCCTCTCGGACAGTCCCCTGGCGGATCTATGGAAAGAGAATGGATTGCCGGAGATTCCGGAAAGCCTCTATCCCATTCAGGGCATTCATGATCTCCCTGCGGATGGGCGTCTTTCCATTCCGATTCTGGATGTGCTGCGTATTCCGGCTGAGCGACATTATGTGATGGATTCTTCCGTGGTTCCGCTGGCCGCCAAAGGCGCCGGAACACCCCTGCACGAAGTGCTCTACTTCGGCAACACACGTCGCAACGGGCTGGGGCACCCACTACCGGCCGGCCCCGTTCTGGTTCATCGAGCCGGCGCCCTGCAATATCGGATGACCACCGCACGCATGAGTCATGCGGGGCTGCACGATACCGTTCGCATTGATATGGGGCCGGATGCCGAAGTTCTTGGGTACCGAAGTCGCGTGGACCGTACCGAGGGCGCCTTGAAAACCTTTGTAGAGCGCTATGCGATTCATTTGGTGAACAACAAGGAACAGAACATTCAAGTGATCATTCGTGAATCACCGCAAACGGTGCTGGAGTGGTCCGTCAGCCGCAGCGGGGAATCCTACACCCGGCGCGGAAGCACTCTGGAAATGCGCACGACGGTGGCGGCCCGCCGTGAAAAGGTGATTGAATACACCCTTCACATCAAACAGCCCGCGTTCTGATGTGTTCTGGACTTTCGACCGAGGAGCTGTCTTTGAGGATCATTCCTGGACGATGACGCGGTAGAAGGAGGAGGCGTTGGTGGCGTCGCTGATTTGTGCGAGGTGGTTGGAGCCGTCGCCGGTAACGGTGGAGAGGATGTTGGTCCAGTTGGGACTGAGCAGATTGGTGGTGGTCTGCACTTGATAGGTTTGGCCTTCGTTGGTGGTTTCCCAGGTAATCCACAGGTTGGTTTCACCGGGCGTGCAGCTCATGACGGGCGGCGCTACGGGGCGGTCGAGGTTCATGAAGGCTGCGGCATTGGTGACGGCCATGAGCTGAATGCCGTTCGCGGTCATCTGTTGAAACAGTTCCTCATAGTGGCCGTGTTCTTTTTCGTCGTAAAAATTTTTGACGTGGGTGACGAAGGCGATGAGCCAGCGATTGCTGTCGCACGGGGTGAAGTCGGTGAGGGCGGCTTGGACTTCGGCGAGGACCTGCGTCTGGCAGATTTCGTGGGTGAAGAGGCGCATTTTCAGGCCCCAGACGGCCATGCGCTGTTCGGAGCCGGTGACGAGGCCGACCATGGACGTGGCGGATGCGGTGCTGATCAGGTCGCCGGGGTGATCGGCGTTTGTATAAGTGGTTCCGCCGCCGTTCAGGTAATAGAGGATGCCGTCAGGCCAGTCGCCGTCTTCCGTGGTGGCCGAGCGTATGGTGTAATTGGTGTAGATGCCCTGCGTCATCATGAAGGGGATATCGCCGAAAAAGTTGGTGTTGGATTGGAGGGAGGGGAGGTTGGAAAAGCCGTCCCACCCCGAGCCGAAAATCAGGGCTTCTTCGCCGTGATGATGGAGGGCGAGTTCATGGCCGGCGTGAGTCCATTCGGCCACCTGCAGGCGGCGCGCCGGGACAAGGGAGGCATAGACGGACCATTGGGGCGTGAACATGATGGTTAGGAAGTGTCCGTTGGATTCGGCGAGTCCCACTAATTCGGCGAGGGCATCCCAGTACATGGCGGGGCGCTGGAGATCCATGAGATGGGTGACGGGGTCGCGCGCGGGATCGTTGGGCAGCAGCGGTTCGCAGTGCACGATGAAGGAGCCGTGCCGGAGGGCGGCGGGTGCGGAGAGTACACCGAATGCGGTTGACGCCAGCAGCACACGGAGCAGCAGGGCAGCCAACGACGTCATTTTCCGGGTTGTTCCACTTCTCATAACATCCTCCCTGACAGCGAACTGTATGAATAGATAGACTCAAGGGGCGATGAAGTCAAACCGTCGTGTGCAAAACCTGCATTTGGGGTTTCCAACCATTGGAAAAATCCGTTAGGTTTTTTTCCAATCGTTGGAAACTTTTTGGGAGGTTTTTCCAATCGTTGGAAAAACAGGACTGGATATTTCCAATGGTTGGAAAAAATCAGAAGGCCTTTTCCATCCACTACATTACGAGCCGCGAGGGTAGCGGCAAGAAGCCATCGCCCCCAGGGCGCGCGTGAAACGGCGTCCCGCCAACGCCCCAACCTGCTGCTGCCGTATCCACCTGGCTGACCAGCAGGATGGCGGGGGTTGGGGCCGCCATCCTGACAGGCGCTTAATGCGGGATTGCATCGGTCGGGGTGGGCGCTATAATGCGCGTCTGTTTTTTTGAAACAACCATGGATGGAGTAGAGCTATGACGACCCTGAAGACCGCCGCAGATGTCCGGCAATCGTTTTTTGATTTTTTCAAGAGCAAGGAGCATGTCATTGTTCCGAGTTCTCCCGTGGTTTTACCCTCGGATCCGACGCTGCTTTTTGCCAATGCGGGCATGAATCAGTTCAAAGAGAATTTTCTGGGAGCGACGAAACCCGCGCATGTCCGCGTGGCCGATACGCAGAAGTGCATTCGGGTGAGTGGAAAACACAATGACCTCGAAGAAGTCGGGCACGATACCTATCATCACACCTTCTTCGAAATGCTGGGTAACTGGTCGTTTGGCGATTACTACAAGAAAGAGGCGATTACCTGGGCGTGGGCATTGCTGACGGAGGTTTGGAAGCTGCCGAAGGAGCGTCTTTGGGCCACGGTGTATAAAGACGATGAGGAGGCGGAGAAGATCTGGAAGGACCTGACGGATATTGATCCTGCGCACATTCTCCGCTTTGCCGAAAAGGATAATTTCTGGGAAATGGGCGAGACGGGGCCTTGCGGCCCGTGTTCGGAAATACACATGGACCTGACCGATGATCAACGCGGCGGCCCCCTGGTGAATGCGGGTTCGCCGGAGGTCATCGAAATCTGGAATCTGGTGTTCATTCAATACAACCGCAAGTCGGACGGCTCGCTGGAGGAACTCCCCTCGAAGCATGTGGATACGGGGATGGGTTTCGAGCGCGTTCTCTCGGTGCTGCACGGGAAAAAATCCAATTACGATACCGATCTTTTTCAGCCGCTGATCCGTAAAATCGAGGCGTTGAGCGGGAAGACCTATCAGGGCGAGGAGGCGATTGCCATGCGGGTGATTGCCGATCATGTGCGTACATTGTCGTTTGCCATTGGGGATGGCGTGGTGCCTTCGAATGACGGGCGCGGTTATGTGCTGCGCCGTCTGCTGCGCCGGGCGGTGCGCTACGGGCGGAAAATCGGATTGAAACAGCCGTTCCTCGGTGAGCTTTTCCCGGTGCTGGAAGCGATGATGAAAGAGGTGTTTCCGGAATTGGCGAGCAATCGCGAGACGATTCTGCGTGCCCTGCGTGCGGAGGAAACAAGTTTTGCGACGACCTTGGACCGGGGGATCGAACTCTTCGAGGAGATTGTGGCCGGGTTGAAGAAAAGCGGTCAGAGCGTCATTTCAGGCGACGATGCCTTTAAGTTGTATGACACGTTCGGCTTCCCGCTGGATTTGACGGTGCTCATGGCCGGTGAAAACGGATTGAGCGTGGATCAGGAGGCCTTCGAGGCGCGCATGGTGGAGCAGCGTGAGCGGGCGCGCTCCGCACGCAGGGGCGCGGAACAGAATGCCGCGAATGATCAGATTTCCGAACTGGTGCGGGAAGGCGTGCAGACGCAATTCACGGGCTATGAAACCATGTGCGACGAGGCCGCACAGGTGCTCGCCCTTTATGTGGATGGCGCTTCGGTGGATTCGGTGAAGGAGGGGATGACTGCGAGCGTGCTGCTGAACCGGACGCCGTTTTACGGCGAGGCGGGCGGCCAGATTGGTGATACCGGAACGCTCTCCGCGAAGAACGGCGTATTCCGGGTGCGCGACACCAAAAAGCCGGCGGCGGGCCTTTTCATGCATCACGGCGTGGTGGAGTCGGGCACGCTGTGTCGGGGCGATGCGGTTGCTGCGCAGATTGATCAGGACCGGCGCCTGCAGATTCAGCGCCATCACACGGCCGTCCATCTCCTGAATTACGTCCTTAAGGACGTGGTGAACAAAACGATCAAACAGGCCGGTTCCTATGTGAGCTACGATCGCCTCCGCTTTGATTTCAATCATTTCGAGGCGCTGAAGGCGGAGGAGTTGGCCGAAATTGAACGGCGTGTCAACGTGCTGATCCTCGAAAATAAGCCGGTGGAGACCTTTGAAATGCCCCTGCGTGAGGTGCGCGGCACCGATATTGTCGCCGTCTTCGACGAAAAATACGGCGAGACGGTGCGCGTGTTGAATGTGGGCGGCTACAGCAAGGAGCTCTGCGGCGGAACGCATGTGCAGCGAACGGGGGATATCGGACTCTTTCGTATTGCATCGGAAAGTTCCGTGGCGGCGGGGATTCGGCGCATAGAGGCGGTTTGCGGAATCGCCGCGCTTCAATGGACGAACGCGGAGCACGACATTCTGCAGGATATGGCCCATCAATTCAGCACTACGGCGGAAGACTTGCCGAACCGTATGGCGGCGCTCAATGAACAGAACCGCAAGTTGGAAAAGTTGCTCAAGGAACAGGCCTCGCGCAATGCCCTGGGGGTGGTGGATTCCATTTTGGGGGCGCAGCGGGAAATCAGCGGCATCACGTTGATTGCGGCGGAAGCGGGCGAGATGAATCCGGAGAATCTGCGGTCGGTGATGGATGCCGTGCGGGGTAAACTTTCCTCGGGCATCCTGGTACTGGGTGCCACCAACGAAGGAAAGGCCTGTTTTGCGGCCTCCGTTTCGGACGATTTGATCCAAAAAGGCTTCCACGCGGGCAAATTGATTGGCCAGGTGGCAAAAATCGCCGGTGGAGGCGGAGGCGGACAGCCCGGCAAGGCGCAGGCAGGCGGAAAACAGGCCGAAAAAGTGCCTGAAGCCATCAAACAGGTCGAACATATCGTTTTCCCGGGCTGATTGGTCAATGGATAACCAGGCACGCTCATTGACACATCTAGCTAAGCTGGCTATATTTCTTTGGAATGAGGGAGGAAGGAGTGTTGTATGGTGGGTGTGATTAATGTCTTTGAGGCGAAGAACAAGTTGTCCGGTTTGCTGGCGGATGTAGAGACGAATAAGAAGACTTATCTGATTTGTCGCAATGGCAAGCCGGTTGCGAAGGTGGTTCCGCATACATCGAAGGACCGATTAAAGGGATCGGCGGATTTACAGGTTGAGGTGAAGGGAGATCTCTACGGTGATGACATGAGCGGGGAATTCGAATGTCTGCACTGATGCTGGATACCTGTGGGTTGATTTGGCTGGCCAACGGTGGAGGAGCCTTGTCACGGAAGGCCTTGACGGCCATTCAGGACGCCGACCTTGTTTATGTCAGCGCTGTGTCTGCCATGGAAATCGGCTGTAAGGCGTCGCTGGGTAAACTTGCGCTTCGAATGAATGCCGCCCAGTGGTATCAAACCGTTCTGGAGGTGCATGATTTAATCGAAATTCCATTGGAAGGGCAGGTGGCCATACGGGCAGCCTTTCTTCCGCAGCATCACCGTGATCCGGCGGATCGGATTATCATTGCGACCGCTCTGGAGAGGAAACTGTCCGTCGTGACGCATGACCGTCGTTTTGCAAGCTACGGAGTATCTCTTGTCGAGTAGCATGCTTCCCATTGAGCGGAGGGGTGAGAAAACAACGTCCGAACCGTGTTGAAAAAGAACTCCGACGTTGGATATTCCCGAAAAAAGACACGAAAATCCTAAAAAAAGATTCCAAAACGGCCAAAAACGGGCAAGATACCCCGGATTTTGCTTTGAAAACTGAAAAAGAGGCAAAAGGGAACAAAAAAAGCTGAAAAAGGGCCGAAAAAGGCTGAAAAACAGTTAAAATACGGCAAAAAAACGGGCGGCATGCCTCGGCAGAATTGAACAACGGAAAGAGCGGTTGATTTATGAAAATGCGTACCCATACATGCGGAATGCTGCGGAAAACCATGGTTGGCGAAAAAGTGACGCTGTGCGGCTGGGTGGATACGGTGCGGGACCATGGCGGCGTGATTTTTATCGATTTGCGCGACCGCTACGGCATGACCCAGGTCATTTTCGACCCCGCCGATTCGCAGGAGGCCTGGACGCTCTCGCAAACGGTGCGCAGTGAATATGTGATTCAGGCCCAGGGCGTGGTGGAGGCCCGTCCCGGCGAGATGGCCAATCCGAAACTGGTCACCGGTGAAATTGAAGTGCGTTGCAATCAGATTGTGCTTCTCAATAAGAGTCAGACCCCGCCGTTTCCTCTGACCGACAAAGAAGCCGGGCGTGTTTCCGAGGACTTGCGTCTGGAATATCGTTATCTCGATCTGCGCCGTCAGAGCATGCAGAAGAATCTCGTGCTGCGGCACAAAATTGTGCAGTCCATCCGGAATTATCTGGCGGAACAGGAATTCGCCGACATTGAGACGCCGATTCTGACCAAGAGCACGCCCGAAGGCGCGCGCGACTATTTGGTGCCCAGCCGCGTGATGCCGGGCAATTTCTTTGCTCTGCCGCAGGCGCCGCAGCAATACAAACAGTTGCTGATGGTGTCGGGCATGGACCGCTATTTCCAGATTGCCCGCTGCTTCCGCGATGAAGATCTCCGCGCGGATCGTCAACCCGAATTCACGCAGGTGGACATGGAGCTTTCCTTCATTACTCCCGAGGATATTTATGAGATTGTGGATGGTCTGCTCGAGCGGGTGATGCAGGCTGCGGGGCACGGCTCCATCCAGACGCCCATCCTCCGCATCACCTACGAAGAAGCCATGAACCGTTTCGGCAGTGACAAGCCCGACATGCGCTTCGGTATGGAAATCACGGATCTCAGCGATCTTTTTTCCGCGTCGGGATTCAAGGTCTTCGCCTCGGTGGTGGAGAAGGGTGGTGTGGTCAAGGCCATCAATGCCAAGGGGCTCGGCGGTGTGCCGATCCGCGTGGTGGAGGATTGGACCGCGCTGGCCAAAGAATACGGCATGGGCGGCATGGCCTACATCCGCGTACAGGAAGATGGCACATGGAAATCCCCCATTACCAAATTCTTTTCGGAAGCCGAACTGGCGGGCCTGAAAGAACGTCTCCAGGTGGACGTGGGCGACCTCATTCTTTTTGCGGCGGATCAGGCGTCTATCGTGCATCCGTTTCTGGGTCGGCTTCGGTTGCAGGCGGGTGAAATGGCCGGGGCGATCAAAGAGGATGCTTTTGCCTTCGTCTGGGTCACCGATTTCCCGCTGTTTGAGCAGGACGCCGAAGGGCACCTCGCCGCCATGCATCATCCCTTCACCGCGCCCCATCGCGAAGATCGCGAAAAGCTCGATACCCATCCCGCCGAATGCCGCGCACAGGCCTATGATATTGTGCTTAACGGAACGGAACTCGGCGGCGGAAGCATTCGAATCCACGACGCTAAAACGCAGGAAACCATGTTCCGGGCTTTGCAGATTCCGGAGGCCGAAATTCAGTCGCGCTTTGGCCACATCATTCGTGCGCTCTCGTTTGGCGCCCCGCCGCATGGCGGTTTGGCACTCGGATTGGACCGGCTGGTCATGCTGATGGTGGGCGCCTCGTCGATTCGGGATGTGATTGCCTTTCCGAAGACGCAGAAAGCGGCTGATCTCATGATGGCCGCACCCGCGCCGGTGGATGAAAAACAGCTGCGCGACGTCTACATCAAGCTGGCCATTCCGCAGCACGGATAGCAATCCGACGGAGGTTGGATGCCGGAATACCCGACAGATGCTGTGAGCAAAGTCGGCTGCGATCCACTCCCGGGCGAGACATGACGGATTGCTTTATGCCCACATCCGTTTGCCCCCCCTCCCGGAGGAAAGGGGTCCGTGTCCTCCTGCGGAGAAGAGACGTTTACCGGTCGAATTCACGGATGAAATTACACACGCAGTCACCCAGGACTTCGGTGTTGTAGCCGCCTTCCTGGCAAATCAGAGTCGGGAGTTCCAGAGCTGCCAGACGAGCGCCGATCATGCCGTAGTCCGGTGTTTGGAGAGCAAACCCGCCGATTGGATCGGTTGTGTGCGTGTCAAACCCGGCGGCCACGACCAGATAGTCCGGCTCGAAGGCACGCATAGCGAGGCAAAACGCATCGACGGCCTTCAGGTATGTTTCGAGATCAGCCCCTTTGGCCAGCGGCAGATTCAGATTGGCGCCCAATCCCTGCCCGCGCCCCTGCTCATTGGCGTATCCCCAGAAATAGGGATATTCGACATTGGGATCTCCGTGAATGGAGCTGGTAAACACATGTTTACGCTCTTCAAAAAATTCCTGAGTGCCGTTTCCGTGGTGATAGTCGATGTCGAGAATTGCCACTTTGCCGTGTGGTGCGAGGAATTCGGCGGCCGTGGCCACGTTGTTGAAGTAGCAGTAGCCGCCGAATACGCGCGGCCCGGCATGGTGTCCCGAGGGTCGACACAGCGCATACACCGCCTGCTCGCGCCCGGATAAAAGAAGCTCGGCTCCCGTCAATGCCGTCTCGGCGGAAGCGCGTGCCACGGCATAAGTTTTTTTCATAATGGGCGTTACCGCATCCGTACACCATTGACCACCCCAGAGGGGCTCATCCACGCGAGGCCGCAGATGCGCGCCTTCGCCGGGAAAAAGATCGGGGTAAAACTCTTCGTCCGGTTTTTTCAGGCTGGCCGCCGTCCTCTGGATGTAGTCATGGTAGGGGTGCAGGCGGGCAATCAATTGTTCGGGGAATTTTTTTGCCCGCATAAAGGAGAAACGGGAATCTTCGGCGAGGCGTGTCTTGATCACCTGAACGCGCAGAGGGGTGTCCCGTGTTTCGTAGGAGGAGGGCCCCAGTTGATATTTCCAGTGAGGGTTGTGCTGGCTGTCGTTATATTTTTCAATGACTTTCATGAACATTCCTTCCCTGATTCAGTTTGGCGATAACGTCCTCCACAGGAATGGCCGGCGCCCAGCGTCCTTTCCGTCCTGACATTCCATTGGAACAGAATATGGCATTGAGCACCGATTCTTCCGTGCTCTCAATCACCGCTTCATACACTTCATTGATATGCGCATCGGAGATACACTTCAGTTTTATGAATTTGTCAGAGGTGAGAGAGGGTCTCGGTGTTCGATTGGCCGTGCTGAAGGCAATGATGATTTCTCCGCTTGTGGAGGCGGCATATGAACCCACCCGTCCGAGGCCCAGGGCGGCCCGCTTGGCAATACGTCCAAGCTGACTGCTGAGGAGGGGGATGTCTGTTGCCACCACGACAATAACAGAGCCTTCCGAGCGGATGCGGCGTCCTTCCTGCTGGTGCAGGCCGTCCAGATCCCGGCCCACCACGCGGCCATCCACGGTCAGGTTGCGCATCTTGCCAAAGTTGGAAAGAACCAGAACCCCCACGGTAAAGGTGCCTTCCGCAATGCTCACAATTCGGGAGGAGGTTCCTATTCCTCCCGCAAAATCAAACGACACCATGCCCACCCCCGCGCCGACCGAGCCCTGTGCCACGGGCCCTGACGCCGCGGCGTCTATGGCCCGAACCGCATCCTGCGCACTACAGGTCCCCACGCGGACATCGTTCAGAAAAGAATCATCCGTCTCGCCTACAACCGGAATGACCACATCCGTTTCCGTGCCCAGCTCCGGATATTTTTTTGTCATGTGGGCGATGACTCCCGAATGAACCTTTCCGACCGAGTGGGAATTGGTCAGTAGAATAGGGCTCTCCAACCAGCCCCATTCCATCGCTTGAGTAAGCCCCATCATTTCACCCACTCCGTTCAAAACAAATCCACCCGCGACCAGACGTTTCATATATGCCCGTCCGGCCGGAAGAATCGCCGTAACACCGGCTCGTATGGCTGACGTTTCCGGCACGCCTGGAATTTGTATGTTATCCTCCATGCGGGTCATATGGCCCACGCGGACACCCGCTACATCGGTAATGGCGTTGAATACCCCCTGCGGAAACCGGCCCACGCAAATGCCCAGTTCGCGTGCCGTCGGTCGCGGCAACGAGGTGGTTTCCACGGTTGGGCCGGTTTTGCGGATTGGTCGAAGGGCCAGTCCGTAGCGTCGTGCCGCAGAGCGAATCACCAGCCGCATCACATTTTTGAAGTCAAGACCGTTTACCTTTGCTGCTGTAATCAGAGAGGCGTTTGGGTGCAGGCTGGGCAGTGGGTTAAGCTCGATGAAGAAAGGCCGCCCGTCTTCGTGCAGGCGTATATCCACACGACCCATATCCTGGCACGACATGATATCAAACACGCGCTGCGCCATATCCACGACGGCCGCTTCCTCCTGTGCGTTGATCTGTGCCGGACACACCACCTGCACCGCTTCCGCCGCCGCTCCGCCTTGTTTCATCTCGTAGTCGTAAATATTGTAGCGGGAACCTAAGCGTTTCAGATCGAATGTGTGTTCCACAATACTCAGCATTTTTCCGGGGTATGCCTCCAGAAAGGGGATGCTCAGCTCTCTGCCGACAATGAATTCCTCGACGATGACACCCGCAGGATATTGTTCCAGTATCGCGGCAAGATGGCGTCGGGCTTCCGTCTCATTTTCCACTACGGAGTCTTTGGTGATCCCCTTGCTTGATCCTTCCGAATTCGGTTTAATCATCAGTGGATATTCAAGATCGTTCGTCAGGTTCTGATCCATTTTGGTAATCAAAACACCGCGCGGTACGCGAATGCCGCGTGATGCCAGCACTGTTTTTGCCAGATGTTTGTCCAGATTCAAATGCAGCAGCGAAGCATTTCCGCCCGTGAAAGGGATTCCCAACTGTTCGTAAAGGCCCGGATAAAAGGCCTCGCGCGAGCTTCCGATTGTTCCTTCCGCCACATTGAAAATCAGATCCGGCTCACTGGCCAGCAGGCGGTCCACAATATCGTTCGGCTTGCCTGAGACCTCCACCTCGGTCACGCTGTGTCCCAAACTGGCCACGGCCCCGCTGATTCGGCTTACATCTTCAGCCGTCAGCAACTCGGCGGTGTTCTCGCTGTCGTCGGTTCGCATATTATAAGCGATTGTTATTCTCATGGTTCCCCTCGGTTCCGGATGGTTCGTTTGTCTCCCCGTGGCAGAGGAGTGCGCCCGATATGTTACGACGGACCATACGGAAGAGGTTGTATGCACTTCCGTTGTCGTTTACCGCGCACTCAGTGGAAAAAGAATAACGTCAATCGGGGGATGGGGCAACAGGAAAAGCGTATGCGGGAGATGCGGGGCAATAGGAAATGCAAGGACATTGAGGTCAGAAGGGCACGTCTGGTCCGGAATAATCCAACACCAAAGGGGTCTTGCTCTCGGGATCGAAGAATGACTCGAAGGTGAAGACCGTCCCCGATTCCTCTGCGACATGGATATTGATCCATGGCCGGGCCATGCGGTATGTTTGGTGCTGGCAGAAGGAAGAGGATCGAAGAAACGATCAAAGGAGGAGGCTGTTATGAACCGTGAACGGAACTGGCGTTTTTCAATAGCCCACCTGAGTGGAAACACAGGTGCCGCCATGTTGATGGTATTGGCCATTGTCATGGGGGGTGGCGCGGGATTCATCAATATACCTTCGATGATGATTGTATTTGCCGTGGCCTTTTTCATGATGTTTGCGTGCTATGGCGGGGAGTATATGCGCTTTCTTGGTGCATCGTTTGCCATTTTGGCCTTTCGTCCTGTTCATCCGAACAAGCGGTATGCGGAGATGGCCCGCTATGCTGCGCGGTTTATGATTGCCGGGGGCGTGGCAGGTACGCTGATTGGTTTTATTCAAATGCTGCGCAATATGACGGACCCATCCGCCATTGGATCCGGCATGGCGGTGGCGTTAATCACCATTCTCTATGCCGTGCTTGCTGCGGAGTTCTGGTGTCTCTTTGCGTATAAAGTCTTTTCGGGGAACGAGCGGGAATCAAATCCCGACACGGGCGAAAAGCCCTTGTCGCTGTATCCAGTGGGCCTTGCCGTGGGAGTGGCTTTATGGTCCATTCTATTGTTTATGATTGTGCTGCTGATGTTTTCCTCCTTTGGTGAAGGACCGGGAACGGTTCGCTCCGTTGATCCGGGTATGGATGCTTATTCCGTGGGAGACGAGGTGTCGCAGCACCACTTCGTGAAGTTGGGTGCGTTCCGAATCAATGTCGGAAGCGGGGAGGAAGCCGGCGTGTTGGAGGTTTCCCCGGTGCTGGAAATGACGGCCCCTTCCTGTACTCTGACGCGGCATTATGGGTCGATCCTGCGGGATGCATTCCAATCGGCGATTCGGGCCGCCCAGGCTCAGGCGCTGCAAAACGGGACGGATGATGTTGAGGCGCTTAAGCCAGCCATACAGCAGGCGATGAATGAAAAATTAAGCGCCTTTTCAGACAACCGGATTCAGTCGGTCTACTTTGAGGACTATGTGATTCTGCGGTGATCCGGGCCGACCGACAAAGCGTGACGAGCGATTCAGCCGCGAGGACCACCATACACAGGTTGATTCGCTGTTCTCTTATTCGTTGGAATGGTTCTCACACGAAGCCACGAAGGAAGAGGGGGTGGAAGGTGGCAGGTGGAAGGTGGGAGAAAAAGAAATGATCCACCCGTTCCTTTCAGTCTCTGGAGAGCACAGAGCCCACGGAGGTTGAGGCAAGTGGGAGCGCCCGCGGCCCGCGGGCACCTGGCATGTAGAGGAATGATCCCAACGAATGAAGGAAGCAACGAATAAGTCCTCTAATTTTCACTAATTTAGAGGGGAAGTGGGGTTTCCCGTGCCCCCCCCCTTTTTTTTTCCTCTGCGCTCACTGCGTACTCTGCGAGAACCTCTCCCTCCGCCCGGATTCGTGTCGATTCGTGCGCGTGAGTGGTTTTTTTCTGCTTCCTTTTGGAGTGCGTGCGGCTTCAGATGGCGTCTGCCTGGCAGGCCATCCAGCCCTCGCGTCCGGGGACAACGCGCGGGGCGATGGTTCCGGTGGGCGGGTTTGGAAAACGGGTCAGGAAGGTGGAGAGCGGTACGAAACGGACGGCCTGTTTCTCTGCCGATTCCAGCAGTTGGCGAAAGAGGGCGCGGCATTGAATGCCTTCTGCTTCGGCGTGAATGGTGTAGACGTTGAGGGCGTTGGGTCGGATCAGGGAAAGGATGTGGTTGTTGTAGGTGGAGGGGGTAATGCCGGGTGAGCCGATGATTTCATCGTAGGTGGGAAGAGTGACGGGGATTTGAGGGGTTTGCAGGATGCGTTGGTTCACCACGGGAAGGAACACGTGGTCGCCCCGGCAATCGCTGTTGTAGGTGAAGCCGAGGGACTCTTTTTCTTCGAGGGCGTCGTTGTTGCATCGCCATCCGGGTGCGGCGGAGGAGAGGGGTGGGTGCCCGGTGAGGCGGGTGAGTTCAGTGGTTCCGCGTTGGAGTTCGCGTTGCATGTCGGCGCGGGTAAGGCGCTCGATGGCGGCTTGCCATCGGTGATGATCCCAGGCGTGGAAGCCGATTTCGTGTCCGGCTTCGGCACAGGCACGGAGTTGGGTTTCGCAGCGTTTTCCGATGCGCGGTCCGGGCCAGGCGGTGCCCATCAGCAGGATGTCCCACCCATAGAGATTGGCCGCTTTCGAGCGCAGCATCTTTTTCAGGAAGGCGGGGCGCAGGAGACGCCAGAGGTTGCGGCCCATGTTGTCGGGGCCGACGGAAAAGAAAAAGGAAGCGGTGATGCCAACGGCACGCAGCTCTTCGCAGAGGGCGGGAACACCGATGCGCGTGCCGCGCAGGGTATCCACATCAATGCGCAGGCCGACGATTTTTTCGGATGGTTCGTTCATGAGAGTGTTTGCTCAACAGTTCTTTCGTCTTTTCGATCCCAACGGGAGGGACGCCGTACTCTCCACGCTGCACAATGTTTCACGGATCCATCTAAAACCGCGATAACAATTTTACCTGAAGGGGGGGGGCGAGCTTGCTTCAGTTTACGTCGAACTCATCGGATTCGACGGCCTGCTGCAGGAAGAAATCGAGGGTTTCCTCCACGGATTTTTCGAGATCTTTGACGGGGGTCCAGTTCAGGTAGCGCTTGGCGTTTCGGATGCTGGGTTTACGAATCTGCACATCCTGATAGCCTTTTCCATAGTAGGCGCCGCTTTCGACTTCCTTGTAGCCGGCGAAGGGCGGGAATTTATCGCGCAGGGGGTGCGCATCGAATTTACTGACGAGGATTTCGGCGAGTTCACGTATGCTGGCTTCGTTGTCGGGGTTTCCGATGTTGATGATCTTGCCGTCGCAGATGCCGTCTTTGTTTTCGATGATGCGGAAGAGGGCCTCGGTGGCTTCTTCGACATCGGTGAAGCATCGTTTCTGTTCGCCGCCGTCGATGAGCTGGATGGGGGTTCCTTCCACGAGGTTCAGGATCAACTGAGTGATGGCGCGTGAGCTGCCGACTCGCGCGGAGGAGAGTCGGTCGAGTTTGGGGCCGACCCAGTTGAAGGGGCGGAAGAGGGTGAATTTGAGGCCGTGCATGTCGCCATAGGCCCAGATGACGCGGTCGATCATCTGTTTGATGCAGGAATAAATCCAGCGCTGCATACGGATGGGGCCGAGGACCAGGTTCGAGTTGTCTTCGTCGAAGTTTTCATCGGGGCACATGCCGTAGACTTCGGAGGTGGAGGGGAAGATGATGCGTTTGTTGTATTTGGCGCAGTAGCGGACGATGCGGAGGTTTTCCTCGAAGTCGAGTTCGAAGACGCGCAGGGGATTCCGGACGTATTCGATGGGGGTGGCAATGGCGACGAGCGGGATGACGATATCGCACTTGCGCACGTGGTATTCGCACCATTCGCGGTGGATGGAGATGTCCACTTCGTCGAAGTAGAATCCGGGTCGGTCGATAAGGTGTTGGATGTAGTCGGAGCGCAGGTCCATGCCGTGCACTTCATATTTTCCGCTTTTAAGCAGGCGTTCGCCGAGGGCGTTTCCGATGAAGCCGTTGATGCCCAGGATCAGCACCCGTTTTTTCTGTTTGGCTGCGGCCATGGCGCTGGCTTTGGGGCCGAGGTGCATGCGCTGCATGAGACGCAGTTCGGCGGCGAGCTGCTCGCCGCTGATGTAGACGCCTTCCTCGGTCTGGCCGAAATTCACTTGCAGGGCATCGGCGCCGCATTGGATGGTGAAAGGGGCTATGGCGGTGATCATGCCTGGTTTGGCCTTGGCGTCGCCCGGGACGACGGTGACATCCCACAGGATGATTTTTTTATCGCCGACGAAGCTGTAGGCCCCGGGATATGGACGTGCGACGGCCCGGACGAGGTTGCGGATGGATTCGGCAGGCTGTTGCCAGTCGATTTCTCCATCGGCGGGGCGTCGCCCGCCGAAATAGGAGGCCTGCGCATGATTTTGTGGTGTGCGGGGGGCTTTTCCTTCGTCGAGGAGAGGGAGAGCCTCGTCGAGGAGCTTTTCGGCGGCTTCGACGGCTTTACGGTGGAGGTCGCGTGCGGTGTCGGTTGGGTCAATGGCGAAGGCCTTCTGGGCGATGATGTCGCCGTCATCCGGTTGCGGGGTCATGTAGTGCAGGGTGACGCCGCTGGATTTTTCGCCGTGAATGAGCACCCAGTTGAGAGGGCAGCGTCCGCGGTAGGCGGGCAGCATGGAGCCATGCAGGTTCACGCAGCCCTGCGGGGGTATCTCAAGGACGGGTTTTTTCACCATGTTGCGGTAGTAGAAAGAGAAGATCATGTCGGGCTTGAAGTCGGCTATGCGCCGGACCCACATGGGGTGGTTGATGTCGTCCGGGGCGAATACGGGCAGGTTGTGGCGCGCGGCCAGTTCGGCGACGGAGTCGAACCAGATATTTTCGTTCGGATTGTCTTTGTGGGTGAATACGGCGGCGATTTCGATGCCCTGTTTCAGCAGGGCTTTGATGCCGGCACATCCGATATTGCTATAGGCCAAGACAACGGCTTTCATGGTGCGTCCTTTCAGTTTCTTTGGCAAAGGGTCAAACAGGGCGGAATAAAATCACGGAACCGTCCGGAATGCAACAGACAATTCATGGGAGTGGCAGGTCGTTGTGCTTTGGCCCGCCAGACAGACGGTTAATCCTTGTTTAGGCGCGATGGCTTGCAAAACAGGTGGGGCTGTATGAATCAGTGGATACGGCAGGAGGGTTGTGCACCTGTATGCGCGATGGGTTGTTGGATGGGTGGTGATGGCGACTGATCTCAAGCTGGTTTCTGAGAGGCTGCGGAGCCAAAACAAAAAAAACAAAAAAAGATTGAACGCGACGCCCTCCCGGTGTATACAGGTATGCGAGCGGTATATATTAAGCTATTTGGAGGCTGGTTTATGAAAAAGTACATATCACAGGTCGGGAAGCGCGGTTGGACATGTTTTTTTGTTTCCATGTTTTTGCTTTCAGGCATGGCGTATTCGGCCATGGCTTTGGAACGGCTTGAGCCCCCGGAAGGGTGTTATTTCGGTGTGGGAATTGGTTTTGATTCGGGCGAGTGGGATCCGATTGACACGGTGGACTGGTGGAGCGAACGCATGGGCGGCCTAGTGGCGGGTGCGTATGAATACTTCACGGATTATCCGGTGGTTGGTCAGGATTTGGAAAAAATCGAAAGCTTCATGCAGCAGGTGATTCCGTATCACGGCATCGCCATCATTACGCTGCGTCCGTTTGGTGGTTTGTCCATCACGAACTGTTCGCCGGAGGCAGCTGCGGCCTTTGGTGATTTGTGTGCGCGCTGGGAAGGCGAGGGAGTGGGCGGCATCATGGTGCGTTTCGGCAATGAAATGAATGCGGGCTGGTTCCCGTGGGGTCAGCAGCCGACGGCTTACCGCAACGCGTACCGGATGTTGGCGTCCAATGTGCATGAATGCACAGAGCGTACGGCCATGGTCTGGGATCCGAACGAGGGGGCGGGTTTCCCGTGGCCCATCGGAGAATATGTCCGGATCGACAAGAATATCTATTCAAATGAGTATGCCGAGATGGATACCAACGGCGATGGCGGGCTTTCCGGTCAGGACGATATGTATGCGCCGTTTTATCCGGGTGACGATGCGGTGGATTGGGTGGGGATGTCTTCGTATCATTGGGGTATGGAATGGCCGTGGGGAGAGAATGAAGAGCCTCACACCGACAAGCTGGTGTCTCAGATTCGCGGTTTGGACCAGAAGGATGTACGGAATTTTTATGATAAATACTGTCGGGACGGGGTGCATAACAAGCCATTGATGATTTCGGAAACGGCGGCGCTTTTCAATGCGGACCGGACGGATGGCGATTCGGAATACGATGTGAAGAGCAAGTGGTGGGAGCAACTCTACAACGCCTTCGGTGACAACACCAATTGCTTTGATGTGGCCGAACATCTGCCGAAGCTCAAAATGATTTGCTGGTTCGACCGGATATGTCACGAGACGGAAATCAATCACGACCGCATAGTCTGGGGCTTTTCCACGCCGTCGGATATTGAAAGCGGCTGGGTGGCGACCAATCATACCTGGCTGGAGGATTTTGAGCATCTCGACTCCTGGTGGCAACCGTGGGATGTGACCTGGGCCGCGTCGGACACCGTTTTTTGCGAAGGCTCGAACAGCCTGTTGTTACGCGGTCTTTCCGTGGCGGAGAGCAATACATACATCGGTGGCTGCGGACGGTCGATCGGCGACAGCTTTTTTGACGCGAAGAAAACCATCGCTCAATTTGAGGGGCTGCATGTGAACGGGTGGGATGGGCAGCCGCGCGCCACGGTGGAGGACTTTGAAATTCCGGCAGCCTGGAACGGCATTCCCTGGATCAGTTGGACGCTGACCGGTGATGCGAAGAGCGGCACGAATGCCATTTGCATGAGCGGGCCCACGCAAACCTCCAGCAATGATTATGTGGGCGGGAACCTGCGCCCTATCGAGGTCTCCGTGTTTCAACAGGCAAATACGCTGGCGGAGATGCAGGATCTGACGGCAGCCCCAACCAACGTGGTATATACCGACCTGATCAGCGTGGATCCGTTTGAATCGCTGGCGAACTGGCACGTAACAAACACCTGGAATATCACCAGGGCGTTATCTTCGGAGCGTACACAGGGAAGCTATGCGATGGTATTAACACGGGCCGGAGCTCTTCAGGATAACGGCTATTATGTCGGCGGGGCTCAGCGGACCTGTTCGACCAACTGGTCCGCGAGAAACGGAATGGTGATCTGGGTCAAGCGCGCAAGCGACTCCCAGACGAATCCGAGGCTGAAAATTGAAGTAGTGGATTCCGGAGGCGTTTCAGCGGGCGTGGAACGGGAAATTGTCAACACGACCTATCAGCCGTTGGCCTTCACGTTTGATGAGTTCACCACGTCCGGCGCCTTCAACTGGAGTTCGATCGCCTTCCTGAAGGTCCATTTGCTGCCCTCCATTCAGTGGTCGAATCCGGCGCCGATCTATGTGGATAATTGGAATATCGCAAATGTGAGCAAGCAGTATCCCGACGAAGTGGATTGGAACACAAGCTGGGGTGTGACGATGAGTTCCGTGAATGATCCTTCCGAAGGATATTCGGCCAAATCCATGCAGCTTCACGGCAATGCAACGACGGGAGAAGGCCATATTGGCGGTGTTCGCGGTACGTTGAGAGCGGATTGCGCCGATTGGAGCGCGATGGAGGCCATGCGTATCACCATGCGCCGCGGAACGAACAGTGCCGCGAATCCTGATTTCAGCATGGAGCTGAAGGATACCGCGGGTCGTTCTGTTTTTCTTGGACGACTGATCGAAACCTCCGACTACGTTGAATATACGATACCGAAATCGGATATGAGTATTGCATCCGGCTTTGATTGGACGCAACTGGATGCGATTCAGATCAATATGGGGACCACGAACATTGCTGTGCTGCCGGCAGATATTTATGTGAAGAAGATTGAGCTGGGGACCATGGTGGATGCGAGCACCATTTCGGACTGGAGCGATTATGACGGGGTGGAAATCTGGGCCAGGCGCGAGACCTCGGCAGAGCCGGACCCGGTGTTGATGCTCGAAGTGCTGTCGGGAACCTACACAGCCAATGCGGCACGGACGGTCTCTTCCAAGGGCGTTTATGAGCCGCTGCGTATTTACTGCGACGATTTCAGCGTGGACAGCGGATTCTCCTGGGCGAATGTGACGGAATTGCGCGTCGGCATGCTCTCAACCACCAACGGTGTTCAGCCGGGTGATCTTTGCATGGATGCCTGGTCGGTGGTAGCCACGGAAAAGACGCTGTATGATCAGGATTGGTGGACGCCCTGGGTGGATACCAACGACCCGACCGGAACCAATGAGTTTGAATTCAAGCTGGAATCGGACGCCGTCATCGGCGGAACGAATGTGCTGACGCTGTCGGGATTGGATCAGGACAATGCAACCAACAGCGTCTACGGTTATATCGGCGGCAGCGGTTTTTCCGTCCGTGCCTTCGAGTGCGACTGGAGCGATTACACCCATTTCAAGATCACCGCCCGCCGCGACTCGGTGGGAGAGGCCAATCCCGTGATCCAGGTGACGATTACGGATAAGAACGGAAAAACGGCCCACATCGGACGCACCGTAAAAAACACCGGGTATCTGCGTCAGTGTTGTTCCTTTGCGGATATGGAGCCGGAGGCGGGATTCGACTGGAGCGCCATTGAGGATGTGAAATTCGAGTTGCTTACGGATGAGGCGCATGCGACGCCGGGCAAGTTGTATATTCAGGACTTCGTGTTGGGTGTTATGCCGAATGAAAGCCCGCGTGATTGGACGCCCTTCAACGGCATGGAACTCAAAATCCGCCGCGCCAATGAAACGAACACCCATCCTTTGCTGCGGGTGACGGTGGAGAGCGAGGTCGGTTCGATAACCAATACAGCTTATTCGTTCATCGCGGTGCGAAACACCAATGACACCTTCAAGGCCATGCG
>JAQVYB010000022.1 GCA_028708815.1 Kiritimatiellia bacterium | reverse complement strand
AGTCTTGTCCTGTTCCATGTCGGGGTCTCCTTCTTTGGTTTTTCTCTTCAAAGACCACCAACGATAGCGACTTCCGGCATGGAACGCCTTCTTAATCCCCACGCGAAACTTTAAACTACAATTTTCAGACGCTTCACCCGCTTTTGCTTTCCATTGACAAAGATCGTCATATATTCCCGCTGGCGACGTTTCTTTTCAGCCTTCTCTGCGGCTGTCAGTTTCCGTTTACGTTTCGTCATAGCATCTCAAGAGTATGTTATCTTCACAGGATTCTTCTGGCATTCATCGCGCCCCTACACGAGGTCGGATTATCGAAAGAGGGTGCGGGATTGTAAAGTGGCGTTTGGGGGGAACTTCTCCATCGGGCGCATCTGCGAATTTATACACCATTTGCCGATCAGACGATCGGCGCTCCCGGGAAAGCCAATTTTTTCCGTTTTGAGGCTGTTTTGAGGTTTTTGACGGCATTTTTCGGCGTTTTTTCGATTTTTGGCCCGTTTTTGGCCGTTTTTTGGCCGTTTTTTGGCATTTTCGACGTTTTTTATGCCATTTTTCGTCCAAAATCCTTCCTCTTTTGGACGGCGGCGGACTTGCGCTCCATAGCCTCGGCAAAGGATGGGCTCACGCGCCTTCGTTGCTTTCTTCATTCGTTGGAATAATTCCTCTACATGCGGGTGCCCGCGAGCCGCGGGCGCTCCCGGGTCGGTTTCAGCAATCCGGCACGTTGCCACTGAGAGAGTCTTTGTTCGTCAGCTTGCTGCACACTGGTTAACGGCACCAGAATGTAATCATGGTATCGTTTTGTGTAGTCATCTGTATTTATAACAACTGCCGGGCGCTTTTTTGTTGAAGAAAAATCAGTAAACGGAAAACGAACCAGTACGATATCCCCCTTGCTAAAGCTGGTCATAATCCGCATCCTCGTCATTATCCCATGCGTGTTCCAAGGCTTCTGACTGTGCGTTCATCCACCCCTTGCGCAGGTGTTCTGCAGGGTCATTTTCCATCTGAAAAACAACAATAACATCCTGCGGCTGCGCAACCGGCGGTTTTTCCAACCACCGCACCTGCCCATTTTCATATTCCGCTTTTACAGCCAACATATCGCCTCCTGATGCCTTTTTCATCCAAACATAGTTTTTTCTACAATAATCGTACCCAAATCACCAGCAAAACTTAATGTTCATCCGCCTGCGCTCTTCGAGCTTCGGCGCGACACGTCTGCGGACAATAAACAGCACAACCCAAGCCGGATTCTCCTCCATTTTGGGACTTCCGGATATTTCGCGAGCACTCGGTGTTTTCCTCAAGGCAAAGCGATGAATGAATGTGGCCGATCAGACGATCGGCGCTCCCAGGATAGGCCTGCCGCCCTCCAGGAAATCCGGTTAAACGCGGCTTGTTTGACTCAATCGACGGGATTTTGCTGACGATGTTATTCGTTGGAGCATTCTCTTCTTCGCAGTGCTCGTTGCACATAGGACTTGTCGCTCTTCCAGACTCGATGGTACTTCTTTCGTATGACTATCGCACGGACGATGGCCTCGCTGACTCTGGCACAGAAAACCGATGTCTGGCGCCAGACTATCGCTTCGCTACTCGAAAAAGCACTTCCGGAATAGCGACTGACAATCCCGACGTTGCATGATAAGACTCGGTGCCCATACAGGAAATCAGCATGAAAGAATCGGATCTCTATTTGCCGGTGAAACGATTCCTCGAATCGCAGGATTACGAGGTGAAGGGCGAGGTACAGGATTGCGATGCTCTGGCCGTGCGGGGTGATGAAGAACCGGTGATCGTGGAACTCAAACTCTCGTTTAATCTTGAAGTCGTCCTTCAGGCGGCGGAACGGCTGGCGCTGACCTCCAAGGTGTATATCGGCGTACCGAAGTCCTGCAAGATGCTGAAGCGACGCCGAAAACACATCCTCAAACTGCACAGGATGCTGGGGCTTGGTTTACTCGTCGTCGATGATCCCGAGGGCAAGGGTCGTGTTTCCGTGCTGATTGATCCCGGCGAATACAAACCCCGTCCCTCCAAACACCGACGCGAACGCCTGCTCGGTGAATTTGCGCAGCGCGTGGGCGACCCGAATTCCGGCGGCACGGACCGTCGCAAGGGGCTCATGACGGCCTACCGGCAGCAAGCGCTCGCGATTGCCCGGTTCCTGCAACAGCAGGGCCCGAGTAAAGCTTCCGCGATCAGTAAGGCCCTCCAGGAACCGAAAGCCCGGGCGATTCTTTATCGAAATGTCTACGGATGGTTCGACCGTCCCTCGACCGGTATTTATGCCCTGTCCCCGCGTGGCATGCAGGAAATCCAGCGCTGGTAAAAGCCACCCCGACGTTCCTGATTCGCGCCTCAAAACGCCTTTCAACAGGCTGTTTGGTGAACTTTTCGTGCCCGCGTCGCCTCAAATGCCGTTTTGCAGCCGCAAAATCAGTCGAGTGAACGGGAGGCAATGAGTGCGCCTATTCGTCGGTCAACTCATGCAATTGCATGGCGGCAATCCCGCCGTAGTAGGTGCCCTGCGGTGCGGCGTAGAGTTGGAGTTGGCCGTTTTCGGTGAGATGAAATTTGAGGGCCATCAATTCCTGCAGATCAAACGTATCATACGCATCATTGGAGGTGTTCCCGGGATAAATCAGATGGGGATCGTTGAGTGCGCCATACAAGGCGGTATCCGCAGCGGATAGATTGGTGAGCAGATTGCGTATGGGATCGTTGGGCTGGAATTCGGGGTCAATCCCGCCATAGCCATCATCAATCCACTCGTAGGAATGATAGAGAAAAACGATGCCGGGTTCCGCAGCCAGCGCGTTGAGAAAGGTAATCAGCGCCGGACGGGATAGCTCGCACAGGCGCACAATGGAGTCGCGTACCGCTTTGGCGGCATATTGCTCGGATCCATTATACAGCCCCTGTCGGAAAGCATTTTCGCCGGCGACATAGGCGTCTTTCAACTGCTGGGCGGAGGCAGGGATGCTTCCGGTAAAGCAAATGTGCAGATGAAAAAGGTCGGGCGCGAAGGCGCCGATACCCTGAGCGGAAGGCGCGTTCGCCGTGGCAAGCGGAGCGTATAAAAGGGCCATGGCTTCGCGATCCTGGGCTTGCCGACAGCCGGGAGTCTGGTCGAGCGCGTAGGAAAGAGTCTTTATCAGATTGGATTGTATCAAGGGACTTAACCCGGCGAGCTCGGGGACCATGCTGATGTGGTTCAGGCCCAGCGCCTGGGCTTCTTCCCATCCGAAATTTCCGATGACCCGTATTTCGGATCGAACCCCCGTGAGGACATGTTCGACGACCACGCTGTCGCGCGGTTTCAGGTGGGCGATTTCTATCGCTCCATTATTTTCCGAGGCGACGGGGGAGGCCCCCGATCCCTGCAGCATGCGTACCGGGACATCCAGTTCGCCATCCACAAAGTGAATGGTGGCCGGCGTACCGTTCCATGACAGCGGGTTGGTCACGCCATTGCGCTGAATATAGAGATTCGCCTCACTGGGAACGGCCGGCTGAATGGTCGCCACCCATGAGTTTTCATCGCCCAGCGTGCCGGCGGGAAAGGAGAAACCCACATACTGTTTGGTTTGGCCGATCTGGATTTCTTTCACGCTGTCCACACGGTAACTGCCGTACCCGTAATCGCCCTCGGCGGTCTGTTTAAAGGTCATGTATATCGGGTCGCTGTGGAACCCGGTGAAATTGAGCACATGTACTTTGCTGATGGTACCCGCTTCATACCATTCGCGCCGCTCTTTGCGTTCGCCGAAGTATTGGAACGCCGGCCAAGTGAAATTGGCTTCCGAAATCACGTTGGTGACATTCGGCATGACCGGGACCAGAAAGGAAATATTTCCATTGCATAGGAACCCGCTGCGTCCGTTGAAGGTGATCTGACTGGCCACCACATCGGTTCCGGGCGGGCGGTAGTAGGACATGTTTTCAAACTGCAGGCACATGGGGGCGCGAAGATATTCCGGCGGGGCGTGCCGAACGAAGGTCAGCTCGTCATTCAGGCGGATGGTGTCATGATCCCATGCTGCTTTGTTGCCGCTTGCGGTGGTTGCCGTGTAGTCATAGCGAATGTTTTCCGTGCCGAAATAGCCGTAGGTAATGGGAGGCGAGTCGGCGGTGACCACCGTTTCATCGCGAATGTCCGTATCACAATCCTGTCCGCCCAGAATGTAATAATCGCAATAGGTGACATCCTGCTTGTGGTGCGCCGTTTTTTCTGCGGTTTCAGAAAGCCACGAATCGTCACGGCTCCACCATCCTTCCACCGTAAAGTGATTCCCGAAGGCATTCCAATAAAGAGAACTGTAGTAGTTACTGTAATCACGGTGCCAGGACAGATGTTCATACCGGAACGCGGAGGCCTGAACGCTGTAGGATTGTCCGTCTAACACGGCCTGCGCCCGAAGCGGGGTGACACCGGAACCCATGGGAACAGCAGCTACCGTTGAAAACTGCACCTCCTCGTTGGTCACGGATGTAACGACCGCCGCAATGCCGTTGACGGATAGCGCGGCATTGGTGAAGAACAACGACGCCCGGCCGGACACCACCATTTGCGTGGCGCTGACAAGTTGTCCCGGCGCGGGATTCGTTATTTCAAAATCAAACGCGTAATCCGCCTGGATGGTATAGGTTTCGACCGTCTGGTTTCCGGCGGCATCCGCGGCTACCGCCCGCAGCGTATTCTCCCCGAATCCCAGCATGACCTCTGCGACCACCTGCGTGCCAAAGAGCGTCCCCGCGAATGGACCGTTGGTGCCCTGCTGGTGAATGGCATAGAACTCCACCGTGGCTGTTTCATCATCGGTTGATCCGTTCAATCGCAACACATCCACATTCCCAACGGTGGTTTGCGCCAGCACACTGGTCACCCCTCCCGCAACGGTGAAGTCCGACGCCAAATCGAGCGTTATGGAGGGCGGGGTGGTATCGGAGGAGGTGTCCTGAATCACGGTGATCTGTTGGGTCACGCTGTTTCCGGCCTGATCGATGGCTTCGACCGTGATGAGATTCGCTCCGTTGGTGAGAAAAATCTTCTCCTGCGCAAACGAGCGGAGCGTCACTAAATCGGCGCGGGTCTCATTCACCAGAATCGAGGGCGTGCTCGCCGTATCCGTGGCCACGCCTTCCAGGCGTATCCAGGCACGGTCGGTGATCTGGCCGTTGGTTGGACTGGTGACAGAGAGTTGCGGAGGGGCCGTATCCAAAATAATACTGGCCGTCATCAGGGGACTTTGTGCGCCATCATTGGTGCGTTGCAGATGGGCAAAAATAGTGCGCCAGGCGTTATCATTGGAATCAAAACTGTAGGAAACGGGTGACCCGAACGGATTGGTTTCGGCGTGGGCCATGGTGATGGAATCCGCCAGCACCGCATAATCGGCCGATAACCCACCGAACACGAGGGAGACATTGGTATCAGCGGTATAAAGCGCATTCCCGTTTATACGAAACTCCAGCGTCGGCGCGCTCTGACTGCTGACGGGTTGCGTACCCACGTAGACTTCATAGCCATCGATAGCCCAGTCGTCATCCGTATCCTGTTTGATCGGGCTGGATTGATAGACATATTCTCCATAATTATAGAGCCCGTCATGATCATAATCCTGCTGCGCATCGGCATTGCTCAGCGGGTCCAGAAAATCCCACGTCATTTCATACAGGTCATCCATCCCATCGGAATCCACGTCCAGCGCATTGGTCAACGCCACCTGGCGAATACGATAATACCGACGGGAACCCGAAAGCCACGCGAACGTGTCATGGGTCCATACCACCGAAGAACCCGCATTCCATCCCATGTCGACGACCGACCAATCCGATGTAAGTGATTCGGTTGAATAGACTTGAAAATAGGAATCGGTTTGGGCCGGAAACTCCAGGCCATAGGTTTGCGCGGAAATCTGTTGAATAGAAACCGTAAATGGTTCAGCTGGTGCTGATTCCACATGGATCAACAGCGAAACGATCAATAAAAGGAACCCCTTTTTCATAACGAACCCTCCACCGAAATACGGACTGGTATGCATCCAGGGCGCTTTTATCATCCTTTAAAGATCATAGCAAGCACGGAGATAGGGCGTGGGACAGGATAACGAGGCGTTTTCGAAATCCTGGGCACAACCGATGGGATTCCCATTCGTTCTATCTTCATCACCGTGGCCCTCCAAAACGAATAGGCTTTTTTATGGTTTCCTGATGCAAAAGCGTGTAGGTGATGCCGTGCTTTTAAGAAATCAAGCGAGGAACGAATTCATGTTGAGAACTATATGCTATGGGATTCTGTTGTGTTATCCGCTCATGGCGTGGGCGGCGGATATTTCCTGGACGCCGGAGCGTCCCACGCTGGATGACCGCATCACCATTCGTCTAACGGATGTGCAGCAGCCGGCCAAACTCCACTGGGGTGTGAACGCCAAGGGACCGGCCTGGAAACAGCCGATCTTTCCATACCGTCCAATCGCCTCGCGCCCGGACGGCGTGGCCATACAGACTCCCTTTCGCCTGCCCGGGCGCGACGGCGTCGCCGAGATAATCATCGGCCCATTCAATCATCCCACACAAATCGTGAACACGGTGGATTTTGCCATTCTGTTTAAGGACAACACCTGGGAGAGCAATGAGGGCAAGGATTATCACATTCCCATCACGCAGGCACGCATCGAGACCACCCCCGAAAATCCAGGTCCAAATGATCCCATCACGGTGCAGGTGCGGCGCTCCAAGCCGGGTGGTCTGCTTCGCTGGGGGGTGAATATCCGGCGCAATGCCTGGACACCTCCCGCTCGGATCTACTGGCCGCCCGGCAGTTTCCCCACCCCGGATGGTGTGGCCATCGACACCCCGCTCCCCCCTCCCGATAAACACGGCATCAGCACCTTGATGCTGGGCCCCTTCGATCATGGCGCCCAGGTGGTCACATCGCTGCAAATGGCCGCACACTGGGCGGGCGAATGGGATACGGATGGCGGGCGCAATTACGAAACCCGAATCACCCTCACGCCATCGAATAAAACACCGGCGATTGAATTTGTGGCACCCGATAACGGCGACCTGTTTTTTTCCGATTTCAACGCCCTTCTAAACAGCGCGGATCCGCTGCAGCTCTGGATGGATGGAAAACCCATCGCTTCGTTGACTGAAGAACCCTTCCGTCACACCGTCGTCGTCTCCAATCTGACGTTTGGCCTGCATCGCCTATCAGCCTCGTCGGGCGATACCGGCCACCGCGCCCTTGCCGCCGTCGACTTTTGGCACGCCCCCTTCTTCCGCACGTCCGATTACCCCGAAGAAGCACCCCTGGGCGCGACAGAATCAACAAATGGTGTCGTCACCTTCGCCCTGCATGCGCCGGGGAAACATTTTGTCTCGCTGATAGGCGACTTCAACGGGTGGGATCCCGCCGCCGACCCAATGAACTATTCCACCAACGGGGTGTGGTGGCTTACGCGCACACTCACGCCGGGAAGCCGACGCTACCAGTATCTAATTGATGGCACGCAACGCCTGGCCGACCCCTTCTCCGTGGACGTGGAATGGAAGGATGCAAAGGGTATCGAGACGTATCGCCCCGAGCTGGCTGAGTCGGTATTGGAAATCGGCACGAAACCCTTTTCATGGGAAAAAGCGGCGTCCTATCAGCGTCCGGCCCTGTCGAATTTAATCATTTATGAATGCTCGATTCCAGACGTCTCACGCGGCGGTTTCACGGGACTCATAGAGCGCCTGGACTACATCCGGGATCTTGGGGTTACCGCCATCGAACCATTGCCCTGGAACGAGTTCACAGGGGCTGAAAGCTGGGGGTACAACCCCGCCTTTCACTTCGCACCGGAGACGGCATATGGAACACCCTCCGAACTCAAAACACTGATCTGCGAAGCGCATCAGCGCGGGTTGGCCGTGATCATGGATGTGGTACTCAACCACATGGACGGCCAGTCCCCCCTCTTCCAACTCTACGGCGATGACTACGACGCCTCTCCCTGGTTTTATCACTTCACAGGCGAAAACTGGGGCTTCCCGGATTTCGATCAAAAATCACCCGCCTTCAAACGCTATGTCGACGAGATGGTCCGCTACTGGAGCCGTGAATATCGCGTGGATGGGTTTCGCTACGATGCCACGCGCTGGGTCGGCTGGAAGGGCTATAACGAGTACGGCGCAAGCTGGTTCGCCTGGTGCGGACGTCAAGCGGACCCCGCCTCTTTTCAAATTGCGGAGCACTTGCCGTCGGATCCCAATCTCGTCAATCAAACCGAGATGGACTCCGGCTGGAGCGCTGAATTCCGATGGCGAATCTGCGACATGCTCAAAGAAGGGCGCTTCGACACCAATGAAATGCAACGACTCCTTCAACCCGAACGAGCCGGATTCTCGAACATATTTCAGAATGTCGTTTACACCGAGAGTCACGATGAAGAACGGACGTTCGCTGAGTTTTCGAAGGTCTACTCTCCGGAAGAGGCCACCCGACGCGCCATCGCCGCCCTGGTGCTGACGCTGACCGCACCCGGCATCCCCATGCTCTACGCCGGCCAGGAATGGGGCGAAGACACCCCAAAAACCGTTGGCCCGAACCCGCTCCACTGGGAACGGCTGAACGAACCCCTCTCCCAGACGATCTACCGGGCCACGCGCGGGTTGTGTCGATTGCGCACGCACAATGCGGCCCTATCGGGCGATCAGCTTGAACTGCTCCAGGCAAACGGGGAAGAAGGCGTTCTGGTGTTTCGGCGAACGGCGGGCACTCAGGAGGTGCTGGTTGCCGTAAATGCGGGGCGCAAGCCTGCGGAAGTGGAACTTCCGCTTTCTCCCGGCGCCTGGCGAACGGTACCCGGCACCGGCATCCGCCGGATTGGCGACGCCGTTTCACTTATTCATGCACTGCCTCCCGGCGGAAGCCTGGTGATGGAAAAGAATCAGACGGATTGACGTTTAAAAAAAATCCGTTACTATGCCCGACATCCTTTGTTGCCCCCATCGTCTAGAGGCCTAGGACGCCAGGTTCTCATCCTGGTAACACCGGTTCGAACCCGGTTGGGGGTGCCACCCGCGGTTAACACGTCCTGATCGAATGTTCCATACTCATGTGCAAGTCACGGCTTACGGTCGGTATGGCGGCGGCAGGGCCTGACTCCAACCGAAGTTGACTTGTTTGAACCACGGGTCAAGAAAATCAATCACCACTTCCTTCAGCGCCCAGGTGCCGGAGGAGGCTGTGTATACCCCGACCTGCGCGTGCGGATAGGCCGTTCCGTAATAGGACCGATAGAATCCGGGAACGAGTTTAACCGACCCGCCTCCCCATTGCGCGGTCATCGTCACACCGCTGCGGAAGCTGATATACCAGGTTCCACCCGCATACACGCACGGGTCGGCCTTGCCGTCGCCCGAATAATCCGCCGGAGCGGGGCGTGCCGCCGGCCAACCCCAATTCTGATTCAGAACCGTCTTGCCGGTCTGGACATCCACCGCCATCCAGGCGCCGCTATCCGGAATATACACCGCGATATCATCCCGCCCATCACCATTGTAATCTGCCGGAACCGGAATCACCGCCGAATAGCCGTACTTCACCGTCCTTGTTTTTCCGGAAGAGAGGCGCAGCGACCAGGACCCATCGCCCGGGTAAAACACCGCAATATCGTCCCGTCCGTCGCCATCATAATCGGCAGGCACGGGAACCACCTCGCTCCATCCCCAATTCACACTGTAGGTTTTTTTCGTTTTGCTGCTGTTGATCGTCCAGGTGCCGCTCGAGGGCGCATAGACGGCGAGGTCCGTCTTGCCGTCGCCATCGTAATCCGCGGGTACGGCTCTTGCACCGCTCCATCCGAACGAAGTGGTCGCCTGACCGGTCAACGTGCCGTTGTTGTTGTACCAGATCGTCCACGTGCCGGAAGCGGCATAATACACACAGAGGTCATCGTAGCCGTTTCCATCATAATCACCCGCCCGATACACATACTTCGACTCGGCGGGCGCGGCAAACACGGAGGAAACCATCACCCCGGCCATCATGAAAAAAAGAAAAAGAAGTCCGCATCGTGCCATCTGTGTCCGTTTCATTTTACGACCATCCCCTTGCTTAGGCTGAAATTTATATGCAGAGAGATATACCCATCCCCTTTCATCAAGTCAACGCCTGTGTTTTCCGGCTTGTTATCCCGTCCCGCATCCTTAACATACGGGCATCCGGGCCTATCCGTCCAATCAGGGCGGAGGGGCGTGCACCAACAGAGCGAGGCACAATGAACGCAGCAAATATGGATGCAGTGAAGTGGTTGAAGCGAGTGGTGGGCGCCGGATGCCTGATTTACATCGCCGCATTTCTGGCCATTGCCGTTCAGCAAATCCGCTATCCTTATGAACTGGAATGGATGGAAGGCGGCATGGCCGACTCCGTGGCGCGCGTGGTCAACGGGCAACCACTCTACACCGAGCCCAGCCTGGATTTCACCCCCTACACCTATACCCCGCTCTATTTTCATTTCTCTGCCTGGATGTCCCGCCTGGCCGGTCCCGGACTTCCGTCTCTGCGCCTGACCGCCTTTCTCGGCACACTGGGTTGCCTGGGACTCCTGTTTCTTTTCGGATGGCGCGAAACCCGCTCACCCTTTTACGGGCTCCTCTCCTGCGGTCTCTTCGCCGCACTGTATCGGGCGGGCGGCGCGTGGTACGCCGTCGCGCGAGCCGACACCTGGTGCTTCTTTTTCATCCTCGCGGGCATCCTGCTGCTGCGCGGCGGACACCGCCGTGCGTTGTACCCACTGCTTGCGGGACTCTCTTTCTGCCTTGCATTCTTCTGCAAACAAACCGCTCTTTTCGTGGCCCTTCCCATGAGCTGCTACGCCCTTTTCTGCCTCAAAGGTTGGCGGCGCATTTTCTTCCCTCTGGTCCTTGCGCTGGTCATTCCACTCAGCACCATCCTTTTCTCCCGCCTAACCGATGGATGGTATTCATTCTACATCTTTGAACTGCCGAGTGGTCACCACCTTGTATTCTTTCGCGTGATTTCCTTCTGGCTTATGGATATGTTCCATCCGCTCTTTATCGCCATTCTGTTCGGCGGAATCTATGCCGCGCTCCTGCTGCGTGCACGCCGATGGAACGACTTCTGGTTCCTCTTCTTCACGGCAGGCGGACTCATCGCCGCCGCCTGGCTGGTGCGTATCCGGGCCGGTTCCTTTGCCAACACCGTACTCCCCGCCCACGTCGGCATTTCTCTTTTCTTCGGTCTGGCCGTCAAGTGGTTGATGGATGCCGCGAGCACCAGAAGCGCATCCCCTTCCGCTGCCGCTCCGTGCGAAAAGCCCCTGCTCCCCGCCGTGATTCTGCTCGCCTGCCTGGCCCAGTTGTTCACGCTCTTCTATGACCCCACCGTCCAGCTTCCCACGACGGACGACCGCGCCGCAGGCGACCACCTGCTCCGCCTGATTCAACGTTTCCCCGGCGACGTCCTCATCCCCGCGCACGGATACCTCGCCCCCCTTGCCGGAAAACCCGCCCACGCCCAGCACGTCGCCTACTACGACATCGAGCGCGGCAGCCGCACGCAGCTCATCGCCGGTGTCACCAACCAACTCAACCAGACCATCCGGAGCGGACGCTTCGACGCCATCATCCTCGACTTCCCCTGGCACACCAAAACGCTCCTCGAATCCTATGAATACCGGGGCGACGTGTTTGACAACGACGAGGTATTCTGGCCGGTCACCGGACGCCGCGTCCGCCCGAAATCCGTGTATATCCGCAAAGGCCTTGAGGT
Source organism: Kiritimatiellia bacterium (assembly GCA_028708815.1). Lineage (GTDB taxonomy): Bacteria > Verrucomicrobiota > Kiritimatiellia > RZYC01 > RZYC01 > JAQVYB01. Next base: position 20,426 of record JAQVYB010000022.1, on the reverse strand, counting down.
GGACCTTTCCGATCTGATCCCCGCCTCCTCTGAAGGGTTGCACCAATAAGTGGAGCGCGGGCGTTCCGCAAGCCGTTCTCTCACCGGATGCGCCACAGGGCCAGGTTCGGCAGGTCGGGATGATGAATCACCTCGCGCAGGCGGGCCACCCGATCGGCATCCCGCACCTGGAATGCTCCGGCGCTTTTCCGGTAGAGCGGGGCCATCACCTCGATCTCCACCCCCCCCGGAATTTCCCGCACCGAATACCACGCCTGCCGCTCGAACTCCAGCGGGTCACATGGTCCCAGCCAGTACGTCACACGCCGATGCTTCAGAAAGGCGTCGATTCCTTCCGCCAGTACCTCATCATTGTATCGGTAATCATTGATCAGCCCATCGATCGGCAGGATGCGCAGGTCCGAGGTGTAGGCAAACATGCCCGGCCAGTCATACACCGCCACGCCCGACTCCGGCGGCAGCGTCTCGCTCAGCCAGACCGCCACCCGCTGCTGCCAACGTAAATCGATGCCCTCCTCCAGGCGCTCCAACTCAAAACTCTCGCGAATGGTCGGCGCGGAACTGCGGTAGCGCAGTGCCGCATACCCATTCACCACCGTCACCAGCATCAAGGTGAGGGGCAGCAGGAAACGCACGGAAAGGATCGAGCGGAAGCCCCGGATATCAGCGATCCAATCGGCCAACATCACCCCGCAAAAACACAGATTGATCACGCCCGCCACATAATACCACGGCCACTGCGTATGATGACTCGTGGTGAACACAATCTGCGCCGCGTGCAGCACCACGCCCCCGGAAAGAACCGTCAACAGATAACGCCGTATCGGCGCCATACGCAAAAACAAGGCCCCCGCCAGGCCGCCGACCCCCGTCAGCGCGCACACCTTTCCGATTCCACTCAATCCATCCGGATTAAACACCAAATTCGGCAGCGTACTCTTAATCGCCCCGCTCACCGGCATCCAGTGCCCGAACACCGCCCGGTTGAAAAGCAGATACGGCACAAACACCACCAAACACCCCCCGCCCAGCAACACAATGCGCGCAGCCACACCCCGCGAAAAAAGCTGAAACGGACATCCCCCGCAAAGCAGGCCCGCTGTGCACAGCATGAAGCACCCCGTCACGAACACGTTATCCAGCCGCGCCAACATCGCCAAACCGCCGAGTACCCCAACGCCAAGCACCCGCAGCAGCGGCACCCGCTCACCGGCCAACACCCGTTCCGCCACAGCCACGCCCGCCCACAGCATCAGCAGCAGAAAGAAGCCGTTCACATAGGCCTCGGAGGCATAGAGGCGGGTGGAATAAAACAAAAAAAGAACGGGCAGCGCAAGAAAGGCACGACGAATGGAAAGCCGCTTCCCCAGATGCAGAAAAATCAGCACCGTCGCCAGGCCCATCGCCTGCTGCAATCCTATCGCCGCATGCAGCGCGAGAATTTTATCCCCGCGCATCAGATAGAACAAACCCGTGCAGCACAGCATCCAAAGCGGATGATACCCATTCGTCGGCGTGATCTGATTAAAGGTGGAACCATATCCTTCATAGGCCTGCGAAGCCACCTGAAGATAAAAATAGGCATCATCCGCCGGATAATTCAGCGGGCACAAGTGGGCCGGAACCACATAGGAAAGAGTCGCCGCAACGCTCAACAGAATGATTAACCAACGAAACCGCATATCATCGTCCCATTTCGCGTTTTTCCAACCATTGGAAACTTTTTTTGTGTTTTTTCCAATCATTGGAAACTTTCTTTATGTTTTTTCCAACCATTGGAAAACCGGATTTTACCCTTTTCCCATCGCCAAAACACCACCGCTCATTCGCGATTATTAAAAAGGAGGCCAGCAGCTATTGGTCCTCTTGACGTCGTTCCAGTTCGCGCCAGGCGATGTCTTCCCGATGAAAAGCGTCGGTGAATTCGATACCGGTTACGGCGCGATAGGCTTCGGAAATTGCGGTCTCGAGGTCCGCCCCCATGGCGGTGACCCCCAGCACACGCCCGCCGGCCGTAACCACCGGCCCGTCCCTCTCTGCCGTACCGGCATGGAAAACGACCACGTCACGCATCTCCGCGACATCATCGAGCCCCTGGATGGGATAGCCCGAGATATAGTCGCCGGGATAGCCTCCCGAAGCAATCACCACGCATACGGCGGTTTCCGGGTGCCAGTGCACCAGATCGTTGTTCAGAGTGCCGTCGATACAGGCCTCGAAGGCGGGCACGAGTTCAGAGGCAAGCCGGGGAATGATCACTTGCGTTTCCGGATCACCGAAGCGACAGTTGAATTCAAGCACCCGGGGACCATCCGCCGTCATCATCAAACCCGCATAAAGTACCCCCCGATAGACGATGCCTCGACGCTTGAGTTCGGTAATGGTTTTTTCAAATACATTTTTTCGGATAAGCGGCCACAGCTCCTCCCGTACAATCATGGCCGGCGAATAGGCGCCCATGCCTCCGGTGTTCGGCCCCTTGTCGCCATCATAGGCCCGCTTGTGATCCTGAGAGGAAGCCAGCGTCACAATGTGCTCGCCATCCACGAACGCGAGAATGGAAACCTCCTCGCCCTGCAGGCACTCCTCAATCAGAATACGCCGACCCGCTTCACCGAACGCGCCTCGGCCCAACATGGATTGAACCGCCTCGCGTGCCTCCTCGAGCGTCGAACAAACGGCCACGCCCTTGCCCGCGGCCAGTCCATCGGCCTTGATCACCAGCGGCACGCCCTGCCGCTCCACGTAGGCCAACGCCTGATCCAGCTCCGTGAAAAATTCGGCACGCGCGGTCGGTACGCCGGCCGCCAGCATGATTTCCTTTGCAAAAATCTTGGACCCTTCGAGTTGGGCGGCGGCCTTCGAGGGGCCGAAGACGCGCAGACCCTCCGCTTCGAGCAGATCGGTTAAACCGCCACACAGCGGCGCTTCAGGACCAATCACGGTCAGGTCGGGACCCTCGGTTACGGCCCATTCACGAAGCCCCTCCAGATCATCCGCGCGAATGGGTATGTTGGTGGCGCACTGAGCGGTTCCGGCATTGCCGGGTGCACAAAATATCATGTGATTGGCGGGATCCTGCGCCATTTTCCACGCCAGGGCGTGTTCCCGCCCACCATTACCAACAACCAGTATCTTCATGAACTCTCCACTTCATCTTTATTTCAGGGTTGCACTTCCGGGGTGAGCATAATGATTCGGGTCGGCTTGGCAAGCCCTCTCTACAGCTTTTCCCGCACACGTACCATCTGCGGGATGGACAGGCCGTACAAATCTTTCTATTCTGCGAATGAATTACTATTCATTTACAAAACAAGGCAGGTTTCGCATGAAAAAAAGGATCAAAGAAACATTGGTTATTGTCTTTATGATCCTTTCATCCATGACGGGTCTTTTCCCATCCGCCTGCAACCTCAACAGATCAAGCCCCATCGAACCCCTCTCGGAAAAGGAGGCGCCTGCAATGAAAAACCCGGCTTTTGTACGAACGGTCCAGGAGAATGGAAAAACCTGGTTCGCACGGGGCGATGAACGATTCCTCTCATTGGGCGTCAACTGCGTCCTGCCCGCCGATGGTTCGAAACCGTCCGACGGACGCCGCTACAATGCCCTTCCGAAACATCAGAATAATCTCGATGCCTGGGCCCAGACGGCCGCAGAACGCCTGAAAAGCTGGAATTTCAACACCGTGGCCGGATGGAGCGAAGAGGTGCTCTATGAAAAAACGCCCATGCTGCACACCCGCGTACTCTGGCTCGGGCCCTGGGGAAAAAACGATGGACGCCTTACCGACGTATTTTCCCCGGACTACGAAGAGGCGGTCGATCGCGAAGCGCGCAAAACCGTGGCCCCACACGCCACCAACGAATATCTGATCGGCTACTTTGCCAACAACGAACTCCCCTGGTACGGCGAACGCGGCTGGCCCACCTCCCCTCGCGTTTCCCTCATTACCTCCTACATGCTTCTGCCCACGCAATCACCCGGAAAACAGCGCCTGATGAAATTCTTCCGCGACTATTACAACAACGATTTTGCGGCCTTCAATGCAGAATGGAAAACCGGCGCCGAATCCTTCGAAGATCTGCAGGGGCGTCAATACATCCTCTCCGGCGCGCGCACCAGTGCCAAGGCCGTGGCCGCCTGGGCCGGCCTTGTCGCGGAGCGCTACTTCCAGCTCTGCGCCGAAACCATCCGACGCTACGACCCCAATCACCTCTTCCTCGGCGTGCGTTTTGCCGGGCGGGCTCAGGAATCGGTCATGGCCGCCTGCGGAAAATATGCCGATGTCATCAGCATCAACTCCTACAGCAAATCCGGCGAACCCGACCTGCCCCTGCTTAGGGCCGTGGCCGCCCTGACCGGCAAGCCCATCCTCATCACCGAATTCTCCTGGCGCGCCGAGGAAAACAACTCCGGGTGCCCCAATACGCATGGCGCGGATGTGACTGTCGCGACCCAGCAAAACCGAGCCGATGCCTTCAGCCGTTATGCCACCCAGGTCCTCGAACAGCCGTTTATCCTCGGCTACCACTGGTTCCAACTCTTTGACCAACCACCCGCCGGACGCTTCGACGGCGAAGACTCCAACTACGGCCTGCTCGATATTTATGACCAGCCCTACGACGAACTCCTCTCCGTTATCACCGATATCAATGGACGCGCCGGTGAAATACACGCTCAATCCAAAGTCACGCCTCAACCCGTTGACCCAAACATACTCGCCGACTTCCGCGAAACCACCCTGCGCGGCGCCAACGAGCCGCTCGCACAACCCATCCTCTTTACCGACGCTTCCACGCGCTTCATCACCTGGGGCGATGCCGACGCCGGTGGAAAAATCGACGCACAAAAAAACGACGACGGCACCCTCACCCTGCATATTCATCCCGCCGGATGGGGCTGCGGCATCACCTTTTTCCCGCGTGACGCCCTGCCGAAAAATCCGGACGCTTCCGTTTCGCTGCTTGGCGCCGACCGCTTCGTGGTCGACCTGCAATGCACCTCCCCCATCCTCGTCGGCCCCAGCCTCAGCGAATCCGGCTGCGGCCCCGTAAGCAGCCAGACCTTCAGCGGATACGGCGGCGCCGACGGAGAAGGCTACACCGGTGTCGGCCGTGAAATCCAGCCCGGCGAAGGCCCCTACACCCTCCCCCTGAAAGAAATGGGCCTTAACACCGGATACGGCAATCAGCGGGGAAACAAAATCGTGGATATGCAGGCCGTCGAATCCCTGCAGCTCTTCTTCCCCCCCAACCAACCGCCGGCCACCCTGACATTTCGCTCTCTTTCCCTTCAATAAACAAGGTCGGGCCCACCCGCATGCCCGGAACCCAGCGGAGAAACATACCGTGAAATACAAAGATTATTACGCGATACTGGGAATCGACAAAAACGCCGGCGAAAAGGACATCAAAAAAGCCTATCGTAAATTGGCCCGAAAATTTCACCCCGACATCAATCACGATGCCGGCGCCGAACAGAAATTCAAGGAGGCCACCGAGGCGTATGACGTAATCGGCGATCCCGAAAAGCGTAAAAAATATGACGAACTCGGGGCGAATTGGAAGGCCGGACAGGACTTCTCGCCCCCGCCCGGGTGGCGTCATCCTCCCGGCGGTATGGGGACGGATTTCTCCGGCCAGGCGTTCAGCTCCGAAGACTTCGGCGGCTTCAGCGACTTCTTCTCCTCCCTCTTCGGAGGCGCTCAGACCGGCTCCTTCGCAGGAGGCGCCCCCAACTGGCGCATGCGCGGACAGGACCACGAAGCCTCGATGGACATCACGCTCGAAGAGGCTGTGCACGGCACGCGAAAAGGCATCGCCCTGCAAACCACCGATCTGGATGAAAATGGACGGGTCATCCGAGCCACCAAAAACATGCAGGTATCCATCCCGCCGGGTACCGGCGACCATTCGCGCATCCGACTGGCCGGACAGGGTGGCTCCGGCATGGGCGGAGCGCCCGCCGGCCATCTATACCTGCGCGTTCACATCCTCCCGCATCCCCGCTTTCAACTCAAAGGACGCGACCTGCAAACCACCCTCCAAATCCCCCCGTACGATGCCGCACTCGGCGCCCGCGTCATGGTGCAGGCCCTGGATGGACACAAGCTCGCGGTGAACCTGCCCGCCGGCACCTCCAGTGGCGCCCAGCTGCGCCTCAAAGGTCGAGGCCTCCCCGCATCAGGCAAAAAACCAGCCGGAGACCTGCTCGTGCAAATCAAAATCTCCGTGCCCAAAAACCTCTCGGAACAAGAACGCACACTCTATGAGGAACTGAAAAAATGCGCCGGGGCATAGATTCAATCAGGGAGAACCAAATGCCATGAACACCACAAAACAACGTATCGCGCAGAATGAGTTCATCGCCGAGCCTTCCGAACACCAAACCATGACGCTCGAAGAAGTGGCCTACTGCGCCGGAACCACCACCCTCGTCATTCAACAACTCGCCGAGGAAGAACTCATCGAACCCGTCACAGAAAACGACACCGGGCAACGGTTCGATGTCTCTGCCGTACGCCGCATCATCAAGGCTCTGCGCATTCACGGGCATCTTGGTGTGGAAGTGCAATCGCTCACCCTCATCATGCAACTGCTCGACCGTATCGACCGTCTGGAAGAGGAACTTCACCGTATTAAAAAAATGTAGTTAGGAGGGACTTTATTTGACAGGATGAACCAGCCTTCGCTCAGCTTCGGCTTGGTACGCAGGAGGAACTGGATTTTCCGGGAGCCCCGAGGCCTCGCAGTGGGGGCTTCCATGAGTAGATCGGACATTCCTGTCTGATCATCCCGCAATCTCAAATCTGAAATTCCACGCGGTACGCGCATCATTTTTTCGCGCTTTGCGAAAAAATTATTGCAACGAAATCTGCGGATAAAAATTCCGCACAAAATCATCAATCTCTTCAATGTAGAGCTTTCCGCCATTTGCATCCCGAAGTCCCGCCACGGAAATATACGCCCAGCGGTGAGCCACATTGCGGATAATCCGGTCATAGGCCATCCAGAACATACGCTCGAGATGATGCGGGGTCTCGCGGTCCTTGCCCACAAACCAATAGGCATAATACTGCGGAATAACCATCGGCACATCGCCGCCGCGAACCGTTTGATCCAGATTCAACACCATCACACCCAACGAATCACGCCCCGGCAGAGCGACGTCAATCACCTCGTCCGATACAATCGTGCGCCCCTGCCCCACCAGACAAAGCTGCGGACGGTGAATGCTGCCCTGTTCCTCTCCACTCATCACCAGCGAGGCATACACCATCTTGCCGTCCGGATTCTTGTATTTCTTCTTCACGATCAGCGTATCATTCGGAAGAATGGCTTTTTCGATATACGACATCCCGCCCAGCGGCGCCCCGCACTTCGGGCAGACCTCCGAACCGTTCAGCTCGCTCATCAGGAATTCCTCCTGACACTCGCCGTTCTGGCAAAAGCGCAACTCATCGCCATGCCACTCGCCCACCTCGTCCGGCAGCGATGTCAGAACACCTGCCTCATTCGACACACTGACATCCACCGTGAACGCCAGCAGCAGAATCGTTACAATCAACGCACCGATAATATAGAGATAGGGTTTTAAAGCTGTTGTTTCCATCGCTGCAACACCTCGGAGTAATTCATATTCATCAGCGCACCAATGGCAATCATCAGCATGATGGAAACGCCGAACACAATATAACCGGAATAATCATGATACAAGCCCAGCGCCAGTTTCTCACCCATGGCCTGAGCCACCAGAGCCACCGTGGTAATACGCGCTACATTGCCGATGATTGCCAGCGGAATCGCGCTGAGAAAAAGAAGCCACTGCCTCACCAGCGTTCGTTGCGTCAGATAGGCATACACCGCCGTCAGAGCCGTCATCGCCAGCAGGGAACGCAAACCGCTGCACGGCGCCGCCACATCAAACTGAAAACCGCCCGCCGCCAGCGAGTGAATCGCCGACCCCGAGCGCTGCGCCGCAATACCAATGCCATTCAGCACGCTCGTGGAAATAACGGTCGCCACAATACGCAGCGGGAAGGTAATGCTCTCCAGAAAGTTCATGGGCACGGCAAAGAGCAGATAGGCGCACGGGAACACCAGCCACTTGGCCACCTCCCAACCGCACAGATAAAACGGAATGGACCACGTCAGCAGGATAAACGCCATCAGCGAAATACGTGTCTGCTCCGACTTGGCGCCCAGCCAATGCGCCGTCAACGCCAAAATGATCAGCACCAACCCCCGATTATCCACCTTGCGGGCCGCCGTCATCAACTCCACCCGCTTGAACCACACCACAAACAGGCTGACAAACGGGATCATCCAGCCGTGCGAGAAATCTCCGCCCATGTCCGACCAGCGCCCAGCCACATACGCAAACGCCGAACGACCATACATCTTTAAATTGATGTTGTTTCCGAAAAACTGATACGCCACAAAAATCAACCCGACAATCAGCGCCACCAGACCAATCTGCTGCAACTCCGCCTTGCTCAAACGGGCCAGCCTCCAGCGCTCACTCCATACCGATTCGTGTATCTTTTTATTCATAATACGTTATCCACTTCGCCCCTTATACACGCCGGCCCACCTCTTGTAAACCGGGCGTCTTTCCAAATTCAGCCCCCATCCCATGGATTCCTGCAATACCACACCGACCCCCGCGAAGCCTCCGATTATTCCTCGTTCTTCACCTCGAAAGTCAGCTCGTCATACGCCGACCACGTCACATTTCCACCAAACTCCGCCACCACACGCAACCGGTGAACACCATTCGAAACTTTTCGCGTATCCAGTGAAATCCCGGACGCCATGGGTGGTTGAAAAACCGGTACTCCATCCAGATACGCCCTGAAACGTATGCCCGCACCAGGTGGAGGCGCGGGAAATACCTGCACAAAAAAATCAGCCATGCCGGAGAGCGGGCCGTCCTCCAGACTCACCAGCGTGAGCGAAAACATCCGACGCCACGGACTCGCCAGCGGATCGCCCACCATGAAAAGCTGCAAGGGACATTTCACCGACTGATAGAAACTCTCGATCACCGTGCAGCCCTGTGCGTAATACACATAAAAGGTAGCCGCCGGAAACTTGGTCCAGATCGCATACGGTTCCGTGATGGTACCCGAGGAAGCCGTCGCCCCCGCGTTGATCCAGTCCGTGCAGTGAGTCTGGCCGGGATCATCGAACCCCGCTCCGAAACTGGTCAGATGCTCGGCCATGGCCCCCGGAAGATAACGCCCGTAGCCCACGGCATCAATGTGCGTTCTCCCGTTCTGAAGACCAAGAATATCCGTCTTCCCGCTGATTTCATTGGTCAACACCTGGCAACGGATGTTCATTTTCGTCAGAATTCCCTGAATGGGCGCAAACTGCCAATCACGGGCGGTCGAGCGTACATCGGAGTTTTTGATCAAATACACGGTGCCTCCCGGTGCGCTTCCGTCGGACAATCCCCCCCGAGTCAGACACCGCAAGACCGATTCGAGCGTGCTTCCCCCCGGACCAATAAACCCCAGCGACATACTTGGAATCGGATAATTCTCGAGTGCCCCGCGCATCGAAACATCAAACGAACGCGCCGCGCTCACGGTGCCCTTCGGCATCTCCGGGCCCGCAAACAACGGCGAAGCGTATTTACCCTGCTTGACCTCGGACGCAGACGGCACACGCCCGCGCAAAAACGTCATCCCGTGAATGGAGAGATCATCGGTACTCCCCGTGCTCACCTTGGTGGGGAATCCCACCGAATAAATCCACGCATAAATCGGAGGAAGATTCCGTTCTTTGATTGCGGCCTCCACCGGAGTGAAAATCGCCGACATAAACTCATCCCGACTGATCGCATAGGGCGGCTTCAGACTTTTTTCAGGTACCTCCACAGCAATCACATGCGAAGGCGGAATCCCGCGTATTTTCACATAATGGTCGGCCACCGTCTGCGAATCCGGCGCATGGCGATTCACCACCACCACCACCTGATGCGGACCCAACGCCTGCGCAGCCATCACCCCGGAAAACAGCAAGGCCAAAAACCACGCACAACGCCCGATCCGCCGGCGGTCGCCGCGCTTCCCGGGTGTCTCTTTATTGTGCAAACGAGAATATGCGTCTTTTACATTCATGGTCAAAGAATCTACTATTATTTACGAAATGAAGCGGAGTAAAATATGGCTTAAACTTTTCCTGCTTGCGCTGTCCACCTCGGCGCTTGCCGGCCTCCACCCGTTGCATACGCTGGTCGTCGTCAACGACGCCAGCCCCTCCTCCCAAACCATCGGCCATTACTATGCACAGCAACGCGGCATCCCGGAGCGGAATATCTGCCACATAACCACCCAGCCAACCCAAACCATCCTACGGGCCACATTCTCCAATGAAGTATACATCCCCATTCTTAATCATATCCACGATTACAACCTGTCCAACCAGATAAACACCATTGTCCTGTCTCAAGACATCCCTTACCGGGTTGCGGCACCTGAAAGCCCACTCGTGAACATAAACAGCATTACGGCGGCCATGTTCTACGGCATCAAGGACTCGCCCGACAGTTGCGCCCTCCCCGTGTATACCACCAACCAATACTATGAAACGGAGCGGGCCTTCCCTTCTGACTTGCAGGACTCCCCTGCAACCCAACGCCTTTGCTTTATGATCACTATGCCGGAGGTGGATGCTTCGCGCCGAATCATTGATCGGGCCGTGCAGGCCGACAGCGTCTCGACCACCAACACGCCAACCATTCTGCTGGTCCATCCCGACGACTCCGCACGGGCCGTTCAGTGGAAACAATATTTCGGAACCGATTATCTGCTGCGCTTCCTCGCAACACCACCGAATCGGAATCTACTCGACACCAATATCGTTACCGGAGCAACAAACGTTATCGGCTATGTCAATGGACGCATGAGTCTTCTTTACGATCTGTATCAGAACCACTACGCACCCGGTGCGATTGGGCACAACCTGACCTCCTACGGTGGAGACCTGTATTATGCGGAAGATCCTTATCATAACGGCCAAATGCGCCTGACCCATTGGCTCGCAGCCGGATGTGCCGGATCCTACGGAACTTGTGTTGAACCCTGCGCCTATACCGAGAAATTCCCCGATACACGGCACCTCTATTGGTATGCTCGGGGATTCAGCCTGGGCGAATCGCTCTATATGTCCGTTAAGAATCCTTATCAGGGGGTGTTTGCAGGTGATCCCCTGACCGCTCCCTTTGCCAGGAAAGCAACACTCAGCGTAACCGGATTGACCTCTGAACCGCTGACCGGCAACGTCCCTCTGAGTGTTCAGGCAACCGCGTTCAGCCCCCATCAACCCCTGGACCGCCTGGATTACTATATAGATGGAACATTCCGGGGAACTCTCACCAACCTTTCCCCGTCCGCCGGAAACGCAATCACAGCCCGGGTGGGCAACATTACTCGATCCATCACCATTACAAACGGAGAGACGCTTTATGGCGCGGCTCAGCGTCTAAGCACGGCCATCAATGCTCATCCTCCTCATGACTATCAGGCCGAAGCAAAAGGCGACCGACTGCTGATTCTTCAGAAAACACCCGGCATTTCTGCGGTCTCCCTCACCTCCGGCGTCACCGCCGTCTCCGGCACAGCGCCCGAGCAAACGCTATTCGCCTATTCCGCATCGCCTCACTTTCTCGAAACAAAATATCCCGCCTATGAACAACTCTATCTGACCGGAACAGCGGCGAGCGGCGATGTCATACGCGTGATCATTACCACCTTGGATGGACAAATCCGCACGAACGAGGCCGTCGCCGGAGAGGGGGACAACGCCATCCATCTCTTTGAAAAATTGCGCGATGCCATGCAGGCGGATGCCGCCCTCCAAACAAGCTATGGCTGTGAGTTGAAGTATCTGGACAAGCAGGCTTATTATTCCTTCCTCAGCTATTATCAAGCCTACCTGGTTGCCCACACAAATACCTACGAAGGATCGGACCTCCATGTGGATTTTCAGGTTATCCCCACCATTGGCAGCGACTTGGACAATACCGGTTTTTCAGACAACTTCAACGACAACGCCGACGACCTCAAGGGCAAGGCCATGTTCTTCCTTGCCGTCGGAAAAACCAACTTGAATGCCTCATTCACTCTCGACACCACCCAACTCGCCGACGGCCTGCACACGCTCACCTTCCTGGCCCGCGAAGGCACAGGCGTCGGAACCTGGAGTTCCACCACCATACCCTTCCGCGTCAGCAACACTCCCCTCGCCTGCCAAATCACGACCCCTGTAAATCTCGCCAACTTCCCCGCCACGGATACCATTTCCATCACCGTCACCGCCTCCTCACCCAACACCATCACCGGCGTACTGCTGTATGTGGAGGGCAAACAAAAGGCGCTGACCAACAGCGTTCCGTGGAACACCGCAATCAGCGCCAATGAATATGGACCGGGTATATTAACCGTGCAGGCCGAAGCCATGGACAATGCCGGGCATCGAACCCTAAGCGATCCGATTCAACTCATCATTTATCAGGATACCGATTCCGACGACCTGCCCGACTGGTGGGAATATCAATACTTCGGAGGCTCCACCAACGCCGTCGCCACGGCAGATACCGACATTGATTCAGCCGACAACCTCGCCGAATACATTGCCTCGACCGTTCCCACCGATACGGCCAGCGTATTGACCGCAGCCATTACACATGACTCGGCGTCCACGAACATCGTTCTGCAATGGCCCGGCAGTTCCCTGCGCTTTTACAACGTCTTCTATCGCGACGAATTGTTGACCTCCTCCTGGTCTGCCGCCGAATCCAGCGCCTTCCGCGGATGGGACTCCGCCACCACCTGGACCAACACCACCACCAACAGCCATCGCGCCTATCGCATCCAAGCCATCATCCCATAAAAAAAGCCCGCGCTTTCGCGCAGGTCAACTCACCGTCCAACAAACCTTCCCGGCAATCTGCTTACGGCTCATGAAAATTCACGCCATCGTGACTCACCCAAATCGTGTAGAAGTATGTGGTTCCACTCACAAGATTCGTATGCGTATAAAACTGATTCGTCGTGGTGGTCAGCAAATCCCCATCTGAGAGACTCGCCGGATAATCATTCGTCCCGAATCGGACACGAACCAACGCATTGGAAACGCCGATGGATACCGGAGATGCCCAACGAAGCGTTACGCTGTTGGTCAGCGCCACCGCTCGAAAGGTAAACACGCCCGGTGGATATTGAACCATTGCGCGAACCGCATCCGTTTTGACTTTGGAGGCCGCCTCCCCCACACTGTTGCTCACATACAGGCCCACTGTGTAATTTCCCGGTGCCGCATAAACATTCGTCACGCACGAAGCGTCAGCTCCCTCGACATCCACGGCCCCATCCCCATCAAAATCCCATCCGTACCACACCACCTCGGAATTCGTTCCAACGCCCGCCCCGGTAAATGTCACAGCCAACGGATAAAGCCCCGTCCACACATTCTGCGAAAAGTCACACAGAAACTCACCCAGCTCAAACGCCCCCATATCAATCCGCGCACCCATGATCCTCGGATTCCCGTCCAAATCCACCGTCAGATTCATAAACGTACTCACCACCCCGCTATCCACGCAGGGCGAGTTCGTTGCCAAGTGGCCTGCCGGAATCAACATCGGATCAGCGGCAATGCTGTTGGAGTCCCAGCCTGTTGCTGCACTCCACGCTGACAGATTCGACCATGCAGAAGCTAAACCAAAGGAATTATTGAACGTCAGCGCATTGCAAAATGTTTCGCTCGGATAATAAAGTCCTGCATCGAAAGCTTTTTCAAGGGAGGGCTTAGAAGCACTTGCTTCTGAATGCCTGTAGTAGCAATTATAATCGATCATATTCCCGGATATATTTATACTATTCTGTGGTGATGCATAGAGGTCAAAATCAGTATTGTTATAAGCAAAGATATTATTGTATATGCGATTGTTTATATTCGATTCCGTTGAATAATGTACATACATAAACATGGTATAGGTTCTTGCGTATGATGGGAAACCTTGAGGACGATAGGTTCCCTCTATGGTATTATTGTAAAAGCGACAGTTTGAAGAGCCTGATATTTCAATCCCAGAAATCGCATTGCTGTATATCAGGTTATCATGAACATCCGCATTCACGCTATACTCGACAAAAATACCGGGAGCACTCCATTCCAAGACGTTTGCACAGGGCACTTGTTGCCTGTTATGATGTATTCTGTTATTTCGGATAATGATGGGATTTCCAGTCTTGCAAGTATCAAACCAAACTCCAATTGAGCGATTCCACGCCACCTCATTGCTTTCAACAATACCGCTTGAATCAGGATGACATTTTATACCTGCGAGATAGTTGCCACTTACTCGACGATAGTTATTATATGTAATTTCACAAGAGGCTATAACCACATTAGTGGCGGATGCCACGCGGGCCCCATCCATTCCATTATTACTGACATGGGTTCGCAATAGTTGGGCGTTATGGTGAAACGCCACCGCAGGCGCATCGCACCACTGAACGTCACTGTCTTCCAAAATACAGGCATTCCCCAGCATGACCCCCGGCCAACCGTAGGGGGATACCATAAATGAACTATTATGTCGAAAGCCTAGTCCACTCAGCCGGATATACTTAGTATCCTGCCAAGCATAAAAATGCCCGTAACGCGTGCTAACCTCAACCCGATGAGTGCTTGGATCGTCACCTGTATTCAGGCGCATATAGAGCGTTTTTGCATTTTTGTCGTAAAAGAAACTATAAGGGACCATTTCAGCCAACCCATTAATAGTTATGAACGGGTTTTTCTTTGTATCGATTTCCGTACAGGAATGCCCGAAAGGAATGTAAACGTAGGCGCCCATGCTACACGAAAAGGCATTCGTTGAGACATAATCATTCGGCCATCCGATCTGCTGCAGTAGATTCCCATCCACAAAAACCTGCTGGGAGTTAACTGTCCAATTCGTTTTTTTCCATATGGAACTCGAATGCTGGACCCAGCCAGTGACGATATCGGATCCTTTTATGACAGGGATTTCGTTGCTGTATGCCTGAACGGTAATCCATGCATCCACCCGCCCTCTTGTATTAGTGCAGTCCACAAACTCCCGATACTCGCCCCCTCGGATATAAACCGTATCGCCCGCATTAACTCGGTTGACGGCGTATCCAATCGTCCGCCACGGCGTTCCCGTTGATAGTCCGCTGGCGGAATTCGAGCCATTCGTGGCAACATAATACGCGGCACCCACCGCTGGCGTGGATGCAAACGCTGACATAAGCGCAAGAATAAGTGAAATATGCCTTCTTATACTCATAGATTATTCAACCATTCGTTTCGTTGTAAGCATACCCGAAACCACGGATGATTGAAGGCTTTTTCTAAAACCGAATAGAGTGCACATTAAAGCACGACAGATCAAATCCGGGAACTCAAAGCAAAATAACACCATGTTTGCCAGAATGAGTGAACGGCTGCTTTCCATAGTTTCCACTTAACGATGGAACTACGTCCTGTGGCCCTCGTAACCGTAGCAACGGGAGTCTTGAAAACCCTGTGTTTTTGGCGAACTAATTCTCCGGAAATAATGATGTTGGGTGCAAAGGTGTCATCCGGGGTACGTAAAAGGATCGTTTTGAGAACATTCGCCCGTATGAGGCGATAGGGCGTGTTAACATCATGCACTCCTGGACCAAAAAACAATCGGACGGTCATTCGTGAAACCGCACTAATGAACGCCCTTCCCCTAGATTGGATGCGATGATTCCGATAACCGAAAAGTGCGTCATAGCCTTCACGCTTTTCCCACAAAACGGGAAAGGCATCGGGAGACATCTCGCCGTCACTGTCACACTGGAAAACCCAAGCAGCTTCCTCGCAAGCCATTCGATACCCCTGCAAAATAGTAGGGCCATGACCCGAATTGGGTTTGTTGATTACACGAATGTGCTGGTCGGAGGAAAAAGCAGATAAAACATCCCCTGTTTTGTCTTTTGAACCGTCATTGAGTACCATCAACTGATAGTCCATATTGAGTGAATCCAGCATTGCGGTCCACTCCCTTACCACGGAGGCAATGCACCCCTCTTCATTGTAAACCGGCATAACTACAATAAGTTCGTACATTTAGCATCTTTCTGACGGCGTTGTCGCCCTCGTCGCGGACACGAGTTCAGCCCCTCGTGCCCGCCTTGTACCCCGGGTGGCCTGACGCACCTCGTTTCCGGGACCGCTGGCTGCACGACCTCATTTATTCGCTGGGCCTTTCATTCGCTGGTCATTGTCCTAATCGGATTGGTTTCGAAAACCGGGGTGTTTCGTGGTTCGATCAACGTTTTTGGATTGAATCGCCCGGCATTGTCAACCATGCTGAAACCATGACTTGGCTTTTCATAGAACCCGGACGCATCGGTGATTGGATTCTTTCACAACACGTGGTTGCACGCTTTACCCGTGATCACAATATTCGTATCTCCTGGGCCGTGCGGCGACAGGTGACTCCGCTTCTGCCGCTGGGTCCCTCGTATGATGAAGCGATCAGTCTACCGTCGCCCATGACTGCGCCACGCGCCGTCGGGCTGGCTTTTCGTCTGCTGGCGCATCGGACCGATTATGACGGATGCGCTGTTCTTTCCCCTGCCCAAACCGGACGCTTTGCTGTTCGTTGGCTCAAAACGCATATGCGAATGGGCTACCTTGGACCGGAATTTCAATGCACCACGCATTCCGGCGACATCGTTTCATACAAACCAAACGCGCATCACCTCATGGAGCGGGCGCTGTTGCCGTTTTATCCCGAGGAGGCTGATCAGTCCTATTCCAGCTACCAGAATAATCCCTCGTATCATCCACACCTGACCATCCCCGACGCCTGGCAGTGCGATGCCGCCAGCCTGCTGGACGCCCGAAACATCGTCGCAAAAGATTTTGTGCTGATCTGCCCCGGCGCAAAATGGCCGGGCCGTCTTTGGGACGAACAGCAATGGCTAAGGCTGGCCGAACAACTGGCCTCGCAATTCGGTGTTGTCGTTTTTGCCACGGATCCGCAGTGTGAAACACTGAATCTGCTCCTGAAAAAGGCCCGAATGCCACATAATGTGCTGACGCTCCCGCCGGTTTCTCTTCCCACTCTCATGGCAGTCACGGCGCTGGCCGATGTGGTGGTTTCCCTGGATTCCGGCCCCATGCATATGGCCGCGGCCCTCGGCGTTCCCTGTGTGGCGCTGTACGGCCCAAGCAATGTGGCACTTACCGGCGCGGTGACCCGTCCGGACCGCGTGGCGGATGTCCACGGAAGCCTGGATTGTCCACCCTGCATCACCCCCGCCATTGAACCCCCACGATCCGCCTGCATACAACCCGGAACGGCTGAATTGCGCGATTGCATGGCATCCATTTCTTTACAGGACATTGTCGATCAGGTTAAGAGATTGTCTCATTCAGCTAGATAAGGAGTTTTTTAACGACGCAACGTAGACGTTTTTTTCGCGAAAACAAGGGCTAACCGCCCGCTTCGCTGGAGTGCACAGAGGGCACGGAGAGAAGCGTATTCTGAAAACATCATGTTTCAACCACCTCGGTGAACTCCGTGTTCTCCAGCGAAGCGGATGGTTGGAAAAAGAAAGATCAGCGTTTCTTCTGTTAAGAAATATAAGTGTGGCTCTGCGACTCCATATGAATAGGTAAAATCTGTGGATGTAATACAACTCTTTGGCCAAAGGAATTTAATGGACTTAACGATCTTTGTCACGTACCGCTGCAACGCGCGATGCATCATGTGCAACATCTGGCAGCATCCATCACTGCCGTCTGTGGAAATCACGCCCGAAGTCCTTTCCCGCCAATTGCCCGATGACGTTTTTAACAAAATCACGCTCTCCGGCGGCGAACCGACTCTGCGCTCGGACTTATTGGAACTTGTGCGCGTCCTGCTCTCCAAAGGACGCCGCATTGAAATCATCAGCAACGGGTTGAAACCTGAAAAACTCATCGAAATCGCCACGCGCTATCCTTCCACCATTTTCCGAATCAGTCTGGACGGACGGGCCTCCATTCACGATGAAATGCGGGGGACCCCCGGCGCCTATGAGCTGGCCATGCGTTCCATTCAGGGGCTCCTGGATCAAGGCGTTTCCAACGTGGGAATTTCCCTGACCCTCGGGGAGAAAAACCTGTCCGACCTGATGCCCCTCTACGAACTCGCCTGCTCACTCGGCATCGAAATGTCCGTCACCGTTCCGCACAACTCATTCTACTTTCACAAAGAAGACAACGCCATTGCCGATCAGCCCGCCTGGGCCGCCGAATTCCGGAAATACATCCATGCGCTTCTTCATTCACGACGCCCTTCGCTGAAATTGCGGATCAAAGACTGGTTTCGCGCCTATCTGAGTTACGGACTGCTGCTTCACGTCCTCCGGGAAACACGTCCGCTTCCCTGCTCCGCCGCCGAAGCATTCTGTTTCATTGATCCCGCCGGCGATGTCATACCCTGCCACGGTATGGCCAAAAAAATGAGCATGGGCAACCTGAAGGAACAATCATTTGAGGGCATCCTGCACTCCGAGGCGGCGGGAAAAGCACGCAAGGTCGTTTCAGCCTGTCAAAACCGCTGCTGGATGATGTGCACTGCCGTCCCCATGATGAAAAAGAATATTTTGCCTGTCGTGTGGTGGATTGCGAAGAACCGTTTCATGGGATGATTCGGCCCTTAAAAAAGACTTCCGGAAAAAACGGGATGTTCACCACCCACTTCGCTGGAGAACACGGAGCCGAGAACGCCGAGGGGTGCAATCTCAGCCCGCTTTCATTGGGATACGGGAGCCCCGCTTTAGCGGTGCAGGACGACCGGAAGGTGTTTCTTGAAAAGCTGAAAATCTTTGTCGGCGGTAAAGATTGCAAGATCGTATCGAATCGCCACGGCACAGATAAGAAAATCCGTATTGGACCCTTGAACTCCTTTGCTCCGGCAAAGGTTGTAGAATTTTGCTGCAACAACATAATCATCGGTGACGACCGGGAGATCGGGGAAGGCGTTCATATGAGCCATTAATTTGTCGAATTGTTTGACCTCCTTTATCCCTGAGAGCAATTCCTGCCGAATGGGTCCAATGATCTCGACGCGATGGTCGGAAATCAGCGACCGCAGTTCCGAAACAAAACGATGATTGGCGGAGGCTTCGCGTCGAAAAGCCAGCGACCAAACGCTCGTGTCAACCAGCACCTTCATGCTTTGGCTCGCTGCTTCTTGTAATCATAGTCGGAAAAATAATCTATCGTTCCAAACAGATGAACGATTTTATCCTGCTCTTTATGGTGAATGTAATCCGTCAATGCGGACATCACGGCCTCTCTTTTCGTTTTGTGCCCCCCGAGCTTTACGGCCCTTGCAATCAAACGGTCATCCAGTTGAAGATTCGTTGCCATTGCCTCACCTCCACACAAACAAATACACACCGAATTGTGTGATGTCAATCTGCGAAATCTGTGGAATCTGTGGAATCTGTGGAAAGATATCTTCCTTTGATCGAAATGTTGTTTCTCCGCCTTATTGAGGCCAGTGGTAGGTCACAGAAGTTGCGGTGTACTCTCGGCGTGTTTTCTCATCCCGCGCGTAGAGTTCATAGAATAGTTTAGCAGGCATGCGATAAGCTCCGTTTCGAATTTTTTCCACTCGTCGGAAAAGAGTGATCAAGGGGCGCGCTATGGTTATCCATCCCGGGTGATTCGCATGCAATTCTGCCAGTTCTTTTCGCGCCAGATCGGTGACGCCTAAATTGCTTCCGGTTACCGTAAATGCCGCCAGAAATCCGGGCAGATATTTCGTCTTTGCACCGGCTTTCAATACCCGCAGAAAAAAATCATTCTCCCCGGCACACCGCAGATCGGGATTGAATCGGAACCCGTCATCCCAAAGACGCCTTCGAAAAAAGATACCACACGTCAATACGTGCAAGCAGTCATTCAACAGGTATATTCTCCGAAGCGGTTCTCCCTTGCGCACGCAAATCAATTGGTTCTCGGCGTCCACGACCAGCGAATCACCATAAACGATATCCACGTCCGGATACCGATCAAAAACGGCTCTCACGTTTTCCAACGCACCCGGCAGATACTGCTCATCCGCATTCAGCCAAGCCAGAATATCCCCGGACGCGCGGACGAATCCCTTGTTCAGGGCATCATACATCCCGGAATCCGGCTCGCTGATCCATGCGGAATGGTTGCTGTTTTTCAGCCATTCCAACGTTCCTTCCGTGGAGGCGGCATCCACAATGATATGCTGGGCAGCGGCCTGATCGGACACAGAAGCCGCGCAACACCTCAGGGGTCCGGCCATGTTGCGCGAAGGGGTGATTATGGAACAGAAAGGCCTCATGCACAACCTATGGCTGTTTTCTACTGGTGATCATC
>JAQVYB010000170.1 GCA_028708815.1 Kiritimatiellia bacterium | reverse complement strand
CAGGGATTCATAAACGAGGCCTGGGGCAACAGCAGCCACGCCACACCGCAAATCACATAAAACGCCCCTACAAAAGAAATATAGCGGGGCAACACATAGCGCGAAGCCAAATTCGTCAGCCCAAACATACACATCCACACGCCGAACAGGTACTGTGTCACCCCATGGAACGCCAACATAAGCGTCAATGCACCGCCCACCACCAACGAAGGAACCCCATCGCCGATCGGACGCAGGCGGTAAATATCCCGCCGCACCCGGGGATCATTCATAAACCAATACAGAAGAGCCCCGCCATTCAGAATCAGCGCAAAGACAAACACCGCACCCCAACCCATAAAAAACGCCCGGTGCGTATGCGGATAGTGGTCCGAAGCCATTATGGCCGCCGCCAACAGGGCCCCCGTACCCGAGGCCGCACGCGCCGGTCCCGAATAGCCGCCGAAACGCTGACGGGTCAATACCGCCTGCTGTAATTGCCGAACCTGCGCCAATGCGTCGCGTAAATGTCCCGTCAACATACCTGTCCCAAGTCCTTCCATATCTCCTCCTATGCCACAAGGCAAAGTACTTTGCAACACAAAGCGAGTGGATTTTTCAAGCGGTGCAGAGAAGGAGCCATGGTTTCAGGCGGCGGAAAGACCCCGCGCTTATTCTTCCTGCTGACGCGACGCCTGATATTGAGCCACCGACTCCCGCACCTGTTGGCGAAACTGAATCGGATTGATCGGCTTGGTAATGATTTTGTTCGCGCCGGCGGCCAGCATTTCCTTGGCCATATCGTCGTCATGAAACGCCGTGGTGACCAGTATTTCCGTTGTCGGATGCGCCTTTCGGTACTCCTGGAGAAAATCACAGGGGTTATCGGAAGCAAGACCCATCACCTCCACAATCAGCACACCCACCCGCTCAATCGGCTTCAGATCAATTTCATCCTTGCAGGTGTGAATCTCCACATCGTCGGCCAGCAACAGCTTCGAGAAATACTCCAGCGCGCGCTTTTCAGGGTCCAGCACCACGATCGGCACCTCGGTTTCCTCCTCAATGCTCAATTTGCCGGTTACCACGTCAAGCACGCACTTGCCCAGCTTACTCAGATTCACCGGCTTGTCCATCCGTGCCAAAATGCCGTATTTCTTGAATTTACGCTCGTCCATATCCAATTCGGCGGGGCCGGCCAGCAGGATCACAGGCACATTCATCACCTGCATCACATCCTTCATCAGATTGCGCGATTTCAGCAGCTCTGAAAGCAATTGCTCGAGCGGCATGTCGGCCAGTGGCGTATCAATGATCAGCAACTGGCTCAGAAAATCACGATCTGTTTCAATGGCCTCTTCCCCTTCTTCTGCCGTATGCACATAATATCCGCTCGACGAGAGAAACCGCTCGATGGATAAACGGATCGATGTCCGCCGGCTCACGACAAGAATGGGGAATAGATGTTTATCTTCCGTGCTGAGTGTATCTTTTTCCATCAACGGTACCCTGAACCTTCCTGATTTTTATATCTGATGCGCACGCATTGTATCCCAGCTATTCTCCAAGTTGCACGAAAAAAAGGGGAGAGAATTTCCTTCGACGCCCTGCGGCACACGAACACGCTCACCCTCCAACACCGGAATTTCAAAACAGAAAGAGCCCGGTCATAGGCAGAAAGCTGAAAAACAGCCCGTAATAACCGTCCATCTCCTGCAAGGCGGGGGTCCAAGCGAACCGATTGATCCCCTCCTTTCCCGCCCACTTCGTGGTTTTAATCGTTCCCGCTTTTTTGCAAGCGCTCGCGATTAATTTAGAGAAATCACCCCTTATTTTCGTTCCGTGGCGACATGAACCTGCTCCGCACCGGCCAGTTTACACTCATCAATGAGTTCAATCAGCCGTCCACTCCGCGCATCCGCATCCGCAATCACAATGACCGGTGTTTTCTTCGTACGCAACTGACGCGCCACCAAACCGCGCACCCGATCCATGGGAAGCGGCTGCCCATCGTAGTACGCCATACCGTCCGCCCCGAGGGCAATCTGAAGGCTGTTACGGTCCAATTCCTCCGCGCTCACCGCCTGCGGACGGTTCACCTCCACTCCGCTCTCCCGCACGAACACCGCCGTAACAATGAAAAAGATCAGCAGCAAAAAAATACAATCGATCAGTGGCGACATATTGATGTCGACCTTCCGCTCCCCCTGATCCCATTCATCACGCCACGTTTTCATGCGGCCCCCGTTTTGCGTTCCAATTCGCGTTCGATCATCCACTGAACCAACAGGCGACGCAAACGGGACAGTCCAAAGAGACCCGGAATGGCAATCACCAACCCAACCTGTGTGGTAATCAGCGCCTGACTGATTCCATCGGCCATCCGACGCCCCACGCCATGCACATCCGAGCCGACCCCGTCAAACGTCTGAATCATACCCATCACCGTACCCAGCAGTCCCAACAGGGGAGCAGACGCCGTCAAGGCCGTAATAATCACAAAATCACGCCGAATAGCCGCCTCTCCGTCAGCCTCCCCGCCCGCCAGACCGTTTATATTTCGATGCAGACGCACCCGGCACCGAATCAGATAGTACATCAGAAAAAAACAGACCGCCGCCAGCGGCAGCATCAGCCAGCCACCACTGCGCCAATACATCCAGGCATTCTGAAACAACTCAGTCATCTTCCATGCCCTGAATCAACGCCACACCCAGACGCTCCCATTCACCGAGGATCACCCGAACCCGACGCGCCAGCCAAGCGTGAATCAACAGCACCGGGATGGCAATGATCAAACCGAACTCCGTGGTGATCAGCGCTTCGGATATGCCGCCGCTCAATATCGTGGCATCACCGCTGCCAAACACCGTAACCATCTTGAACACATGAATAATGCCCGTCACCGTCCCCAGCAGCCCCAACAGCGGCGCCACTCCGCCCAGCACCGCCAGCGTACCCAGATATTTCTCCAGCGCGGGCATCGTCGCCAGAATGCGATCGTGCATGATTTCTTCAATCTTCTCATGCGACTCACGGCGATACTCCAGCAACGGCGTAATCAAATAACTCATCCGTTCCGGAATCCCGTCAAAATAGCTCTTTTGCACAGAGGAATCGCCGCTGCGCAGAGCCTCGATCGCCTCCTCCGTACGCAGCACCGCCGTATCGCGCCCAATCCGTACCAGTTGAACCGCCTTCATCACCGAGAGATACAGCGCCACCAGCCCCGTGATGACAATCGGAATCATCACCACCCCGCCCGCACGTACATGCTGCCACAGCGTCCTTCCCTGCTCCGCCCAGATCAAGGCCCGCCCGCTCGTCACATCCACCGGCACCACGGCCGCGTGCCCCTCAACCAACGCACGAATCCCGGCACGATCACTTGCCGTCAAGCCCGCCGTCAGCAGACCTGGAAGCCGGCGGCCCCGACGGTCCACACACAGGCCCACCGCCTGATCATTCGCAAAATAGACACCACCGACCCCCAGCACCATGTTCCCCTCGAGCACCGCGCCTGATTCATCCGCGCAACGCCCTGTAAAGCGCAGGCCCGACTTCCGGTTGACCACCATCATCTCCGCCAGACGCAACGCCCCGTGAAGCGCATCCGCCAATGCGGAAGGATCATCCGCCCGTTTCAGCGCCGCATCCAGCTCCTCGTAATCCTCTGCGTAAAGGGACGCCTCGGCAGCGGAAAGGCGCGTATCCGAAGCCTTCCGAAACTCGCGGGCCAAATCAAAAAGACCGGCAATCTCCTCCCGTGAACGACGGGCCCGCTCAGTCATCCTATCCAGCGACTCCTGATCGTGCGACTCCGCCAGGCGCAACGTCTTCACCTCGGCACTCAGCCCTTCCACGCGACGCTCCAGCTTTTCCATCTCCTCATTCAGTGCCCGGCGAACCAACGCCTGTTCTTCACGCTGACCGTTCAGCGCCTCCTGCGCTGTACGAATATCCCCATCCACCCGCTGCAACGCTTCCGGTAATTCTTCCGCCGGACAACGCATAAATAAAAACACCGCCCAAAGAAGACAGGTGCCGACAAGAATACGGCAGCGGTTATTCATCGGCCGCACCCTCCCCCAACACATGCACCGGCAGGCGCACCAAATCGGGGGCAATCTTACCCCGGCTCATTTGCAGCGCCCGCAGAATCGCCGGGGCCTGCTCAGAGGCCTCCCGCCAAATCCAGCCCGTTTCTCCCGGATGGCCCAGCGCAGCCCACTGCCCATCGCCCGTCACAGCATACCCCGCACTCAACCCCAGATACAGCACCTCCGCCTCGCGGCTTTCGCCGGGTCGGATCTCCATGACTTCCGTCACCGTATGCGTCCCCTCTTGCAGGCGCGCCATCTGCTCCCAGCCATCCAGCGCCAAGCGCAACCGCTGCGGCGTGCTCAATCCCGTTCGGTCCAGCTCATCCAACACGCCCCGCACCTCCGGCTGAAGCGGTTCGGGAATCCCTGCATAAAAACGGCGCAGAGCCGCCTCCACCCCACCCGGCAGCGCATCCAGACTTTGCAGCACGCGCTCCGCCTCAACAGCATGCCGCATCAACGCCTCCTGTTCCGCATCACGCGTGGACTCCACGCCCTCCAGGCGCGCCTTCTCCTGTTCCAACTGCTTTACCCGCGCCTCCAGCAGATGAATCTCCTCCCGCATCCTGCGCTCGGCATCCCGTCCGTCCAACGCCTCCTGTGCCAATGACGACTTCAGCTCCAGCCACTGCCCCACCTGTTCCTGGAACAGGTCCAGATCGTTCTTATCCGTCCCGGGCGACGCGGCACGCACGGCATCCAGCGCGCTCAACATGAAAAGGACCACACAACACCAGCCGCCGACTTGCCGGCGGCCACGCCCATACATTCCGCCTGCGCTCATTTAAAACAACCCTGCTTCGCATCCCAGTGAATGTTCAGTTTCTTTTCAAGATAGTCCGCCAGCCCCACCAGGCGATTCTTGATATCGCACGGAATGGCATGCTCCACCTTGCACGCCACCGATTCCGCCTCCGCCTCCGCCACGCCGAGGACCTCCGTGAAAAACGCCTTCAGCGCCTTGTGCTTCGTATCAACCTCCCGGGCCAACCGAGTCCCCTCCTCGGTCAGCGTCACAATATCGTATGGCTCATGATACACCAGCCCGCGCTCGGCCAACGCCTTCAGCGCCCCCGTGACCGATGCCTTCGTCACCTGCAACTGGTCGGCCACATCTTTCGGACGCGCCGCCGTCTTGCGGCAAATGATCACATAGATCGCCTCCAGGTAATCCTCCAGGCTCTCGCTTAATTCCGCATCTTTTTTCTTTGCCATGACCGCTCCCGTGTGACGGTTGATTGAATGCATGATCATACAGCCCCGCCCCCCGCTTGGCAAAAAAAATAACCGCGCCCCTTTTACTCCGACAGAAAAAACCGTCCGTCCTCGTCCGTCCGACACCGGACGCCCGTATCGAACCAATCCCCGGCCACCTCCCGCGCGAGCGTTTTCCCGCTCACCAGCAGGGCCCCGCTTCCATCCACCTTCACCTGCGAACGGCGCATGGGATGCACCCGCCCCTCCCTATCCAGCACCGCATAAAATCCGGTTTCCGCCTGCCCGAGTACCGACACCACATACAACCCCGATGCCCGCAGCGCCTCCGCCTGCGCCCGAGCGACCGGACCGTCCACCAATACATGAGTCAACTCCGTTTCCGCACCGTCCAACTGCCCCCGCAGCGCCTCCACGCCGTCCGCCGCCACCGTACAATGCGTCACCTCCAGCCGGTTGATTTCCTCCAACGATGGCGGATGCTTCAGACCCACCACCACCGACGCTCCGGCCACCGCGCAACGGAAAAGCGTATCCACCCCCTGAAAAGACCAGAGCGGCTCCAACGCCCAGTGATGTTTCACACTCGAACGCAACGGAAGCACACCGTTCCCGGCCAACGCCGCATAATAAAGCGAGCCCACGCTGTGCGTACAAAACGACCGTCCTTCAGCACCACCACCGCACGGCAGCACCACCGCCGCACGTTCGATCTCCAACACCGGACGATACGCCTTCTTGAATCGCCCCGTAAAACCCGTCAGATCCTTGACCTCGAGCGTCGGCACCCCCTCCGGAGACGCCTGCGAGCCATCCCGCACCAACCGGCCGATCCCGATCTCCCGCACCGCCTGCTCCAGGCGCCCATCCTCCACCCAACCTCCCAGCGGACAGGCCACCGCCCCAATCCGCAGCAGCGCCCAGAAAAGAATCACCTCTTCCCAGCCCGCCCTCACCAGCAGGCCCACCCGGTCACCCGTCTTCACCCCCTTGCCAGTCAGCAATTCCGCCGTCGCCACCACACACTGCTCCGTCTCCGAAAAAAGCAAGGCGCCATCTGCGCTGACAACTGCCGCCTCGTTCATTGAAATATGCGTCGCTTCATTCAAAGGACATCGTATCGTCGCCATGGTATTCAAGCTCCTTCAGGTTGGATATGCACGGTCCGCTTCTACCAGACACCCCCGCCTCTGCCAACCACGAAGCGCCGGGCGGTAGGGTTAGACCCCATATCAAAGCACCGTTGAAGCGAGTAGCTTATAAGCGATGAGGAAGAATGGAGAGGGCTGTCATGAGCATGAATAAGGTATCAGGTTCGGGGAATGGGGTTGAGCCGTCATCCGGATCAAGGGCTTTGAAAGAGTCGCTGGCTGTTTCGGAACTGCGTTACCGCCGTCTGTTCGAAGCGGCGAAGGACGGCATTCTGATTCTCGATGCGGAAACGGGTATGGTGATCGATGTAAACCCGTTTCTGACCGAACTGATCGGTTATTCCCATGAACAATTCATCGGGAAAACCATCTGGGAGCTTGGTTTTCTGAAAGATGTCATCGCCAACCGGGACAAATTCCTGGAATTACAGAAGCGCGAGTATGTCCGCTATGAAAACCTGCCGCTGGAAACCGCCACGGGGCAGCGCAGGGAAGTGGAATTTGTCAGCAATGTGTATCAGGAAGGGCCTAAAAGTGTAATCCAATGCAACATTCGCGATATCACGGAGCGAAAGCTGGCGGAATCGCGGCAACGGTCGTCCGCCCTGTTTCTGAGTACATTGCTGGAGGCCATTCCGACGCCTGTGTTCTACAAAGACACTGAAGGGCGTTACCTCGGGTTCAACAAGGCCTTTGAGACGTTCTACGGAAAAAAAAGCTGCGACATGGTCGGAAAAACGGTGTTCGATGTCGCATCACCTGAAATGGCCGGCGTTTTCCATGACCGGGATATCGAACTTTTTAAGCATCCCGGGGTGCAGGTATACAGCGCCAAGATGAAAGATGGCCAGGGCCTGATGCATGACGTGATTTATCATAAGGCGACATTCAACAATGCCGCCGGTCAGGTGGCCGGTCTGATCGGCGTAATTATCGACACTACCGAGCATGTCCGCCTGGAGGAACAATTCCGGCAGGTGCATGATGATGGCGTCGGCATGGCCCCGGAAACGCTGGCCCATATCTTCGAACCGTTTTTCACCACCAAGGGAATTGGAGAAGGCACGGGCCTTGGATTGGCCACGGTGTATGGGATTGTCAAACAGAACGACGGCTTGATCCATGCCAGCAGTCGGCCCGGGAAAGGAACCACGTTCCTGATTTATCTGCCCAGAGCCGTCGATGGAACACTGGAAACGTTCACAGAGCGGGAAGCGACATCACCGCGAGGATCCGGCGAGACGGTGCTGCTGGTCGAGGATGAGCAATCCCTCCGCAACATTTGCAGCGTTTTCCTCGATGCGCAGGGATACCACGTGCTTGAGGCGGGATCCCCGAGTGACGCCGTCGAAAGAAGTGCGCAATATCAGGGCGATATTCAGTTGGTCGTGACCGACGTGGTTATGCCCGGGATGGCTGCCACGGAAATGGTTCGGCGCATCGGAGCGATGCGTCCAGGTGTTAAGGTGGTGTTCATGTCCGGTTACACAGCGGATGTGATCGCCCAGCATGGCGTACTTGAAAAAAACGTTTTC
>JAQVYB010000169.1 GCA_028708815.1 Kiritimatiellia bacterium | reverse complement strand
GACGGCGATGGTGCTGATGCCGGAGGTGGCTTTCAGTTTGTCGTGGTCGATGAGTTGTCCGGGTCCGGAGGATAGGGCGTAGGAGAATGTGCCGGTACCGGAACCGCCAGACGCGGCGAGTAGGTTGGTGGTGTTGTATACCTGTGGTGTGGTGGGGGTAAATATGAGAGATGCCTGCGGCGTCTTATTCACCGTGAAAGTGTTGGTGACGGCGGGTGCCGGGTTGAAGTTGTCATCCCCCGCTTGATCGGCTTGTATGCTGACGGAGCCGGATGTGAAGAAGGTGACGTTGGTTCCATCGGTAATGGATGCGGGGCCGGCGGCGACAGAGAAGATAACCGTAAGTTCGGAGCCGGCGGTGGCGGCGAGGTTGACGGTGTTGGTTGTTAATTGGTCGCTGATGGACGGGAAGGTGATGGTCTGTTCCGCTTTGGCGCAATGGACGGAGGTTGTTGTGGCTGTTTGAAGAAAGAGGTCATCGGAGGCTTTGGTGGCCGCAATTACAACCGATCCTGTTCCGGCGGTGATGGTGAGGTTGGTTGAGTCGACAATGGATCCTGCGCCGGATATTACCGTATAGGTTACTGTGCCGGTACCTGATCCGCCGGTGGTGGTGAGGTTGTTGGTGGTGGCGTAGACCTGCGGGGTGGTGGGGGTGAAGAGGAGTGTGGATTGCGGGGTTTTGAATACGTTGAAGGTGTTGGTGGCCGATGGAGCGGGTGTGTAGTTGTCGTCGCCGAGTTGTGCCGCCGTGATGGTCACGGAACCCTCGGTGCTGAAGGTCAGATTACTGCCGCCGGAAATGGATGCCGCTCCGCTCGCAACGGCGAATGTAATGGCAAGTTCAGAGTCGGCGGTGGCCGCAAGGTCCACGGCGTTGGTTGTTAATTGGTCACTGATGGGCGGGAAGGTAATGGTTTGTTCCGCTTTGGCGCAGGCTACGGTGGAGGTGACGCTGTTGGCGAGGTATAGGTCGTCGGATGCTTTGGTGGCGGTGACGGCGATGGTGCTGATGCCGGAGGTGGCTTTCAGTTTGTCGTGGTCGATGAGTTGTCCGGGTCCGGAGGATAGGGCGTAGGAGAATGTGCCGGTACCTGATCCTCCGGAGGCGGAGAGGGTGTTGGTGGTGTTGTAGACTTGCGATGTGGCCGGCGTGAAGAGGATGGCCTCTGTCTGAGGAGATTTGTTTACCGTGAAGGAGTTGGTTTCGGCGGGTGCGGCGGCATAGTTGTTGTCGCCTGCCTGATTGGCGATGATTTCCACGGTGCCGGATGCGGTGAACGTGACATTGGTTCCGTCGGCAATGGATGCGGGGCCGCTGCCTACCGTGAAGGATACGGAGAGACCGGAATCGGAGGTTGCGGCCAGGTTGACGGTGTTGGTTGTGAGTTGCGTGCCGATGGCGGGGAAGGTGATGAGTTGCGCGGCTTTGGCGCAGGCTACGTGGGCGGTCATGCTGTGCTGAAGATACATGGCATCAGATGCTTTGGTGGCTTTGATGTCGATGGTGTTGATGCCTGATGTGGCTTTGAGTTTGGTGGAGTCGATGATTACACCGGGTCCGGAGAGTACCGTGTAGGAGAAGGCTCCGCCGCCTGATCCGCCGGAGGCGGAGAGGGAGTTGGTGGTGTTGTAGGTTTGGGGTGTGGTCGGGGTGAAGTTGATCGCCGCTTGCGGGGATTTGTTGACGGTGAAGGTGTTGGTGACGGCTGGTGCCGCGTTGTAATTTTCGTTGCCTGTCTGTGTGGCAATGATTTCTACGGTGCCCGAGGTGGTGAAGGTGACGTTGGTTTCGTCGGCGATGGATGCCGGTCCGTCGCCGATTGAAAAGGAAACGGCCAGACCGGAGGATGCGCTTGCGGCGAGATTCAGGACGTTGGTGGTGAGTTGTGTGTTGATGGAGGGGAAGGAGATTGTCTGGTCGGCTTTGATGATGGTGAGCTCAATGGTCTGTGTGTATGGGCTGTTTGTTGCCGTGGGAGAGGTAATAGTGTTGGTGGCGTAGTAGGTGCCGACGTTGATTCCAATCACATGCACATCGGAGGTAATGCTGAGCGCTGCGGCCGGATCGACCGTTCCGCCTGCGGGAGCGATGCTGAGCCAGTTGGAGGCCCCGGCTCCGTAGGTGATGGCCGAGGCGAAGTGGAAGGCGCTTTCGCCGGAGTTGGTGATGAGGGTGGATTGCTGTGTGTTGGTGGCGTAGGGGGTGGTTATTGAAATGGGTGGAGCGCCGATGGACCCTTCCGTGAGTGTGGTGGCGGTGATGGTGCCGGAATTGGTGCTGACGGCTCCGACGTGCTGGGCGCGGAGACGGTAGAAATAAGGAGTGCCTTCGGTGAGCCCGGTGACGAGACAGGTTTGGACATCACCGATTAGCCGGTTGTTGTATCCGGCTACCCAGGCGGTGAAGCCGCCATCTCCTGCCACGTCGAGATAATAATTGGTAGCCGTGCTGATGGCAGACCAGTTGGCGTGGAAGCTGTGAGCTGTGACGTTGGTGGCGGCTAGTGGTGCGGGAGCGTTGGGCGGGGCAATGGCGAGGGTGTAGTATCCGTTGAAGACGCTGATGCTGTTGAAGGTGATGTTTGAACTGCCGACGGAATAGGCTTGGGTTGCGAGCGGGACGAAGTTGCCGGTCACACCGCTGCGCCAGAGTAAATTATAGGTGTTCTCGCCGCCTTCAAAGAGGGATTGGTACATCTCCGGACAACCGGCGGAGGCGGGATGGAAGACAAGATTGGCGGTTTGTGCTGCGGCACCGTTGACTTCAGCATACCAGATGCGTGAGAGACGCGAGGCGTTTGGCGGTGTGGAAAGGTTGTCCGTTGTGGCGCCGGTGAGATTGTTATCGCCGAAGATGATGTAGTTGTTGGTGGAGGAGATGGAAGTCTCGATGGTGAGTCCGTTGGTGGTGCAGGCACCGGACGGGAGGTTCTGCCAGAGTCCGCGCGGGTTCCATTGGGCGGCGGCCGTGGTGTTGCCCAGGGGCGTTTCTGTGGCGATCCACGAGGGAGTTTGTGATGAGTCGCCAAGCCTGTTGGTGTAGTTGGCGAGGATGTCGGCTGGATCCATGGCGATATTGGTAATGAGGACATCGCGGATAAAGCCGTCGAACCAGGGATAGTTGCCCTGGGCTGAAGTTCCCCCCAGCACATATTCATCGCAGAGTCTCCAGAGGGTGTTTCCGGCGAGAGCTCCCCCCTCGTGGGCGCCATTGATATAGAGTTTCATCGAAATGCCATTTTCTGCATAGCCTACGATGTAGTACCACTGGTTGGGGGAGAGAACCGTGGTGGAAGTGACCATTCGTGTTACGCCGTCAAATGAATAGAATTCCACTTGCCCCGATGAATTGATGCGCAGTTGGCGCAGGTACAAGTTGTTTGCTGAGTCGTTGGTGGTGGCCACCATAATATTTTGTGCGGTGACTTTGCGAGGGTAGACCCAGGCGCCGACAGTATAGTCGGCGGTACAGGATGATAGGGGAATGATGACTTTGTTGTCGACTCCGTTGAAGGCATACGCTTCGCGCCGGAATGTCGATGATTTGGTGCATGGCGCCATCCATGAATTGTGGTTTCCTGTGATGTCTTCGAGATCGGTACCGTGGGTCTGGTCGAGGCGATAGCAGGCGGTGAGGTTGGGTTCAACGCCATGAAGATAGACGTTCATGGTGGCGGCAATCTCGTTGGTGGTACGCACCTTGTCCCAGAAACGAATTTCGTCGAGTTCCCCGGAGTAGAAGGGGTAATTTCCTGCGTCGGAACTGACGCCTAGATAGACATTGGTCATGGTGCTAAGCAACTGGGTGCCGATGGCGAGGGCGGTACCTTCTTCTTTGCCGTTAACGATGAGACGGATATTGCCGTTGTCAGCGCAGCTTCCGGCGACATGGTACCACTTGCCGACTTGTGCCACGGTGGTTCCTGTTACGAGTTTTTCTACACCGTCATACGTGTAATGTTCAAAATTGCCGGAGCCATTCATGCGCAGGTGCTGGATGAAACCGGTGAGCGGATTGGGGCCGCTGCGTACGATAAGGGTCTGCGCACCGATGACATCGGGTTTGACCCAGGCTTCAAGGGTATAGCTGGTGGGCGCGTTGGTGAGGGGAAGGAGGACCCGGTCGTCGGTTCCGTCGAACTTGAGTCCCTGTCGGGGGAGGGTGCCGACGGTAATGCAGTCCATTTCGTTGGCACGTACGTCGTACCAGTTATTGTTGTGGTATTCCTGAAAGGCGACATGGATGTCGGATCCTTCCGGGACGTGCGAGCCGATGTCGACGATATAATTGGTCCAGCAGCCGAAATCTTTCTTGGTGCCGGTGGCCCCCGGGACATAGCCGCGCGGGTAGTAGGCATAAAAGGCCCTCGTGGAAAAATCGGATTTGCGGTAGGCGTTGGACTTGGTTGAAATCCAGACGGCAATGGAGTCGGCAAAATTTGAAAAAGAAGGTCGATACCAGAAATCGAGGGTCAGATTTGTGCTTACATTGCGCAGGGGAGGAGAAATCAGCCACAGGTCATTCGTTTTTGCTCCGCCATGGGTGTAGGTGACGTAGGCCGTTTTGCTGCCTGCCCCTTCGCAGGGGGGTGTCGTATTCGTTCCGCTCATCCATCCGGGCATGGGGTAGCGTCCAGCCCAGGAGTTGGACCATCCGCGTCCGCCTGCTTCTTCCCACTTTTTCCAGCCGGAGGGTGGCATTTCGCCGATCGGTACATCTTCGAAAGATTCGAAGAGGTAGCCTTCGCCACAGGAAGAGGCGGGATAGACGGTGAGGGTGTTGGTGCTGTAGAAGGTGCCATGGATGTTTTTTACGTAGGAGCGGAAGTACTGGACATTGCAGAAATTGATGTTGGTGATGGTGAGGTGGTGGTTTCCTTCGTTGGTGAGGTGGTTGTAGTCGCCCACTGTGGGTGGATCATTGGGCCCCCAGCACAAACCGGATTCAGTGCTTCCCCTTGTTTCCGATCCGTCAAAGGTGATGGTGTAGTTGATAACGGGATAGGGTCCATTCACATAGGCATTGCTGATGCTGCATACGGGTAGACCCCAGAGGTCGGTGCGTATGACATCCATCTCATTGGCGCGCACATCGTACCAGTTGTTGTAATGGTATTCCTGAAACCCGAGTTTGATGTCGGTTCCGGCGGGAACGAGTGCGCCGATGTTGATGACGATGTTGCTCCATTCGGGATAATCCCATTTTCCGGGACCCTGTGCGACCGGCCATCCGCGCGGGAAATAGCTGTGGTGAGCCTGAATGCTGAAATTGGATTTGCGATAAGCGGCGGGGTTGGTGGATATCCAGACGTAGATGTTGTCTGCAAAGTTGGAGAAGCTGGAACGATACCAGAAGCTGACGGTGGAGGTGGCGACGATGCCTTTCAGGACAGGCGTGATGAGCCAGAGGTCGTTGGTTTTTGCGCCGCCGTGGGTGTAGGTGACGTAGGCCATGCGCGAGCCGCCGGCAGGATCGGGTGGCACGGTATTCGTTCCGCTCATCCATCCGGGCATGGGGGAGCGTCCGGCCCAGGAGTTGGACCATCCGCGTCCTCCGGCTTCTTCCCATTTGAGCCATCCGCCCGGGGGCATCCTGCCGATTTCCACCTCTTCAAAAGATTCCAGAAATTCCGCTTTTACACCCTGCGCCAGGAGGCAGGCCGCCAGACATAACAGGCCAAGCCATACCACTCGATTCACACCCATCTACCATTACCCCTTCCCAATTCCACCTTCTCCTGAAATTCGAAGCTGCTGTGGTTTCAAAATCTACCTTTTTCCCTGCTGAAAATCAAGGTGGAAGCAAGGCGCTTTTGAACAGCAGGAGGACGTGACGGGCGCGCATGCAAAGGGGTTTCCTGCGGCTTGTGTTTTTTCGGGGGCGGCGTGTTGTTTGGCCGGTCTCTCATAAGACGGGGCCCGTCGGCCGGCTCCTTTGGGTCGGGCGGAGTTCGGTGGTTCGGAAAATGGAGGAACCCGCCGCGCCGTGAGGCGCGTGAGGCCGGGCGCCCTTCAGTAGAGAAATGGTTTGTTGGAGGAGGGCGTCAGCCTTTGGCGCCTTGGCGCACGAGTTTGATGGGGGTGTCGTTTCCGCGCGGGACGAGACGCCAGGCGAGATCGCCGCAGCCGATGTGGGTCGTTTCGTATTCGATGGTGATGCCTTTTTTGCCTGCACTCGCCCGGAATTCCATGCGCGAGAAGTGCCCTTCCCGATAGGCGAAGGTTTCCCCGTCGTCCCATTCATAGGCACAGACGGATTTGGCGGGGATGCCGGGGGCGAAGAAGGCGTGGAGTTCGATGTCGGACAACTTGGGCAGGTCGTGATCGGGCACGTCGGCGGCCATGGGAATGAGTGCGCCGTGGCGAATGAAGAGGGGTGTTTGGTCGGGGGCGCGCCGGTTGACCTGGATGGTGCGGTCGCCGGTGAGCCATTCCTCGGCAAAGAGGTCGTACCAGTATCCTTTCGGCAGGGCGACGTTGCGCGGTTCGCCCGAGTGATTGAGAAAGGGCGCGTGCAGAATGTCTGGACCGAGCAGGAACTGATCGCCGACGTAATCGAGGGAGAGGGCGGGGGTATTCTCGAAGTGGTAGAGCATGGGGCGCATGATGGGCTGGCCGCAGCGTTCCTGTTCGAGGAAGAGGTTGTAGATGGTCGGGAGGAGTTTGTAGCGCAGGCGAATGAATTCGCGGATGACGCGCATGGATTTTTCGCCGAAGGCCCAGGGTTCCTGGTCGGTGGTGCCGATGGCGGAGTGATTGCGGAAGAAGGGGAAGAGGAAGCCGGCCTGATACCAGGTTTCGGCGAGTGCGGCATCGGCATTTCCTCCGAATCCGGGTACGTCGGGCCCGTTGAAGGGAATGCCGGAGAGGGAAAGATTCAGGGAAACGGGTATGCTCTGCCAGAGGTGGTGCTCGTTGGAATAGTTGTCGCCATTCCATACGGCGGCATGACGCGACATGGAGATGAAGGCGCTGCGTGAAAGAACGAAGGGCCGTGCCTCGGGGCGCGCTTTGAGCAGGCCCTCGCGGGTGGCCTTGGCCATGCCGAGGGCGTACTGATTGTGAAAGGTGTGGTGGGGATGTTTTCCGTGTCCGAAGAGCATCTCGTCGGATTCGGAGGCCCCGGTGGAGGGGTCGTTCATGTCGATCCAGACGCCGTGAATGGATCGTTCGGCAAAACGGGCGACGTGTTTGGCCCACCATTGGCGTGCCTTTTCGATGGAGAAATCGGGAAAGACGGTGGCCCCCGGCCAGACGAAGCCGACGTAGGGGGTGCCTTCGGGATTTTCGCAGAAGGCGTTGGCGCGCAGGCCGTCGCGGTACACCTCGAATTTTTCATCCATTTTAACGCCGGGATCGAGGATGGGTACGACGCGGAAGCCGCGTTGCAGGAGGGTTTCAAACTGTTTGAGCG
Source organism: Kiritimatiellia bacterium (assembly GCA_028708815.1). GTDB lineage: Bacteria > Verrucomicrobiota > Kiritimatiellia > RZYC01 > RZYC01 > JAQVYB01. The sequence continues at coordinate 578 of JAQVYB010000169.1, read as the reverse complement.
GATCAGCAAAGTGGGCGTCGTTGAAGGTGAAGACGCGGAATCCGCGCATATAGTCGATGTCGAGCCAGAGGGCGCTGCAGGGAATTTTGTGTTTTTCGTAGGCGTTGGCCAGGCGTTCGAGGTCGGCAAAGTTTCGGTAGCCCCAGCGGCACTGATGATGGCCGAGTGCCCAGAGGGGCGGGCGCGGGGTGGTGCCGCAGAGGCGCTGCATGCGCGAGGTGACATCGGCCAGGGTCGGGCCGCCGATGAAATAGACCGATGGCATGCCGTCGGCGGAACCGAGGTAGAAATCATCCTCGGGTTTTTCGTCGGCCTCCGATTGATCGGCAATGCGCAGGCGTGGATTGGTGGCCATGAAGGCGGCGTGAGGATTGTCGAGCAGGATGCCTGCGTAGCGCTTGCCCTGTTTGATCACCACGTAGGGGATGGAGATGTAGAGCGGGTCGCAGTGCTCGTGGACGATTTTGTGGAAGTGAAAATCAGCCCAGAGATCGGTGTTCCAGAATTTGGTACGCTGATGGGAGAGTTCAAAGCCGATGTTTTTTTCACCCATGCCGTAGAAGCGCATGGCGGGGGAG
>JAQVYB010000168.1 GCA_028708815.1 Kiritimatiellia bacterium | reverse complement strand
TGAGCGCAAGCTGGATGATTACGTTTATCCGCAGGGCGAAGGTTCCGATGATGATCAATGGGAAGTCAAATCGCTGATTGATTTGCGGTATGATGTCTTTGAAAAACCCTATTTAAGTCTCTATGCTGGTTATACCAAGGATACGGAAGAATCCGAAACACATGAGTGGTATCCCACCGTGGGGGTTGACTTCAAAGCCGTGCTTATTGATACCGATCGCTGGAATTTTGATGTCAGCGCGGAATGGAAATATGTGGATGACGTTCCGAACGACAGCAAGTTGACCTTTTCCGCCAATCTGAAAAACCAGCTTTCCAGAACAGCCGAGCAGACTCTCACCGCCCAGCAGGAACCGGTCGATACCTTTGGGTCGAACAAAGATACCGACACCACCAGCATCGCCTATCGTTTCAAGAAAACCGATCTGTTTATCTATAACCTGACCCTTACCGCCGGGGTGAAATGGGAGGAAGATCGTCCCATCGATGAAAATGATGAGCAGGAGCGTACCTGGACGTATGATGCGGGCTTGAATCATACCCGCGCCATCACCAGAAAATTACGGCGTGAAATACGGTATATATACAAATGTGAGGATTCTGATTTGGAAACCGAACTGTTGGATGAACACCGGGTGGAATTGGAATTCATATATACCTTTTAAGCAGATTGTGTCTTATGAAAGTATGTCATTACAGAATGACCGGGGGGATACTCGGTGTTCTTTTTTTTATGCTGATCTCAGTCGGTTTCGCTCAGCGGCTTTCCGTGCCTTCCGCCGTGGTGCGTAGAATCATGGCGGGTGACCGGCTGCGTATCTCCGTAGCGGAGCAGTCCGAGCTGGAGCGGGTTTATGCCGTGGCGGGGGACGGCACCATTGACTTTCCAATGATCGGACGGGTTCGCATTGAAAACCTGAGCACCGAAGCCGCTGCGGAACAGATTGAAACAGCGCTCGAAAAGAAGTTTTTCAAAAATGCTACGGTGGAAGTGAGTGTGGCAGAGTTTGTGGAGGGTGCGATTTTGGTTATGGGAGCGGTGCGCAGCCCCGGCTCCATTCCTTTCAAGGGCGGCGAGATTCTTACACTGGTGGAGGCTATCACCATGAGCGGAGGGCTGCAGCCGGAAGCCGATGGTGCCGCTGTACGCATCCTGCGGTGGAAACAGGGAGGAGGCATGGAGCGGCAGGTGCTTACGGTGGATGTCCTCGCCATGTTTGACGAGCTGGATTTCAAAAACGACCAGTTTTTGCGGCCGCGGGACATTGTCCTTGTGCCGACGCTGGGCGGCAGCGGGCAGGGGAAACGGGAGTTCCTGGCGCTGGGCGAATTTGCGCGTCCGGGTTTTCATCCCTATTCTGATGGCATGGACATCATTCGGGCTGTGACACGTGCCGGCGGCGTGAACAGCTCCGCCCAAATGGATGCCGTACGCCTACTTCGGGGCGACGGCACCGGGAACTACAATCCCATTCCCATTGATCTGACCCGTCTCTTTGGTTCTGCCGACATGAGTATGAACCTGTCCATTCAGCCCGGTGACATTCTTTTTGTTCCCTCCACTGAACAGGCTACGGGTGGGCAGGTCTTTTTGCTGGGTGCCGTGGTCAACCGGGGCGCCATTCAACTGCCGCTGAATCGAGAGGTTACCCTGGCCCGAACCATGCTCGGCGCCGGTGGTTTTACGGAATATGCCAACGAGGGGAAGGTCCGAATTCTGCGTACCGCACCGGATGGCTCCAAGCAAACCCTGGTGGTGGATGTCGGGAAAATATTGCGCACGGGCCTGTTTGAGGAAGATGTTCCTCTCCAAAACGGGGACGTCATTATCGTGCCGGAACGGATCTTGGGTTTTTGACCATGAAAAATTTGTTTACACCACCCACCCCGCCTGATTTTTCGCCCAAGCCGGCTGCCTCGCCGGCTATGTCGTCGGGGGGGACACCCGATGAGGCGAAGCACTTTGATATTGTGGATTTGAAGCAGTATTTCCATATCGTGGTAAAGCGGATATGGCTGGTTGCCTTGTGTTTTGTTATTTCCCTGGCGGTTGTGGTGGTCATGATGATCAGACAGGTCCCTGTGTATCGTTGTCAGGCCACCATGCTGATCAGTGGGGGACTGCCGGTCCCGTCGCGTTTGCAGCAGCAGGAAGTGAAGTTGTATGGAGACTATCTAGCCACTCAGGAGCGTATTATCCGTTCTTCGCTGTTGCAGAAGCGGGCCAAGGAACGCGTGGGCTGGCCGGCCGATCAGGTGGCCAATCTGCTTCGCAATGTGCATATTTATCGGGACACCCAGACCTCTTTCCTGAGTATCGTGGTGGAAAGTTTGGACCCCATTTTCGGGGCGGAATATGCCAACGCGCTGGCCGAGGAATATATTGATTTCAAGGCGGAAGAGCGAATGGATACGTCGCAGGCGACCGTGATCAGCCTGACGCAGCAGGCGAATCGCCTGCGCGAAGAGTTGAAGAAGAGTGATCTGCGGGTGATTGAGTATGAAAAGGAAAACAAGGTTATCGCCATTCAGGAGCGGGGCAATATTGCCGCTCGTTATCTGGCGGAACTCTCGGCAAAGGCCGCCGGCTACCGAACGGAGCGAATGCTGCTGGAGGCGCAGCAACCGTTGATCACCCAGGCTTCCGATGAAATTGTATTGACCACGCTGGCTGCGCCGGCCTCTTCGTTTATGGGCTATTCCATGCCTTCCATCATGGCGCTGGGCGTAGAGGCGACCAATACGGCAATGTTCACTGGTGGGGCTGAGGGACTCATTGAGCGGGGGGTGGTAGCGCAACCCAGTTGGAAGAGTGTGCGCAGAAAAAAATCAGAATTGGAATCCGAGCTGGTTGATTTGCGAACCAAATTTCGGGATGCGCATCCACGGGTGCAGGCGGTGCTTGCTCAGATTAAGGAATATGACCGGGAATTGAATGTGGAATTGCAGTATGCACTTCAGCAGTATTATTCCGAGCTTGAGTCGCTTGAGATCAAGGAAAAGTCGGCTTTGCTGGTGGAGAAGGAGTGGGAGGATCAGGCGTTGGATGTGGCGCGCAAGGCGCACGAATATGCCAACCTGAAGCAGAACGTGGCTCGACTGCAAAGCCTGTATGATTTGGTCTTCAATCGCCTGAAGGAAATAGACATTTCCATTGGGATTGAGCCGGAATCCATCCGGATCATGGAGCGGGCGATTCCGGCACAGGGCCCGATGGCGCCGCGCCGCATGCAGAGCATTTTTGTGGCCGCGCTCATTGGGATTGGCGTGGGGATTATGCTGGTTTTCATGCTCGAGTATATTGATGATTCCATCCGTTACCCGGAGGAAATCACAAAGGGGATGGGGTTGCCCTTTTTTGGCGTCATTCCATCGGCAAGCTGGGATACGGAGGATCTGCGCTCGCATATTTTGGCTAACATTGACCAGAAAAGCGGCATGGCTGAGGCTTATCGCAATGTACGTTCGGCCCTGTTGTTCAGTAGCGTGAACAGTAAAACAAAGAGCTTGGCGATTACCTCGTCGGTTCCGCGCGAAGGGAAGACAACGACTTCGATGAATCTGGCCGTGAGCTTGGCCCAGGCAGGAATGCGGGTACTGCTGGTGGATGCCGATATGCGCCGCGGTGAACTGCATAAGTATTTTGGGCTGGAGGCGGGGCGAGGCCTTTCCGATATGCTGATTGGACAGATCAAACCTGAATCCATCATCCAGCGAACCCCCATCGCCAATCTGGATATGATCACCACGGGTCCCTTTCCTCCGAATCCCGCCGAACTGGTGCTGAGGCCCGAATTGAAATCCTTCCTCGCTTACGCCGAGAGGAGCTACGACAAGATCATTTTCGATTGTCCGCCTCTGATGGCGGTGTCGGAATCGGGCATCCTCTGCTCCATGGCCGATGCGGTGGTTTTTGTGGTTTGGGCCGGCCAAACCTCGCGTAAGTTGGCCAAGCTTTCTGTCCGCATTTTACAGGAACGCGGAGCTAATCTGATCGGTTGCGTGCTGAACAATCTGGAGTTTGGCCGGGTAGGTTACTATTACTATTCAACCTATTATGGTTATTATGACTACGATTACCACTATGAAGACAAGGCCGACGGGAAAAAAGCGGAAAAAAAGTCGGAGAATAAACAGGGGTAAATCGATCTGGTCCTGCTTCGGGCGAGTGGGCGAAACCGGGATTGGGGATCATGTATTTCGGCTATAGAAACAGAATTTCAATACGCAGGATTGTACTGTTAACCTGTGACATTCTCGTGATATGCGGCTCCATTCTGCTTTCCGCGATACTCCGCCTTGGGCCGCTTGGATCTCTTGCCTACATCTCTCAAAATATTATACCACTAACCGGGAGTTGTATTATTTTCGGTCTGGTGTTCTTTGCCGGCGGCATGTATGACCGCCACGTGGTGACAAGGAAGTCGGAAACGTTTCGCCTGACTCTTGTGGTGACGACGATCAGCCTGGCTATCATTATTCTTATCTTCTATGCTCGTTTTCAGTGGCATATCGGGCGGGGTATTCTTCTGCTCTCCGGCGTTTTCATTTTCGCCGGATGTTGGATGATGCGGCGTCTATTCCGGTTGGCGCTGGGATATGGGCTGTTTTCCAGAAATTGTCTGCTGCTTGCCGAGGAGGCTCAGGTGGAGAAGGTGCTGGAGCTGCTGCGCGATTCGCCGGATGCCGGCTATACCCTTTTCGGCATGGTCACCATGGGGGGAGCAAGCGAGGATCTCCCGCCCGCTTCGCTGATGCACGGGATTCCCGTGCTGGGGCCTGTTTCCAACCTGAAGGAATATGCCGAGGCCTATGATGTGGATACCGTGATCGTGGCCACCTCGCGGGTGCATGAACCCGCCATCCTGCGCATCCTGCGTCCGCTGCGCTATTCGGGGGTGGCCATCATGGATTACATCGGTCTGAGCGAGGAGTTGGCTCAGCGCATCCCGATCGATTATATTGATGATGAATGGTTGATGAATGCTGCAATGAACAGTTCCCGTATTCACATCCGGCAGGTAAAGAAAATCATGGATTTCACAGTGGCCTTGGTGGGGTTCATGCTGCTTTCACCCGTATTGCTTTCGGCTATGTTGCTGGTCAAGTTGACCTCACGTGGTCCGGTGTTTTATCGGCAGATTCGGGTTGGCCTGGATGGCGTAAATTACACGCTCATGAAGCTGCGAACCATGCGGCATGATGCCGAACAGCATTCCGGGGCGGTCTGGGCTACCTCGAATGACATGCGCATTACCCGTGTGGGACGTTTCCTGCGCAAATGGCGAATCGATGAAATCCCGCAGCTCATCAATGTGCTGCGCGGCGAGATGAGTCTGGTGGGGCCGCGGCCCGAGCGCCCGGAGTTTATTGAAACGCTGGAATCGGCCATTCCCTTTTTCAAGGAACGCCTGTTGGTCCCCCCCGGCATCACGGGCTGGGCCCAGGTGAGGCATCCCTACACCACCACCATTGAAGGGGTGAGAATGAAGCTTCAATATGACCTTTTCTACATTAAAAACATGAGCTTTTTTTTGGACCTGGTCATCTTGCTTCGCACTTTTAAGACCATCCTTGTCGGTCTTCGATACAGCGATGAATTTCAGCAGGAGGTCGAAAACAATCAGATGGAGGCGCGGATTCTCTCGACGCATCAAGGCACGGATGAATCATCTAAACGTATGGCCTGACGGAGATGCGGACGAACAAATCAGCTTTTATTCTTTTGCAAGGAGGAGGGCCTTGCTGTATAAGCGGCTAATAATACGTTGGTAATGTTGAGAATGTCATACAGTTATACTGTGCTTTCACGCAAGGTGCTTACCTCGCGCACACGAGGGGTCTGCCTCTTTATTGCGTTGGCCCTGCTCCCCGGTTTTCTCTTTGCCAAAGAGTATACCATCAAGCAGATTGCCGACAAAACGCTACTGAATCGTGAGCCGGTGATCAGTGAAACAGGCCTGATTGCCTGGTACGCTTATGAACGCACCAAGGATACCTCAAGGGCCGATATCTTTATTTACAAGGACGGTATTGCTCAGAAGCTGACGAAAAACAAGGGTGATTCCGGGCTGCATCCATATGTGTATCGCGATATGGTGGTTTGGGCCGGCAGCCTCTCCAAGGAGGTGGAATATCAGGAGTCCGTTTATGTTGCACCTGAGCCGGAGAAAATCAACGCCGATGAATTGACGGGGACCAATGGAAATGAAACGGCAGTGAAACCAGCCGAAACGAAGGCCGCTAGTGCCCCGGTGGTCTCCATGGTAACGAAAACCATGCTGAAACAAGGGTGGGGCATTTGCCGCTGGGCGGATGGACAGGCGAAGCCTGTCTCGTTTTCGCTTGACTCCGGGTCAGCCAAGCTTTCTTCGGCACACACCCCGACCAATCAGTTGGTCGATTCGTTGGACACCAAGAACACAGATTTGCCGCAGGAAGCGGCGGACGGCATTTTGAACGTCACTTCGCCGGTGTGTTGGGGTGACTATATTTCCTGGCAGCGCGCCAGTCCGTGGCCCTGCGGATGGGAAATTGTGCTTTCCAGAGTGGGGGATGCTCCCCAGCAGCTCACCACGAACTGCTACTATGACATGGGTCCGCAAATGCATGATCGCTATCTCGTCTGGTATGCATGGGATGGTCAGGACTATGAAATCATGATGCGGGACCTCGAAACCGGAGAAACCGTTCAATTGACCAATAACAACTTTGACGATGTCTCCCCGATGATCTGGAATGGGGTGGTGGTTTGGGAGGGGTATCCATCGGTGGAAGGTGATATTTTCCTTTGGCGGGAGGGGAAAATCATGATGATCAGCGACAATATCGAGGACGATGTGAATCCGCGGATATGGGGTCAATACGTGGTTTGGCAGGGAATCCAGGATGACAATTACGAGATATTCCTCTATGACGGTGCTTCCTCTCGGCGCATCACGAATAACAGTTACGATGATGTGGATCCCGACGTTAGAGACGGCGTGATTTGTTGGGTGGGGTATGTGGATAACTGGGATGCGGAGGTTCTGATTCAGGAGGTGAATGAATCGACATCGACCATCCTCACAGACAATGATTACGAAGATCATCATCCGCGAACGGCCAACGGGTTAGTGGTTTGGGAAGCCAAACGCGAAGGGTTGCCTCTGATTTATGTGGCGGAACCGCGCTGAAGATAAGCCCCGTCCGTTCTGTCTGTTTCGCGCCTTCTCTCGCTATAAGAACGAATGGATTATTCAATGAATACAATGGATTTTAAAGAACAACTGTTATCCGGCGAATTGACTTTGTTGGATGGCGCCACAGGCACTCAGCTTGAAATCCGGGGAATGCCCCAGGGCGTTTGCCCGGAAAGCTGGGTACTGGATCATCCGGAAAGCATTCTGGACCTGCAGAGCGCCTATCGCAGCGCGGGAAGCCACGTCGTTTATGCCCCCACCTTTGGCGCCAACCGGGTCAAACTGGCCGAATTTGGTTTGGAAGGGCGACTCAACGAAATCAATCAGCACTTGGTTGCGCTCTCCAGAAAAGCTTTTGGCGATGGATGGGTTTTCGGCGATCTTGCGCCGACGGGTCGCCTCACGGAGCCGTTCGGTCCGATTCCTTTTGAAGAGACGGTGGATGTTTATCGTGAACAGGCACGGGCTTTGCTGGCAGGTGGCGTAGATGGGTTTGTCATTGAAACAATGATGGATATTCAGGAGGCACGTGCGGCCCTGCTGGCGGTCAGGGAAGTGTGTGATTTTCCTGTGATGGTCAGCATGACCTTCGATGCAAACGGACGAACACTGACCGGAACCGACCCGCTTTCCGCGTTGATTACCCTTCAGGCTCTCGGCGCCGACGCCTTCGGATGCAATTGCTCGACGGGCCCTGCGCAGATGCTGGAGGTGATCCGTCATATCAAACCGTATGCTGTCATTCCTCTTTTGGCCAAGCCCAATGCGGGAATGCCGCGGCTGGTGGAGGGCAAAACGGTTTTCGATATGGGCGCGCAGGAATTTGCCGGCTTTA
>JAQVYB010000167.1 GCA_028708815.1 Kiritimatiellia bacterium | reverse complement strand
CATGAAAAGAACAGGAAAAACATTGTGTATGATTCCGGCGCGGGCGGGGAGCAAGCGGGTGCCTGCGAAGAATCTGCGGATGCTCTGCGGGAAGCCGATGATTGCGTATGCGGTGGAGTGCGCCAAGGCGAGCGGCTGTTTTGAGGACATCTATATCAACACGGATTCCGAGGTGCTGATGGCGCTGGCGGAGGCGTATGGCGTGAAGTCGTATCGACGCGACGCGTGGCTGGCCTCCGACGAGGCGCAGGGCGATGACTTTGCGGCGGATTTTATGGAGAAGATGCAGCCGGATACGCTGGTGATGATCAGCCCGGTGTGTCCGCTGGTGACGCCGGAGGATGTGCGCAACGCGCTGGCGGCGTATGCGGCGTCGGATTGCGACACGTTGATCACCTGTGAGCAGACGCAGATGCAGGTGTTTTGTCAGGGGCGCGGGGTGAATATCGACGATCAGGCGGCCTTGCAGGCGTCGCAGAAGAATCCGCCGGTGCAGATATTGAACTGGGCGGTCGCGGTTTGGGATACCCCGACCTTTTTGGCGATGTACCGTGCGGAACGGAGGGGGTATCTCGGCACGAACCGTCTGCTGTTCCCCATTGATTCCTCGCATGCCGTAAAAGTGAGCCACGAAGCCGATTTCCGGCGCGCGGAACGGTTAATGCGGGTTGCCCAAAGTGTGGATGCGGAACTCAGCGCCCCGGAATATTGGAGTCCAGGGAAACCACCTATTGAAGCTTGACGGCCTCTTGTGTTCCGCGTATAGATATAAATATGCGGAATTAAATCTGTCGGTTTGGACATAAAAATGATTTTTAAAAGGTTCTACACAACGATTCTTTCGGAGCTTGTTGTTCCAGGGAAGGTACTTGTGTTGTATGGAGCACGTAGGACCGGGAAAACATGGTTGGTGGACCATTTTTTGACCGGGAGCCCACTCAAAATATATCGGGGTACCGGCGATGATCTGTCCCTGCGCCGTACGTTGGAAGATCGGTCTGTTTCACGCATTGAGCTTCTTTTTGGTGGGTATGATGTCGTGTTTTTTGATGAAGCGCAGTCTATTCCATCGGTTGGCGAGGTCCTGAAGCTGATGGTTGATAGCCTTCCGTCGACCCGCTTTATTGTTACAGGGTCCTCTTCCTTCGAGTTGGCTCATCAGGTTGGTGAGCCGCTGACCGGAAGAAAAAGGACGCTGAAATTATACCCGATGTCTGTACTGGAATTGAATGCACAACTGGGCGGGATGTTTTGTAATCAATCCCTCGAGTCATGGATGATCTATGGAATGTATCCGGAGGTGTTGAACGGTGCAAGTGCGTCTGAAAAGGCCGACTATCTTATGGAGCTGCGTGATTCAGCTCTGTATAAGGATATTTTGATGCTGGATTCGGTCAGAAGTTCGAAAAAAATCGGGGATTTGCTACGGCTGGTGGCTTTTCAGGTGGGGCGTGAGGTGTCTCACCGTGAACTGGCGACACAACTCGGAATGGACGGGAAAACAGTGGAGCGATATCTGGATTTATTGGAAAAAGCCTTTGTCCTGGTCCGGGTTCGTGGGTTTTCCCGGAATTTGCGGAAAGAAGTGACAAAAAGCGTCAGATACTATTTCCACGACAATGGCATTCTTAATGCCCTTCTGGAAAACTTCAAAACGCTCTCGCTGAGAAATGATGCGGGCATGCTATGGGAGAATTTTCTTTTCATGGAGCGGCTCAAGCGCAACGACTATCTTGCCTGTCGCGCGACGCCGTATTTTTGGAGAACCTACGATCAACAGGAGATTGATCTGGTGGAGGAATCATCGGGGGATGCTTTGGCAGCCTATGAATTTAAGTATCAGCGTAGAAAAGTGAAGCCGCCTGCCGCATGGCTCTCAAACTATCCGGAAGCTTCGTTTGATGTCATTTCTACAGACAACTACCTACCTTTTCTGATTGAGCAGGAGAAAAAGTCATGATTCACGGAAAATTCACGTCCAAAAGCCCTCGCGACCTGTTTTCGGGCTCAAAAATGTGGGAAACGGCGTTAAAATGGCTCGAAAACAACCAAAATAACACCCAAGAGGGCCTTTATCCGCTTGGGGAAGACGGTTTTTATGCCCGAATCATGAGTTATTCCCTGAAATCGCGCGAAAACGCCCGTTTTGAGGCTCATCGGCATACGATTGACCTGCAATACACAATTTCAGGCGCGGAAGGCATCGAAATTGCGCCGACGGAGGCCTTGAACCCGCAAAATGACTACGATGAAGCTTCCGATGCCGAACATTTTGAAAAACCGGCGTTTCCGCATGCTTTTGTGACCAATTCGACCGGTTTTTTCACGATTTTATTCCCCGAAGATGCCCACATGCCTAAATTGGACGTGCCGGGGGTTGATTCCGTGGTCAAACTGGTCATTAAAATTCCGTCCCTTTTTTCGTGAATGCGAAAAAAGGTGCAAATCGAAAGCAATGTTTTCAATATGTGCAGGAAGAGGAATCACAGTCCTATCAGGGAAAAGCATCATGATCAAAATTGGTATTATCGGTTACGGGAAGATGGGGAAAATCCGCGCGAAGGCGATTCGTGAAAATGGCGGCGGTACGATTTGCGCGGTGTATGACCCGCAATGCGATCCCGGCGAGGACGGTCTGCCGCGTGTGGAGTCGCCGGAGGCGGTGATTGCGGACCCGGAGGTGGAGGCGGTATTCATTTGTACGCCGAACTATCTGAACAAGGCGCTGACGATCGCCGCGCTGCAAGCCGGGAAGCATGTGTTCTGTGAAAAACCGCCCGCCTTTTGCGCGCAGGACATCCGTGAGATTAGGACCGTGGAAATGGAGTCGACAAAAAAACTCATGTACGGCTTCAACCATCGTCATCACGGCAGCATCAAGAAGGCGAAGGAACTGATTGATTCCGGCGAGTTCGGTCATCTGCTTTGGATGCGCGGACGCTACGGAAAAAATGTGGACGCCAATTTCTTCGACACCTGGCGCGCGAAAAAGGAACTGGCCGGTGGCGGTATTCTGCTGGATCAGGGGATTCACATGCTGGATCTCTTCCTGCATTTTGCGAACGACTTCGATGTGGTGCAGGCCATTGTCCAGAACCGCTACTGGGCGCTGGATATTGAAGACAACGTGTTCGCGAATTTTCTGAACACGAAGACCGGCGTGGCGGCCTCGCTGCATTCCACGATGCTGCAATGGCGGCATTTGTTTTCGCTGGAAGTTTTCATGGAAAAAGGACACCTGGTGATCAACGGACTGAAAACACCGTCGGGTGCTTATGGCGATGAAGTGTTGACTGTTGAGCGCAATCTGAGTCAGCCTCCGGAGGCGCGCTGGGATGAGCCGCAGTCATTTTCCTATCCGACCGACAGCTCCTGGAATTCGGAAATAGCCGCCTTCTTCCACGCGCTGCAAAGCGGCAAGCGCGTGGAGTACGGCAGCTCGACCGATGCCCTGAAACTCATGACGCTGATTGACCGGGTTTATCAGAGCGGTGTAAAAACAGGCCAAACAACATAAACGCCGTAAGGTGCCGATAAGGAGACGGACATGAAGAACTATCAGGAACGAATTGCGGATCTGACGGATATCCTGCTTCGGCTGGAGGTTACGCGGCAGACCGGCGAACCGCTGGATCAGGATGCGGCTATTTCCGAACTCGCGGAAATGACCGAGCTGACGCGCACATTTCATAAGACCATTTTTATGATAGGCAATGGCGCCAGTGCTTCGATGGCCAGTCATATCGCCGCCGATTTGTGCAAGAACGGCGGCCTCTGTACGGAGGTGTTCACGGACCTGGCGTTGATTACGGCCGTGGCAAACGACCTCGGTTCGGAACAACTCTATGCGACACCGCTTCAGCGACGCGGTACGCCGGGGGACCTCCTGGTGGCCATCAGCAGTTCCGGAAAAAGCCCCAATATTCTCGAGGCCATTCGCGTGGCGCGAAAGCTGAATATGTCGGTGGTCACCTTTTCCGCCATGGAGGCGGAAAACCCGTTGCGTCGCGCGGGCGATCTGAATTTTTATGTGGCCGCGCCGACGTATGGGCAGGCGGAATCCGCTCACGCGGTACTGCTGCATCTCTGGGTGGATTGCTGCGAACGGACGGATAATACCTGATGGCTTCTCTGATGATGCATGATGACTGGCAGATCGCGCCCGGTTCGAATGTGGCGTTGAAGTGCTGCCAACACTCGGCGGATTTGACGTGCTGCAATTCCTACCTGCTTCGTTTCGCTTCGTGTTTCGTGGTGATTGATCCGGGAGGCACGGAGAGGCATCTCGCCGAGGTGTGCCGAGCGGTGGACGAAGGCTCGGGGGGGCGCCCGGTGCTGGTGCTGCTCACCCATTGTCACCGCGATCACGCCCGGTCGCTGCTGTGGATGAAAGATCGCCTTGAGGCGCCCTGCTTTTACGTGGCGCAACAGTCGGGTGCCGAGGCATTGCAGCAGGGCGATGCGGAAGTGACGGCATCGTTTGTGTATGGGGAAAATGATTTGCAGGTGGCGATGGATGGTGCCTTGCTGGGCCTTGGCACGCATGCTTCGCCTCCCGGATTGGCGTTTTGTCGAGAGGGGCCGATTGAGGAGACTGTGTGTGGAGACGCCGCCGTGAAGAGTCAGGTGCTGACGTTGGATGGAGGAGAGGCGATCACGGTTTTTCATACGCCGGGACACAGCGACGACAGCCTGTGCATCCAGGCGGGGCGTTGGCTCTTTTGCGGGGATATTCTTTTTGCACACAGACCGGTGGTGGCGGGTTTGCCGGGTTGGTCGGCATTAAACCTTCGTATATCGCTGTCCTTCCTGGATGCCTGGATTGCCTCCGGCGGCGTGGATGCTGTTTGGAGCGGGCATGGGAATATGCTGAATGCAGCGACTACCCGGGGCATCATCGCCACCATTCTCCGTGAGACGGGACAACTGGGGGAACTGACCCGTCTGGATGCTGCGCGCATACAGTTTCTGAGAGAATGCGCCGTGGTGTTTATGCGCGAAGTGGGGGTGCAGTTGGTTGCACAGGGCGGGCGCCTCCTGCGTATTGCGGAGGGATTGGCCGATTTGCAGGAAGACGGGCTTGCCGCCGGCTTCCGGCATGATCTGGATATGGACGCCGTGGATCACTATATCGAAGAATTTCACGCCTTTGAGCAGAAGCAGGCCAACGATCCAATGCAGGCGGCCATTCCGATGAAGGGCGTGGAGCTGATTCGGAAGATCCGGAAGATTCTGAAGAGCATGCCTCTACCGGATGGGATGGGGGAGATGTATCTGTTTCGGTTGGAATTTTTGTTGAATGATTATATTGCGCTCATGCTGGGCGTGGATTTGCGCCGGTGTGCTTGTGCAACTCCGCTTATTCCGTTGGTGAGAAAGGTTACCCGGCTTTTGAAGCCGCCGCCGCTCGGTCACGATGAACTCGCCGATTTGGCCGGGGATGAAAAGGCGTTCGGATTGTATCTGGCGCGGCGGCTCGATGAGCAGGCGCGGGTGGGGGATGTGAGTGTGGCCGCTTCCCCGGAAGAGGAGGGGCTGTCGGTATTGGTGGAGCCGGAGCGGTTGTCGGTTTTTCTGGGCGATCTGCTGGAGGTGGTGTTGAGCGGGGAGCGGCGCGAGGTGGTGTTGAGCCTTTGCCATGAGCCGGGGATGCGCGGATTGAATGTCGTCACGACGCCGCCCATGACCCTGCGCAGTGAAAAGAAACTCTTTTATGAACTCTTTGCCCGCCTGGCCGATGGCATTTTCTCGGTGGAGCAGGATGGCACGCTGCGCCTTTTTTTCCCGTCGGCGGATGCGGATGGGGCGTGAACAGGCGGAAGCGCAACGAAAGGATGGCGTACGATGAATGTATTGATTGGACCTTCTTCTTTTGGCGAACAGAATGACCGCCCCCTGCGGCGTCTCCGCGAGGCGGGGTGCCATATCCTGCCCAACCCATACAAGCGGCGCTATGTGAAAGAGGAAATTATCCGTCTTCTGGCGGGTGTGGATGGCTTGATTGCCGGGCTTGAACCGTTGGATCGGGAGGTGCTGGAGTCCGCACGGGGGACGCTGAAGGTCATCTCGCGTTGCGGTGCGGGCATGTCGAACGTGGATCAGGCCGCCGCGAAGGAATTCGGCATACAGGTGTTCAATACGCCGAATGGGCCGACCGAGTCGGTGGCGGAAATGACGGTGGGGTGTCTGCTGGCCGTGATGCGGCAGGTCGCGGTGATGAATGCCGCGCTGCATGAAGGGAAATGGGATAAACGAACGGGTTCACTGCTTCAGGGCAAGACCGTGGCCATGGTGGGGTATGGCCGGATCGGACGGCGTGTGGCGGAGTTGCTGGTGCCGTTTGGTGTGAATCGGCTGGTGGTGGATCCGCATGCAGCCGATACGCCCACCGTCTCTCTGGATGCGGCTTTGCCGCAGGCGGACGTGGTGCTGCTGCACCTCTCCGGGGAGTCCTGCGTGCTCGATGTCGATGCCTTTTCGCGGCTGAAACCCGGGGCCTTTCTTTGCAATGCCGCACGCGGCGGCGCTGTGGATGAAGCGGCACTGGTGGCAGCGCTGGATTCCGGTGTTGTGGCCGGCGCCTGGCTCGATGCGCTTCCGAAGGAACCGTATGCCGGCCCGCTCCAGTCCTATGAGCAGGTGCTGCTCACGCCTCATGTGGCTTCGTATACCGTGGAAGGGCGGTTGAATATGGAGCTGGAATGTGTGGAAAATCTGATTCGTGGATTGGCGCTGTGAATCGGTTTGCCCGCCTGTTCAAATCTGAATGTGCCCGAAAATGCCTAAAGCGGGCAGGCATCAAACGATTGACACAGAATCAAACGACGGGAGAATCAAGAAAGGTCAACTGGGTTGCGGGGCACCCGCTTTAGATGTCCAGGATACGGTTTTGGGACGTGTCGCCGGAGCGTCCCTGGGCGTAGGGTACCGTTTTGTATTCATCTACGGCGTTGAGTTTGTGGAGAATGTCGGCGATGCGTTCAGCGGCCTGGAGGCAAGGGCCTGCGGCGGATTCGGCGTCGAGGTGGCCGCTTTGCAGCAGGGTCAGATTGGTGAGCAGTACGGTAGCCGGCTGGCCGAGGTGATGGCAGGCAGCTCCAACGCTGGCGAGCATGGCCTCCTGTTTTTCCGCCTTGCGAATGGCTTCTTCGGCGTGCTTCTGCTTGGTGACATCCCGGTCAATGCTGTAGACATAGATGCGGTTGCCGATCTGAATGGGCACGGCCTTGTAATCGATGACGTTTTCTTTTTTATCGGGACGTATCCAGGAGAAGGTGCCTTCATAGGGCTGCATACGCTCAATGCATTCGCGCACTTTTTCAGGGGTGGCCGGCTGAATGAGTTGGATGAAATCCGCTGAATTCTCTGTGTGCAGTTCTTTGAGGGTGCGCCCGCTCATGGCAACATACGCCTTGTTGCAGTCCATCAGACGACTGGTGACGGTCTTGCCAAAGGAGTATTGGCGTACAGAGATGCCGTCGGTGCTGTTTTCAAAAATGGTTCGGAATTTGAGTTCGGATTCGCGCAGGGCGTCTTCCGCCTTTTGACGGGCGGTAATATCGCGAATGAAGAAACAAAGCTGGGAATCGGGGATGTGCAGCATGTTAACGGCTATTTCCACAGGGAAAACGGTCTGATTCTTTCTTTTGCAGAAGGCTTGTACGAGCACATAGCGCTGATCGGAAAGGCTTTCGCAAATAAAGCGGATGAGGGTGTCTTCGGCATTGGCAATCAGGGAAAGGATGTTCAGTTCGCCGAGCTCTTCCGGCGAGTAGTTGAAGAATTGGGAGGCGCGGATGTTGGATTCGATGATCTTGCCGGAAAGATCCGTGATTAAGGCGGCGTCATAGATATTTTGAAGCAGCTCGTCATACTTCGAGTCAAAGTCGGAGGAAACATTTTTTTCGGAAGAGTCCGTGGCCGCCGCCAACGTTTTCAGCTTGCTCGTCAAGGAGGATTTTTCGTCGGCATCCAGCACGATATCGTCGGGGATGTCTATCCGCATGGTGCTGGAAAATTCATTTCTTCCTGGGGTCATGTGGTTGATTCTTTCTATG